>JAHQWF010000072.1 GCA_029856055.1 Candidatus Njordarchaeota archaeon | reverse complement strand
TATATAACGCCCTCCATATCATATATCAGAACGATCGAAGTCAAGAACTACAAACTAATGAGTACATTAAGAGAAATAATCGCATCGCATAAGAGCGCTGTATGGGGAAAAAGAACTAAATCCTATTCTCTAGGATTAGGGGCACTGCCAAATCACTTGATAAACCAATTACCTAGACCGAGATTAATAGAAACGGAAAGCAAGATACTTAACCAGCTAGGCATAAGGAGTTATGTGAACATCTCTAGAATAACCTACTACCTGAAGACAGATAGAGTAACAGTAAGATGGGCAGTCAGGATCTACGGGAAAAATGCATTAAGATTCTGGAAATACATGCACTTCCAGGGACCACTCTGGGAGAAATCAGAGAAAATAAAAGAAGCAACCAAAAAACTATCACAAATCCTCAAAAACAAAATACCTTGCAAGGAAACACACAATAAAAAATGAAAAGAAAAAAAATAAAAGCACACTTTTTACTCATGGACATCCGTCAATTCACCAGCAGCCCAAGCCTTCTTAGCCTTCGGCCCAACAGTCTTCCAACGATCCTTAAGCTTCTCCAAAACCTTTGGAAGTGTTGTATACTCCATTGCTTCAGCTGAAACTCTATGAGGCTCAAATGGACCGTGTCTTCTGAACCAATCATTAATTTCAAGAGATTTCCAACGAGCAAGATCAAATGCTGGATCATCAAACAGATCCGCAGGACCAATCAGTTTACCATTAGCAAGCTGGAAACCAAGAGCAACTACCCTTGGGGGCCCATCAAACCTGGTGCACTGGGAATATTTCAATGGTACTGGCAGAATACTTCCCCAATGTGACCCTCTCATAAATCCTTCAACTGCGAAGGGAAATGCGTATGGTTCGAGTATTTCTCCTAGTGCTGGGAGTCCGTGTTGTGCTCTGACGATTGCTACTGGGTCGTCTTTTCCTACGTATTTTCCTGCTATTAGGTTTAGTCTTTCTGTGCTTATTGCTGCTGCTATTCCGATTTCTGGGTTTTTTGAGTATACGTATTTTATTACGTATCTTCCTGGTTGTCCTATTAGTGCGAGTATGTCGTACATTTCTTCTGGTGAGTTTAGTTCGATTATTTTTCCTTCGTATACGTCCATTACGTGGAATTTGAATCCTTGGTGCATTGTTGGGTCTATTATTAGTCCTGCTGTGTTGAAGGGGTCTGCGAATATTTTGAATATTGGTAGGTTGAATGCCCCAGGTTCTGTTTTGTCTGCGGCGAATACTATTATTGGCTCGCTTTTTCTTTCTTCGAATTCCATTTCTGCTATTCCTGGCCCCATTCCTCTTATGTTTCCGCTGAATGCTTCGCTTAGTAGGTCTTGTCCGGCTCCGTAGAGTTTTAGTTCTTTTGCTACTTCTGTTGCTTTCTTGAATGTTTCCCATGCTAGACCGTGTATTTCTGGATTATCTACGCCTTTTGTGTGTGTCATTAATAATTGTAGGTCGTCTCCCGCGTTGAATACGTAGTAGTCGATTATTATTCCTTTGTTTTTTGCTTCTTCTAGTGATTCTTTTGCTTTTTCGATTAGTTTTGGGTGGACTCGGGAGTGGCCGGGCCAACCACCTACATCTGCTTTTATTAGCGATACAGTTATTTTCATTTTGGTTCACCTTTTTGTTTACGTTGTTATTATTTTTACTTTAAAATTAGAAGGGGATTTTCATAAATCTTTGTATTTTCTTTGTTTTTTAGAGGGTTCTATGTAGAGTTCTTTTTGTGCGTAAAAGTTAGTTCTGTTTTTAGTTTGTATTAGTTGGTTTTGAGGTGTTTAATATCGTTTTGATTTATTCAGCTTTTTTAGTGGTGTGAGAATGCTTAAATTTTCTTGAATGTTACTATTTGATATTATGGTGGGTCTTAGTACTTTGATGCTCTGAAAATTATTTTGGTGATCTGAATTATTTAGCTATTACTAGGTAATTAATCGATTTGATCTTGATAAGAATTTAGCGGGTGAGCTTATACGTCGAAACTGACGGGGGTTCTGATTGGAATATTAACGTTAGTTGTCTCGGTTTTTATATCGATTTTGCTATGGGCTATGGGGTACCCAATATTCTTCTTGTTCTTCTTTCTGCCGCTTGTCGGTATATCTTTTTCTGGATTGAGTAGGGGAAAGGAAGAGAGAGTGGTTTTTTTGGGTAAGTATTGTCCTAGGTGTGGTCATAAGTTAGAGGGATGGGAGAGATACTGTCCTGTTTGTGGTTACGAGTTGAGACAATCTTAGTTAATTCCAGCCTCATGCATTAATCTTTCTCTTATGTTTTGTACTTTCTCTCTTGTTTCATCTATATCAATTTTTGTGAATTCGTTGTTAAAGTAAACCCATTCACCGTTAACCATTACTGATTCTACGAACGAGCGGTCGAGGGAATAAACTATCATGGAGTATGGGTCATGTATAGGGGTGCCTTGTGTACCTTTTTTCAAGTTAAGGACTACGAGATCAGCGTTCTTACCTGTTTCTATTGAACCTATGAGATTATCTAAACCCAATGCTTTCGCGGCATTTATTGTTGCCATTTCAATTATGGTCTTAGCTGGCACTATTTTTGGATTACGTTTTACGCCCTTATGAATTATAGCGGCTACATGCATTTCACGAAACATATCTAATCTGTTATTGCTTGCTGGACCATCTGTAGCTAAAGCAACATTTATGTTTTTCTCGAGCATTTCTGGTACGGGAGCTACACCGCTAGCTAATTTTAGATTAGAGATTGGGTTATGGAGGACGTGTACGCCTCTTTGACTAAGGATATTGAATTCATCGCTAGCAACCCAAACGATATGCGCGGCCATTACTCGCTCGTTTAGAAAGCCTATAGAGTCGAGATATTTGATAGGGGTCATGCCGGTTCTCTTTTTTATATCATTAAATTCACTTTCAGTTTCAGATAGATGAATATGTATCCTAATGTCTTCTGATTTCGACTTGTCTCGAAATATCTCTAATAGTTCTTTTGTGCATCCATAAGGAGAGTGAGGGCCGTAAGCATAGAATAATCTATCTGCGGTGCCGGTAGATTTTTTCAATTTTTCTAAATCACGCCTAAAGGACTCAGCTATCTTGAATTCTTCATCCGACTTCCTCTGGAAAAAGACATCAGCGCTCCCCCAACTTAAGACAGCTCGCACACCTGAATCAACCACTGCTTTAGCGATTTCTATCTCATGATAATACATATCCATGAATGTTGTGACTCCAGATGTTACTAGTTCAGCTATGCCGTATAAAGCGCCGTAATAAACGTCAGAGGGTTTCAATCTCATTTCCATAGGCAAAATATAGTTTTGTAGCCAATCCATTAAGTCAGCATCGTCCTTAAGACCTCTGAGAAGAGTCATGGCTACGTGAGTATGAGAATCTATTAAGCCGGGAATAACCATTCTACCTGGAAGCTCTATGATTTTCTCTCCGCCCTCTGGTTTATCCTCACCGACGTACACAATTTTATCATCTTCTATGCCTATCCAACCATGCTTCAAAATTCTTCTGTTGGGATCCATAGTTAGAATTAAGTCGGGATGAAGCAGAATCATTTTATTTTCACCGATAAGTGACTGAACTATTAATCATTAAATTAAAAGCATATTTAGAATTAACACACTGATTAATTTAATTGATCTAGTTCTGTGTTCTTAAGAAAAGTTAAGACATTTTAGTATAGAAAAATTTAAAAATATCTTTGTGGGAAAACTTTTTTGAAGCAAGATAAATTCTAGGGGTCTTACAGAATGTCAAATGGCAATAGAGAACCATATGAGGAGGAAGAAGAGGAGGAATGGGAAGAGGAAGAAGAAGAGGAATGGGAAGAGGAAGAAGAGTAGTAATAAGACATAGAAGTAATTTTCTTTTTTTTCTTTCTTTATTCTAAATAATGAATCATTCTATCTCTGCTATTTTTTCTCCTTTTCTTAATACTTGTCCGACATTAATGAATAATCTTTTTATCACTCCATCTTTATCACTAGCTATCTCATTCCGAATCTTCATGGATTCAATTACAGCTATAACTTCACCTCTACTTACCTTGTCGCCAGGTTTAACTAATATGTCCAGTACTTTCCCAGTTATAGGCGACACAATAACTTTTTTGGAGGACATATCAACTGTTCGGCGTATAAAAGGCATCCTGATACTTCTTTTGACAATGGGTACAGGTTCCTTAATTATTCGGGCCCTATAGGGGTACCCATCAACAAAAATTAATTCCTGTTCTTCATCAAATGTGATTGTAAATACTTCATCATCAACATTGATTAGAAGCTTATTGTCACTAATCTTATTAATTCTAATTCTGTACTTTTTCCCCTCCAGGGTGACAACTAATTCTTCACTCTTCTGTTTCCTAGCTTCCACTATCTTAGTTATGTTATCTATAATTACTTTGTATCTCTCTTCTCTATGATTAGTCATTAGGAGTCCTCCACCAATACTTTAAATGGTGCATCATAACTATGTATAATTCTTATTTGATCCTGATTTTTCAGAATTAAATCTCCATTAAGATTAATACCTAACCCGATTCCCTGTATTATCTTTCCATCCATAATAACTTTTACGGTCTTTTTAATCATTCGCGTTCTCTTATAGAATTCGTGAATAATTAGACTAGGGGTCAGTTGATAGATCCCGTAGAATCTATTCATGTTTTCTAAGAGAGATCTAAATATACTGGGAATATTGATTTTTCTTCCCAATAAGGTGGATAAGCTAATGGCCCTGTCTTCTAGTGAATCATCAATAGCATTATTCAGGTTAATACCAATTCCAACTACAATATAACTTAATTTAGATCCCGTGAATCTAGATTCGCTTAAGATACCTGCTATTTTTTTGTCATCAACAAGAACATCATTAGGCCATTTTATCCAGCAATCAGATACATAAATACTCAGTGTTTCATGAACGGATACCGCAAAAATCAATGGGAGTAAATTAATAAAAACATTATCTCTAGGTCTTAAAATCGATGATAACCATAATCCACCATCACGCGATATCCAAACCCTATTGTAGCGACCCCTACCCATTGTTTGTCTATTAGCTATTATTAAAGTACCTTCAGGATAACCTTTCATAGCTAGGTCATGAGCCATATCCATCGTTGACGGCAGCTCCTCAAACCAGAATATTATTTTACCTAGAGGCATGAATCATCATCTTATAAGGGCATATTCCCGTGCTTTTTGGGCGGTAAGCTATCTCTCTTATTTTCTAATGTCTCAAGCACCAGAATTAATTTAGGTCTCGTTTCACTAGGAACTATAACATCATGCACATATCCCATTTCAGCCGCGATATATGGGTTAGCGAAGAGTTTAGCATACTCTTTTGATACTTTATCAAGGAATTTCGCGGGATCACCCACATTAGCTAATTTCTTTCCATAAAGTATCCTGGCTGCGGCCTTTGGACCCATCACAGCTATCTCGGCCGTTGGCCATGCGAAAACGTAATCAGTTCCTAAGTGCGAAGAGCTCATCGCTATATAAGCGCCACCATAAGCCTTTCTTAGTATAACTGTTATCTTTGGTACTGTCGCCTCACTATATGCATAAAGTATCTTAGCACCATGCCGTATTATCCCGCCGTGTTCTTGATCGATTCCAGGTAGAAATCCTGGAGTATCCACAAACGTTACTATAGGTATGTTAAATGCGTCACAAAATCTTATGAATCTTGCTATCTTATCGGAAGCATCTATATCTAGAGCTCCAGCAAGATAGTTGGGCTGATTAGCTACGATTCCCACTGTTCTACTATTTAATCTAGCGAATCCAACTACAGCATTCGGTGCAAACGGGCTTTGAACCTCTAGAAACTCTCCATTATCCACAATTCTAAGAATTACTTCCCGGACATCATAAGGCTTATTGGGATCAGTGGGAACAATGGAATTTAGTTCCTCATCAGTTCGATTAACGTCATCTCCAGTATCTATTATTGGAGGATCTTCCATATTGTTGGAAGGCAAATAACTAAGTAAAGTACGGATAAGTGCAAAGGCTTCCTCCTCGTTCTCCACCATAAAATGCGCTACACCGCTTTTCTCTGCGTGAATCTGAGCTCCACCTAGTTCTTCGAAAGTGGTTTCTAGCCCTGTAGCCTCCTTAGTTACTTGAGGCCCAGTAACGAACATGTAAGATATCTTATCTACAACAATTATGAAATCGGTCAATGCTGGAGAATATACTGCTCCACCAGCACAAGGCCCAAGAATAATCGATATCTGAGGTATAACACCAGAAGCCATAACATTCCTATAGAATATTTCACCATAACCAGACAGACTAATCACTCCTTCCTGAATCCTAGCTCCACCTGAATCGATAAGGCCAATGACGGGTACACCATTCTTAAGCGCGAGGTCATATATCTTAGCTATCTTCTTCCCATGCATCTCTCCTAGAGACCCACCTATAACTGTGAAATCCTGAGCGTATAGATAAACTAATCTACCATCAATTTTAGCGAATCCTGTTACAACGCCATCGCCGGGAAAACGTTTCTTATCCATATCAAACCATGATACCCTGTGCTTAACAAAGGGATTTATCTCCACGAAACTACCTTCATCAACCAATAGATCAATTCTCTCTCTAGCAGTTAATTTGCCTTTAGAGTGCTGTTGCTTGATTCTCTCCTCACCGCCACCCTTCTTTATTTTTTCTTTTAACTCATTTAACTCCCTAATTAAATCAGAAATATCACGTCCTTCAGACATACTATCTGCACCTTAAAAGCGGCATTATCTGGATAAGTAGTAGAATGCTGACTTTCTCCATGGAGACAACTTCTTAGTCCAACGACTAAACTGATGTATAACATAACCCAAATTATAATCCCTCTTGATTTTAGATTTCGATTTATCACTCTTTATCTCTGCTTTCTCTAAACCACTATTACTAATTATTAATGAAGCTATCAGAGCAGCTATACGCTTTCTCTCTTCTTCCATCAATTCCTTCTTAAAGATCTCTAAATTCTCCCTAAGGAATGAAGTGGTATAAGTACCATCTAGAAAAGCTCTGTGGCTGATTATCTTCATTAATAGAGGGATAGTCGTCTTTATGCCACCTATTATGTATTCCGACAATCCTCTTCTCAATCTCATTATAGCTTCACTACGATTCTGACCCCATGAGATTAATTTCGCTATCAAGGCATCATAGTACGGTGGTACCACATAGCCAGGATATAGGTGACTGTCTACACGTATTCCCATGCCCCCAGGCTCCTCATAGTAAACTATCTTACCTGGACTTGGAGCAAAGTTTTCTAATGGATCTTCAGCAGTGATTCTAACTTCTACCGCCCATCCCCTCTTCTCGACATTTCTCTGCTCAATTCCCAGTTCTCGCCCACTTGCGATCAGTAATTGTTGATGAACTAGATCTATGCCAGTAATTATCTCTGTTATTCCATGTTCTACCTGCAATCGAGCATTTACCTCCAAGAAATAGAAGTTCCTGCCATCAAAGAGAAACTCCACGGTACCGACATTATTATAATTAATTGTTTCAGCTACCCTTATTGCTAATTCACCTAATCTCTCTCTATCCTCAACAGTAAGAGCGGGAGATGGAGTTTCCTCAATTATCTTTTGATGCCTACGCTGTATAGAGCACTCTCTCTCCCCTAACCAAATGATATTACCATAATTATCAGCCACTATCTGCATCTCAATATGCTTAGCGTTCGGTATTACTTTCTCTAGATATACCTTGTCAGAACCAAACGCCTTAAATGCTTCAAGACGAGCATCATTGAAGTATCTCTTTAATTCTCGAGCATTACGAGCAATCCTCATACCTATGCCGCCGCCTCCATCAGCAGGCTTGAGAATAACAGGGTAACCTAACCTATTAGCTATCTTAACAGCTTCATCTGGATCGTTTAATGGCCTTAGAACACCTGGAATGACTGGGACACCAGCTTTTGCGACTAAAGCCCGAGCTTTAAGCTTATCCCCAGTAACCGCTAGTACCTCGCTTTTAGGACCAATAAAAACTACACCGTTTTTCTCACATGCTTTAGCGAATTTAGGGTTCTCAGAGAGAAAACCGTAACCAGGATGAATAGCGTCCGCCTTAATTTTAATAGCTAGGTCAATTATTTTTTCAATCGCTAAATAGCTCTCTAATGGATCTGGAGGACCGATTTCATAAGCCTCATCAGCTAATTTAACATGTAATGAATTCTTATCAATTGAAGAATAAATCGTCGCACATTTTATCCCGAGTTCCCTGCAAGCCCTAATAATCCTAACAGCGATCTCTCCCCTATTAGCCACTAAAACCTTATTAAACACTAACTAGCACCGATAGTCAATATCAAAAGCAAAACTGCGAAAAGATGACAAATTTTCTGGTATTACACAGAACCATAGATGTTTCTGTAAGAGTAATAATGTAACCTAATATAAAGTTTACTATTTTTTTAGATTAAAGATAACAATGCAACTTATTGTCTAAGCTACACCTAAACGCATACCTAATGAAATACATCCCGAAAAACCAATTAGTAACATACTAAATTTCTATAATTCCTTTCATTAGATAACAAATCAATTATACCTAGCAATGACGAAATAAAGTTAATTTCCAACAAAATCTAGAATCTCTATTCAGCAATAAAAGCTGGATATGAACATTTAATATAATACTTACTCTATCTTTCTCCTAGGAATTACGAGAATAAAATGAATAATGGTGGACGGGGCGGGATTTGAACCCGCGGCCTCCGCCCTGCCAAGGCGGCGCGCTACCGAAACTGCGCTACCCGTCCTTTCTTCTTTGATATATTTCTCTTATTCTTTATGGGTTTTTATAAATTTTTTGTTGTCTTAGACGGTTATTTTCTATTTGTTTTATTTTCTTATCCACCTATACTAGAACTATTTACGGTCATATTTAAATCATACTGCGCATTTGCTTTTCTGGTTAGCTACCGTTTTTTATTTATTCCAAGCATTATCTGAATTAACCATGAGGTTTAACACCTAATATTTTAATAAGTTTTTTATGCTCATCATTAAGTGTTTTTGAGTAATTATTGCTCTCATTAATGAGGTGTTTTATGATGCCGATAGAGATTCATGATGTTGAAAAGCTAGATGAGATAGTACCTAAAACACTTGAGGTTAGAGTTAAGAAGCATAGAGATTTTGTTAAGGTCAAGTTTAGGACTAAACGTTATCTATACACGATTAAGTTATCTGATAAGGAGGCTGATGCTTTATTAGAGAAGATAAAAGAGCTTAATATTCCGATAAAGTATTTCTAGGTAAGTTATAACTACTTTAAATTATATTCCCTTCTATTTCTAATTGTAAGTAAGTCTCCTTAGTGATTCCATGTTCTGGATAATCTGGGGTGTATTGGCGGGTTCGTATGGCCCAGTAAATAGAACTGAAGCTTACACATGGAGTAGTAATGGTATAAAGAAAGTACTAATTCTTGTTAGAGATCTCGGGGAAGCAAGAAAGTATGAGGAATATAAGGTTTTTAGATTGAAGTTTAGGTTTGAGGAATTTGACCCAACTATCCAGTATTCAGTAGAAAAATTAGATGAGATCTCTGGATGGATACATCACAATATAGATAATTTTGAACCAACAGCTGTAGTGTGTGAGGATGACCCAACAATGGCTTCAATGATTCTCGCAGCATACCTCATTTTCCGTGGAATGCCGTTATTCAAGATAATAATGTATTTCCATAGGAAGAGAAAATATATTATCATGCCAACTAAAGAGCAGAGAGACCTATTATCATACTACGAAATAATGAAAAGAGAGAGATAACTAATTACTTTTAATAATTGACTCAAATATATCATTTCTTAATTGTAGGTGTCACATTTGTCTATTGGAAGGCTTCAAGCCTTCTCTAGGAAATTTATTTATTGGAGTGGTTTGATAAACATTATTACTTTACTGTTTGCTGGCTTAGTGTTCTCATTGATCATCTCACTGAGATTCGTATTTATTACCCCTATCGGCTTGTGGCTTCTGATATCTATCTTCCCAAGCGACTTATTCAGGAAGAAGATACTTGATCATGATAAGATTGCTATCGTCCTCCAACTACTCTTCCTAGTTGTGATAGCCATAGCTAACTTGATCATGATTCTTGATACATACTTCTCTTACAGTCTAAATAATGTTATTATAAGTTACCTCATGTTCCTGATAATGCCGCTATCTACAATAGGAGTGTTTATCGGCGTAATTCCCCTATTATTAATGTACATTACTTCTTTAATGGGCTTGGAACCAACCATAATCGCTCCAATAATCTTCATAATTGCATTGATCTACATAGTAGTGTTAATAATTCACAATTCTTTGTGAGATGACCTATAATGCCTACGCATAGAAAGATTATAATATTTGTGATTCTCTCTCACTTTAGTTTCTTTATCGTACCCTACTGCTGCTACAACAACTTATGAATGGACTTTAGATCCTGAATTTAATTATGGTAGTAATCATTGGTACAAACAAATAGGTAGATGGAGTTTCATAACTGGTGAATGGTCGAGAGATTTCCCTAAAACAAACTATGATTTTATTAGGTTCGAGCAGTCCGGATCAGATCACATTGTCTATTTGTCAATAGGTAATCAAGGAATAGGGTATTTTGATACATATACTTATGTTTCTAAGATTGTACAGGGCTGGATTTGGGGTTCGCCTCCATCAGGATATGGGAGTGATAATTGGCCAGATCCGTTACCTATTTCAACAACAATTACTGATGTTAGAATTGATGTTAAGATTACTTGGTCAACAGTCCAATTGTGGGGTTCTGGTTGGTTCCCACCAGAAGCAGCTGTATTGGTCAATGTATGGCTTAAGATAGATGGAAGTGGAGTTGATATTTATCAGAATGAGCAATGGGAGCATTATGATGAGGCTATTCTAGGTATCGACATCTATTTCCTTCATACAGGTGCTTCACCGCCAGATAGATTAGATCATTACGAAAATGGCAAGCCAGTGTTTGTTTATAGTAGATATAGAGAGAATCAAGCCTCAGGCACGTTTAATGTACCGTTACTCCAGATCCTCAATGATGCAGTATCAGATGGATCAAGGAATGGTATCTACTTTAATCTTCATGACCTAGTTCTATACGAAGTTGAGGCTGTAGTAGAAGAACATTTCGGTTATGCAGCCGCAAAGTTCTCTAGACTTAGAGTCTATTACGAGGTGTCAAGCGGAGGGGCATGCCCAACTTTAAGTCTCTGGAGTAACTCTACTTGGGTTACAGAGGGCGTAATGGATATTCACGTAGGCTCATATAATGTTGATACAGTTTATCGCCACTATCTCGCCCTCAGCCCGACTTGGTTAGAAATAATTTCTATGTGCTTAAGCTCTCTGAGCTGGATGAGTACGCGTCGTTCATCGATAAGGTCCAGTTAGTGGCGGTGAATGATAATGGCTCGGCCATCTATCTACCATTAGTGCTCGCTATGGACAGCAACAATAACTCAGTTGCTCGT
>JAHQWF010000138.1 GCA_029856055.1 Candidatus Njordarchaeota archaeon | reverse complement strand
TTTGTTTCGATATTTTCATGCTTCCTCGGCGTGGTGTTGCTAAGGATTGTCTCGATTTTTATGCTGCGTCGGCCACTGTTTGGGTTCGTCTCTATGTTTTGGAGCCTTGGGAGGCTCTGGAAGACACTGAATTCGTACTTTTTAGCTACCAACCGAAAAAGTTATAAAAGCGTATTTTAAAATGCTTAATATAATTAAGAAAAATGAAATATGGGTACTAAAATTGGCGTTGGTCTTTGAAGAAGTTAGTAAAAGTTTCGATGATAAAGTTGTCCTGAGAGACATGTCTTTTGAGGTTAGAAGAGGAGAAATAGTTTCTCTTCTAGGTCCAAATGGGAGCGGTAAAACTACAGCTCTCAGAATTGCAGTAGGTTTGCTTAAACCTAGTAGAGGCAATGTTTATATAATGGGTTTTAGCGTGTTTGGCGACCCAGTAAATTCCAAGAAGTACTTAGGTTATGTCCCCGAAACACCTATTCTTTATGATAATTTGACGGGATTTGAGTATCTTGAATTAGTCTTAGATCTATGGAGATTAAACATATCTGATAAATACAATGAAATAATTAAGTTAACAAGAATTCTTGATCTTGAACAGAGCTTGGAGGAATTAACGGTAAATTATTCTGCGGGAATGAAGAGAAAATTAATGATTATTGGTGCATTGCTACATGATCCCATTGTCTTAATAATGGATGAGATCACTTCGAATCTAGATCCAAAGGCAATAGTTACGATTAAACAGCTTTTAGAGGGGCTTAAAGATCTTAATAGAGCAATATTAATAAGCACGCATATTCTTGAGATAGCTGAAGAATTAGCTGATAGAACATTGATATTGAGAAGTGGTGAAATTGTTTGGCAAGGAGAGACAAGGAAATTTAGGGAGGAAGCTATAGGTGAAAAAAAATTAGAAGACATCTTTTTTGAATTAACTGGAGGGCCAGAGATAGCCTCGATTTTAGATTACTTAAAGAGAAAAAATGATGATTTAAATTCGTAACGGTTTACCGAATGCACCAGCATACATCACTTTCTTTGGCGAAGGTCTCAAACCATATTCCATAGTTCTATTAGATAAATCAAGCAATATAGGCATTATATCGCTACCTCTTATACTGCCTAGTGCACCATTCTCAGCACACTCCATTTCATTGAATCTATGTAGATTATTTCTTCTTATAGTACTATCTGAATAGAAGACTATTGGTACTGGCAATCCTATATGGCGCCCTAATCTACTAGAAGTGGAATGATCCCCAGTAAGAGCAATAACTATATCTTTTAGCTCTAATAATTCATGCAAAACATTATCTATCTTAAGTATAAACTCGGCTTTTAATCTTGGTTTCTTATCATGAGACAAACTATCAGTTCCTTTAATATGAAGAAAAACAAAATCAAAGCCCTTGTCAATTGCATCAATGACACCTTTAATCTTGCCTTCCAGATTTGTATTAACAGTTCCAGTAGCTCCCTCGACATATATTTCTTTCATCCCAACAGCTTTTGCTACACCTTTATATAATGGACCACCAGCTACGTATGCTGCGTTCATACCCCATTTCTCATTGAATGGTGTTAGTTTTATAGCTATGCCCGCTCCTCTTGATAAAATTATGTTCGCTTTAGGTAGACCTTGTTCCCCTCTTTCTCTGTTGATAGGATGTTTGTCAAGCACTTCGAAAGATAGCTGGGTTATTTTATTAACTATTGAAGCAGTTCTCAATGCAGCGTCTACGTCCTCTTTTGATATTTCTTCAAATGGCTCTGATTGAAGAACTGGTACATCTGTTTCATGAGGATCAACATCACTTATACATCTAGATAACTTTTCTTTACCTTTTATAACTAGAACTCCCCTATGTTCTAGAGTGTGATGTAATTCTGCTGGTAAATCGTTTTCATCAATAGCTCTTTGCAGATCACTTATTAATTTTTCAGCTTGAGTTCCACTAATTCTTCCAGCCCGTCTATCTCGTATATAGAGTAAATCACCGATTTTTTCCACAGTTGCCAAATTGAATCTTAAAGCCACATCACCCTCCTCAATAGGAATATTGGCTCCTAGCGCTTCAAAGTATCCTCTACCAGTATATTCTTTTGATAGATCATAACCAAATATTGTGAAGTGTGCTGTATCGCTACTTGGCGGTATACCAGGTGAGATTACATTAACTAGACCACACATTCCCTCCCTAGCCATCTTATTTATTGTGTTCAGTTTTGTGCTAATAAATCCCAAAGGGGTATCTCTAAGTTCCGGAATATACTCGTCACCTAACCCATCAATGATAACTAGAATTACTTTCTTCTTCATTTTCTACTTCCTCACTAGAAATCCAATTATGCTTTAGGAAAAATATTAAACCCTAAATATTCAGCCTCACTTCCAAGAATTTCCTCTATTCTAAGTAACCTATTATATTTGACTGTTCTTTCGCCTCTAGCAGGAGCTCCCGTCTTTATAAGCCCCGTTCTTAATCCAACAGCCAAATCCGCAATAGTTGGATACTCAACTTCACCACTTCTATGTGATATAATTGTTCTGTAACCATGTAGTTTCGCTAGATTAATTGTCTCTATTGTTTCTGATAGCGTACCTATCTGATTAGGCTTTATTAATATCGCATTAGCTGCACCTTCATTGACCCCTCTCTCTAACCTCTTAGGGTTCGTTACAAATAGATCATCTCCCACAATCAATATTCTATTGCCCAGTTTTCTTGTTATTTCTGCAAACATCTGAAAATCTTCTTCTTGGAAAGGATCTTCTATGCTAATAATCGGATACCTATTAACTAAATCAATATAGTATTCTAATAACTCACCACTATTCAACATTCTACCATCTATTGAGTACAACTTCTCGTCAGCAGAATAAAAACTTGAAGCAGCAGCATCTAGAGCTATACGTACATGTGACTCATCATAACCAGCTTTCTCAATCGCTGCTACTAATGCATTTAATGCTTCCTCGCTTGTTTTCATAGGCGGTGCAAAACCTCCTTCATCCCCCACGTTTATCGCGCCGCGACCATATTTACTCTTCAAATATTCTTTTAACTCATAATATATCTCACAAGCAATTCTCAGAGACTCTGAGAATTGATCCGCGCCAGCTGGCACTATCATAAATTCTTGAATAGCAAGCTCATTTCCAGCGTGTTTGCCACCATTAATAATATTCATCATAGGTACAGGCAGTAATTTAGCATTAATTCCACCCACATACTTGAAAAATGGCATTCCATATGTATCAGCGGCGGCTAAAGCAACGGCAATAGAAGTAGCGACAATTGCATTTCCACCTATTCTTGATTTATTTGCTGTGC
>JAHQWF010000092.1 GCA_029856055.1 Candidatus Njordarchaeota archaeon | reverse complement strand
TTTTGATATACCGGTAAACATGCGTTCCCCTTAATTTTATTATTTCACTCTGAGTTATCGGTTGTTTTAAAGCAATCAATGAGAGTACCTTGAGAGCTCCAAGAGGCAGTAAGCCTTCAGGAGCGAGTAAAGGTACTAAATAATTAAATTTTGCTCTAAGTTGTAGAGAGAACCGAGAATTAGTTAATTCAACTATTTCTAATGCACTGTTTATTTCATCGTATCTCATCTTTAATTTTTTTGATATCCTTATTTATAATAACTAGTTTTTTCTCTAGATTAGGTATCTCTTCTTTACTCAACTTCTCGATTTCATCAATGATTTTTTCTTTATCGCTGATTTCTCTCTGCAGAATACTAATTTGGCTTTCAAGCATATGTATTCGATTCTCTAGTTTCTGTCTTTTTTCTTTAGCTTTATCTTTCAAGATGTCTAAGTTTATCTTTAACACTTCAACTAACATATTTCTTCTCTCGCTAGGAGAGACTTCGAGGAATTTATAAACATCCCCTTGTCTCACCATCGCGGAATTAATTAGTATATCGAACGTCAAACCAGTTAATTCTTTTATTTTATAATCAACAACTTTAAGACTAGATGATATTAATCTACTTTCTCCTCCATCTATTTGTATTAATCTAGCCTGAGAAACCTCATTCTCCCTAAAAATTCTCTCAACTCTATATATTTTATTAGATATTTCAAAATCTAGAATAATTTTACCTGTCTTTTTACCTTTCATAATTAAAACTTTACCGAATTCTCTCTCCTTCCTTCCATACGCACTGCCAAATAATGCTGCTGTTATAGCGTCAATAAACAGTGTTGTTTTACCAGCTCCAGTTTTTCCAGTTACGAAAACAGGGTAAGCAAGTTCACTAAAGTTGATTTCTTGATCAATATAAGTCGCAATATTTTCAATTTTTATACGTCGAAACTTCAATATAAACCAGCCTCATTCATTAATTCTACAGCTAACTCTTTCACTCTTTTCTTTAACATCGAAATTCTAAGCTGAAGTGCATCAATGTAATCTAAGATTACCTCTTTTATTGGTTTGATATGTATTGATTCTGATACCGTCTCAATACTAGCTTCTGGATAGCTTTTATGGATTATGTATCCTAAGACTTTCTTTTCGTCCAACAGAAATTTTCTTATATCATCCATGTATCTCTCAAGCACTTTCCATGACGATTCATCTATTTCTAGATTAATTTTTAGAAGTGCTCCAGGCGAGATGTCCATTGATTTTAAGATCTCTATTAGAAAATCACGTGGATTACTTTTGTGTCTAATATTTATTTTGTTCGTAGTTATCATTTCTCTGCATTCAAGCTCAAACTGTTTTACATTCACTTGATCCAATAACTCTACTATTAAGAACCCCTTGTTCTCATTTCTCTCTGAGAAATCAATTCTCTCAATTGAACCTGCGTAATAAACATTTTCTCTTATTTTCTGAGGTGTATGTACATGTCCTAGAGCTACGTAATCAAATTCTCTATAATAAATGTCCTCTAAATTTAAGGATGGTTCGTTTAAATAGATGCCATGGATATCATTTATTTTTGCTCCAGAAAGGGTTAAATGGCCAACAAATATTTTATAGTCAACATCACTTGGAATCATCTCAATCAGTTTATTTATTGTCCTCCTAAATAAACCACTATAACTTATATTCAGGCTCCTAATTGCTCTTGGATCTATATATGGCATCGCGACGATAGCAATACTCTTACCCTTCACATCAATTAAGAGAGGTTTTTTAGGAGCGCTTTGTATAAAATAAAAGTTGGGAGCATTAGCTTTAACTAAAGCTAATAAAGGATTAACTGAACCTAATACCTTAGGCCTATCGTGATTACCCGCAATAATAACTACTTTGATTCCATGTTTCACTACGTTACCAATTTGCTCTGAAATAAAAACAAGATCTTTATTAGATGGGTCCGATCTATGAAAAACGTCTCCACTTATAATTATTATATCTACCTTTCTTTTTAACGCCTCATTGAAAACTCGTTGAACATTCCTATAAAAGTCATTTTTCCTAACTTCCTGTACATTGTCTCCAATGAAACCACGAAAAGTCACGCCTAAATGGAAATCTGATGCATGCAGTATTTTTATTGCACTCATTCTATTCAACTCGAATAATGTAAATTAAAGAAAACCACTTCTCCTAAGTTCATCTATCTTAATATCTATACTTGATGAGATTTCTTTAACTTTATCTTTAAAGAACTTAGCAGCTTCAATATAATTCTTTATCTTTATAACAACGGGAAATCTAACGGCTTGACCATACAAGAATACTTCTCTTGTTCTTAATAACGGGATAATTTTAATAAATAACTCTGATCTTGGTGCTCCCATCAACGCTGTGAATATATCTGATTTATCCGTTAACGCTAAAACAAAATTCGTCCACAACATACTCATTACATCAGGATCAAGTTCGCTCGGCCTTTGATCAATGACGCATAATGTGACTCCTTTCTTTCTCATTTCCCTAGCTATTACACCAAATGGCGAAATCCTATATGTTTTTCTTCCGAGGAAATTATGAGCTTCCTCCAGGAAAATTAATATTTTAGTCTCTAATTCTTCGTTTCTAAGTGTTTTCTCTATTATCCTATTCCTTAATTTCCTTGCAAGTATGTTTGCTATTAACATATATAGTGGCATCTCTTTTTCAAACCTACCAAGACTTATGATTACGTGGTTACCGTGCCTAGTAGTCAAGTTAATTATTATATCTTCCAACGAATCCTTACCAATCACAATAGGATAATCTAAGAGCCGAGAAAACTTTGCTACTTGTGATCTATAAGCGTGAGCTGGTCCCATGCCTAGTTTCCTTACTCCTTCAATTATTCTTTCTCGCAACTTATCTGGACTATCTATTCCTTTCTCAGCAAGTTTATCCAGTACATCATTCCCTTCCCTGGTTTTTTCAAGTATATCAAACATCTTATCATAAGGCAATAATCCTATTATCCAGTATTTACCCAGATTAGTTGTTTTTTCTATAATATTTCTGAAATCTCTTAAATACTGGATAAATGCCTCCGAGACACCAAAAATAGGTGCAATTAATTCTAAATCACTAATCGTTAATTTGGTAATATCTATCTCCAAGAAATCTAGGCCTCTCGTATTTGCTAACTCTTTATCAGGCGTATATCTTTTCACCCAATCAGAAAAAATCTTTTCCCCGGGCTTGATTAGGATTCCTTCGCAATCAGCAATTGCTTCTAGCCGGCGGAATCTTTCATATTTAATCTCTGCTTCCACTATCCCTAATTGATTTTCTCCTTGAGCAAATCCAAGCAGAAAAGCCAAATCCAGCTCTGGCTCTACAATCTCCATCATCC
>JAHQWF010000031.1 GCA_029856055.1 Candidatus Njordarchaeota archaeon | reverse complement strand
TTCTAAAATACATTCAAACTTACGTATTTTTGAATAATATGCGAGCTATTTTAAAAAAGAAAAAAGACCTTGTATTTCAAAAATATTATTTCTAATTTTTAATCTACATTTCTCACTGTCCCGATAAACACCTTAAATCATTCTACATTTATAATTTGTGGATGAATTAGAATGAACCAACATACTTATAGTGCTAGGATTAAAGAAGTGACAGAGATTTTACGTAACCTAAAGAGACACGATATAATTGAGATAAATGGGTTGAAAGGAATTGGGAAAACATTTTTAATCCAAAAATTAATGACTTCAGCCAAAAATACAGATAAATTTATTCCAATCTTAATTAATTCATCATTTGGGTTAAATTCGTTAATATATTTAAAGGAAAGCTTAAAGAATTTGTTAATTTTGAACGAAATCAATTTAGATAATGGTATTGAAACCCTAGACCTAAGAACTCTATTAAGTAATATCGTGGATGAAACTGGTAAGAACATCATCTTAATAATCGATGATTTACATGATTATAAGCCAAAATTAATAAGAAGCATTCTTTCATTATTAGATGTTAAGAACATAAGGATTCTTTACACTAGTATAAAACCATTATTCGCCAATTCATTTAGAATCACTCTAGAACCTTTTTCCAAGGATATCGTATATGAAATAATTAATAGATCTTTAAGAGGGAATATAACAAAAACCGCCATGCTATCAATTTACAAGTGGAGCGGAGGTATACCACTTTATTTAGAGGCAATATTATTGCTTCTTAATAAATGGCTCCTCTTTAATAGAGTTAAGTTGGATGATTTTATAGTTGAAAATTTAATTAGAAGTAGTCTTAATGACGGAGTACTTAGAGCTCTAATCACAAATAATATTAGAGATTACCTGAGAATTTATGGTCACGCATTTTTAGGTATTATTAAGACATTACTTAGTAAAAGAGACATAAGCGGTTTAGAGCGAAAACGAACATTCAAGCATCTAATAACTATCGGTTTAATTGGAATTTGTGATGATGAGATATGCATTCGTGATCCATTGATAAGAGCGTATATCGAAAATATGAGAGATAATCTTGTATCACATGGATTTAAGCAAAACAAAAGATTCGGGATTGAACGTAAACTAAGAAAATTATTTAAAAATTATACAATAGTAGGTGATGATCTAAGAGTTTTCCAGGAGGGGCTGTTATTTCAAGTATCACGTAAATTAAACAAAGATAAATTAATTGAATTTGCTAAGATTAGGGATGTTCTAAACGCCAAAAAAGGGTATATTATTTGCCAGAAAACTAATCTGGATTCAGAATTGAAATCTATTATGAATCATTGGCATATCGATATCTTATTTTTAGATACTGAGGATGATGAGAAATTTCAAGAAAATGCACTTAGTAAGATAGGGGATATAATTAGGAAGTATTCAGACTTTCTACAAAATCTTTAACTTCACTTATGATTGCTATCTTAGTTTTTTTATCTAAATTTTCTGCGAATTTGATTTTACTTAACTTGAATTTCTTGTCTTCCTTGGAGTAATTTACTTCAAAAGTCGCTACTAATTCTCCGCCACTAATAATATTGTCACTATCGCTGACCATAGCTACTTCAAACCACAAACCCTCTCTCGTGCCTCGTATTATCAATTTCTTATTACTTTGGCTCAGTTTACTCACCAAGAATAATTAGTGACTACTGGAATAATAAAAATTTTTAAACTATCGTTTTGTTTGAATTAATTACTGTTTTCATTTTTATCTTTAACTTTCAATGCACTTGGGGTTTTAAAATGCTTAAGGGGATAGTAATCCAACATAGCATAAAAAACGCTAAAAATATGTCTCCCAACGAGATGTTAATTGATGATGCTTGTGCAGTCATTGTGGATGATGTAAGTAGGATAATATATCTATGGGTAGGAGAAAAAGCCTCTGTTAGTGATAAATTCAAAGCTGCCAGGATAGCACATATTTTGAACTGGCGATTTTTCGGTGGAGCAGCCCGTATAATACAAGATAAGGATGAGATAAAATCTATACTATCAAAGTATGCTAGGATAGACGAGGAAATGCCTGAGGGAGAAATTAAGGCTATTCTTGGATAAGAAAATTAATCTTCTTTTATATTTTTCGAGCATTAGGCCGTCTAAAAAGAAGTATGGTCCCCCTCATCCCTATCGTCCGGGGTTCTTCATCCACCATGGGGTGTCAATTCTAAATTCTGTACCTTAATATATTTAAAGCTTTGTTATCATTTTTATTACCATCGAGCAAGTGATCTAGAACTTATTTTAGAGAGTCTCTTTAATAATTCTAATTTATCTTTTCTCCCTAGTTTAGCGTCTTCAATAATACTTATTAGAAATTCTGATATTTCCTCCATGCGTTTAAGATTAACTGGATAAGGCACTCCATCTTTCCCTCCTACAGTAAATGTATATCTTATAGGATCTATCCAAGATACTTCTGCTCCATATATCAGTTCAGCGATTAATGCTAAGGCTCTTACTGTACTTGGACCTATCCCTCTTGTTGATATAAGTTCCTCATAGTTTCTAGGCGATAATTCATAAGCTCTCTTTAAAGCTCTCCAATTAAGCCTTTCCCTGATGATTTTTATGTTAATAGATTTTAATTTAACTTTGAGATCAATTTTAACATCGCGTTTTTCATCATTAAAAAAATCAGTTAATTTTGGCATCGCCCTTATTTTATTTATTAACAGACTCAAATCCTTTCTTATTCTGGGTATACCTTCGTTCACTATATCTACAGATATTTTCTGCCCTTCCAAACTTTTTCTTGAAGCCATATTTAAAACAAAAGGTAACTTTATATGACCTATTATACCTTTGTGAGGCTCTATAACAAAGCTAGATAATCGTTCCGATGCCCAGTGGTATCTCCTTGCAGTTTTCAAATCCGGATTCATACCCTGCTGAACAACAATCCAATCCCCGTGTTTACTTATAATCATTGTATGGTGATATAATTGATGGCTATCTTGAATTATTGCATTATCTACTTTAGCTACAAGTCTACTTATCCGAATCAACTCATTTATTTTCCTCTCAGAAAAACCAAAAACCTCTCCAATTTTTCTAATATCCCTAGGCGCACTAATAGCTTTCTTACCTTTTCCACCAGCCACCATAATTCCTATATCTGGGTTAAATATATCTCTTAATACCCCTGTAAGAACAGTTGTTACACCTGAAGAATCCCAATCATAACCTAATACATAAGATAGTGCTTGAAACCAGATTGGATCCGCTAATCTTGACAATACATCTTTATGATCGAATTCTAATAACATTACATCAAAAATAGCTTTTCCCAGCTTTCTCATTTTTTCTAATAGCCACTTAGGAGCTTTTCCGTCATGTAGATATAAATCAAAGGTCGCTAATTTCTTAATTTCCATACAAACCACTTTTAATCCATACTCAATCAAAGTGTAGATATTAGAGTGCAAAATAATGCGCTTTCAATAAATATTTTAATTGAGAAATTCCATAGAAAAGTTTTTTATAGATTCCTAAAAAATAGTAAAGAAAGTATGGAACACCAGTGGACGGGTAGCGCAGTCTGGTAGCGCGTCGGCCTTGCAAGCCGGAGGCCGCGGGTTCAAATCCCGCCCCGTCCACCACCATTACTTGCTTTTAGCGCTATCTCTTGCCTAGTAACTCGTCTAGATAGCTAATAAGTCCCTTTACTTCATCTATTTCCGGCTCCTTTAACGTTTCTTTAATAATTTTTAATACGGATTCCCTTACCCTATTCACAGTTTTTAGCGCCTGTTCCTTATTTTTCAGTACTTTTTTCCCTGTATCACTTGTAATAATAGTTAATGTGCCAGATACTCCGTCAGCTATTATTTTCTTATCTGGTTTCTTTATGATTGCTTTCTCCTCGTCTTCCAAAATTATTTTAGTGTTATTAACCCTAACACTTATCTTATCACCCATTATTCTTACTCTTTTTCCATCAGCTAAATACTCCTCATAGTCAGAACTAAGTTTAATTTTTTCTCCTGGGGTACTAATAACTAGTCTATTACCTCTAGTTACTATCTTGATTAAACCTCTATCAAGATCTCTGATAATGATGTAAGCAAGCTTAAAGATTCCATCCACATCTCCATCAATGATTTTTATAGGCCCAATTTTAACATATGACCCTCCTTCATTAAAATCGTATATTGTTACCGGTCCAGCTTTTACGTAATCAAATTCATCGCTCTCTATAATACTGACGAAAGGTAGCTTTACTACACCTGATTTCTTTCTTTCTTTAATTTCTGATAATATCGAGTTAATTCTCTCAACTATCTCGCTTCTATCGATTTCTCTGAAAATAAAATCTTCTTTTTCTATCTCTTCGCTATTTTCATAGATATCATCAAGCAATCTTTCTCTGGCTAAAATTAATATTTCATCCGCCCTTCCTTTTACCTTCTTAAGCTCTGAATTCACTTTATACTCGATGTCTCCCTGGATATACCCACCGATATATCCTCCTATCTTAAGCGGAACAAAAATTGACTCTTTACTTACTCTTAAACTCATTTTTTCATGCGGATAAATACTAACATCCCTAAATAACACTCTTAATTTAAGCCTTTTACTACTTGGTCCTCGAAACTGAAGGTACCTATCTCTCTGTGGCAACGCACTATATAGTATTATGGAGATAATTATAGAAACTAGTGCAGTATTAAAAATGAATTCATGAATTATTTGCCAATTCTTAACGACCCCTATCCATTGAAATATGCATGAAAGTATTAAAGCGAATATTGAGCTAGTAGCTAACCCCTTAAAGAATCCACCTAGTACGCCCAACGTCCCATTTAATTCAACTGATTCAAAGCCAGCACCCAATATATAGGCTATTAAAGCAGATCCGAGTAAACTATCTATTGAATAAAATACTGATGGCAACCACTCGGAAGGGAAAAGAATTAATTTGAATAGTACCCAGTTTAGGATTAAACTTATTGCAAAAGACTTTAATACCGCCCCAATATAGTATTGCCTACCCCTCATATTCGCTTCCATCTCTTTCTCTAAACTATACTGACTAGCTATAGCTACAGCTAGACTAGCTATGAAAATAGATAGGATTATTCCTATATATTGTTTCAAGCTTACCCAATTAACAACATCTATTCTCAAAAGCAATAATATTATGAATAGAAATACGGATATTCCTGCAGAAATATAGGAGATTTTCTCTCTGTATTCTGATAATATATTTGAGACAAACCCAACTATACCGAATGTAAGAAATATGACAAACAATAAATAAGTTTGGTTAAAAAATAGGTCTAGCTCCATTATAACCCACCATCTTCAGAATCTTCACCAAATTTAAGTATCCTTCTATGTAGATAAGAAGCAAGGATTAACGCTGCAATCCCTCGTTTAGTAATTATATATTTTCCCCTAGATCGCTCTTGCATAACTAAACCTGCGTCAATCAATCTAGATAAATGATGTCTAAGCGAGCTAGGTCCAATTTCAAGGATATCTTCTAACTCACTGAAATAACGGTCTCTTTCGTACAAAAGCTTAAGAATGGTAAGCCTATCCGGATTCGATAATACACTTAGTGTCTCAGCTACTTCACTTGGATTTAATCTATCTATTAATTCTTCAAATAAGTCGGCTCTCATCGTATCATGACTAATTTTGCTTGGTTTTTTTACCTCAACTTCTTCCTCGATATCTTTGAGTGTTTTATCAATCTCTCTCTCGATTTTGCCTTTTTTGCTGAATGGTAGAATAGATTCTAAATCAAAGAAAATCCCTCCTTTTTTAAACGGGTAAAATATGACTCTACTATCAGCTGATTTTTTTACGATACCTATAGCTTTATTTACTTCGTTTTCAACAATTTCGCTAACGTTCCTCATTATTCTATTTATCATTTCTCCGAAATCATAATTTTTGACTTCTTTTAATTCCTCAATCTCCCTCTTTAGCTCATTTAGTAATAACAGTATCTTCTCAAGTATTTTCCTTGTTTCCTCACCCATTACTAACCCTCTTCAGACAATAACTACAATAAAATGTAGTATCATTATACATATTTGAACTTTACGTTTTAGAAATTTAACTTCATTGAATTGTTAAGTAAACGATTAATATTACAAAGTATATAATGGGATTAAAACTGGTGATTACAATGTCCCAGTCCGAAATCATAACATTTGATGAATTTATGAGAATTAATTTGCGTGTTGCTAAAGTAGTTAAAGCTGAGAGAGTTGAGGGAACAAAGAACTTACTTAAGCTAATTGTTGATTTAGGGAATAATGAGCAGAGACAAATTATTGCTGGAATAGCGAAGTGGTACAGTCCAGAAGAATTAGTGGGAAAATTAATCGTTGTTGTAGAGAACCTGCAACCAAAGAAAGTTAAAGGACATTTATCTCAGGGCATGCTATTAGCTGCTGATACTCCTGAAAAACCTATCTTATTAACAGTTATGGAGCCAGCTCCTCCTGGGTGCCGAATTAGATAGAGTAGCTTCTTTGATTAAAAAAGAAATGGATTTAATCGATGCTTATTTTTACTTTATTTTTTCTACAAAGGCAGATGTCGCCTCCCCAAATAAATCTATGTCCTTCTCAGTATGTGCTATTGACAAGAATAAGTGCGGTGATTGTGGAGATAGATAAACAATTTTATTATTGAGCATGTGCCTATGGTATTTCTTCATTAGCTCAATATTAGATGTACTTGCTATCTCTTCGGGTTTTAAAGTGGTGGTGCTCGTGAAATGTATACCTATCATTGACCCAATTCCGCTTACCAATGCGTTGAGGTTATGTTCTTCAAAGATTTCATTTAAGAGTTTTCTAAAACGATTTCCTAGTTTATCGAGATATGGGAAAATACGATCTCTATTATTTTTTAACTCGTTTATTAATGTGTATCCTGCTCTCATAGTTAGTGCGTTGCCAGTATATGTACCGCCATGAAAAACTCTTTCCCAAAAATTCTTTCTTTTTAAATGGTCCATTAAATCCATTATATCGCTAATTCCAACAATTGCTCCAGCTCCAGGAAAATATTGACCACCAACAGCTTTTCCAGTCGTTATGATATCTGGTTTTATTCCATAGTAATTACTTGCCCCACCATAGAACCTAAAACCAGTTATGACTTCATCAAATATCAAAACGATGTCTCTATCATCGCACAAATCTCTTAACCCTTTAAGAAAATCTTTGTCTGCTGGTATGGCTCCACCAGCCCCAAGAACCGGTTCAACTATAATTGCTGCTAGCTCCTCATTTTTCACTTTGTTATAAACTCCATCTAAATCATTAAAAGGCAGAGTAACTATATCTCTCTGAACACATTGAGTTAAACCAAGAGATGATGGCTTATCGTAAGGATAACTTACTGCCCGTAGTAAACCATCATAACCCCCATGCCACCCACCAACAAATTTACCTATTTTATTTTTACCTGTATAGGCTCTAGCTAATCTCACAGCATACATGTTTGCTTCAGTTCCGCTATTTGATGGTCTAACTTTATCTAATCTAAACCATTCAGTAACTGCTTTAGCCCATTTTATCTCCCATTCATTACACCATCCAAAATGAATACCATAGTCAAGTTGCTCTTTTATAGCATCTATAATCGGTTTGTAACCATGCCCTAGAACAGCTGCTCCATGTGCCATCCAGTAATCAGTGTATTCATTACCTTCTACATCCCAGATCCTACTCCCTCTCGCTTTTTTTACGTAGAAGGGATATGTTTCTATATATCTTATGTGATATGTTACTCCGCCTGGTAAATATTTTTTAGCCTCTTCATACAATTCTCTTGATTGCCTTGAGAAATCTTCGTATCCCATATCTTCTTCACCTAAATATTAACTTTAATTGATGGAATGCTTATATCAGCCATAGTTAAAAGCCCAGGTTTTGCATTTACAATTTTAGGAATCATATTTGTAACCATAGCGGCAGTAGCTATATCGCCCGAAGTACCGTACTCATTTCTCCATTTCAGTGGTGGGACACCTTCTATAATTATCTCATCATAGTCGCTTCTGCCTACACTCGCAATTAATTCTAATACTACAAACTCTTTATTATTAACAAACCCTATCCCTAACCCTCGAATACCTGCGACATGCCCTTCAGGAATATCAAAATATTTAGTCTTCATATGCTTATCAGCAATGACCGGTTCTTGTTTTTCAACAACTCTATCGATTTTGACTCCCAGCATAGATGAAATAAGCATAATTGACTCGGCGTAGCCGACATGCGCAGTAATTTCTCCTTTTTTCATTTTGTCATAAAATTCATCTGGTCTTAAACTTAAACCATATTTCTTCTGAAACGGATATCTCCTCTTCGAAGCATCTATCGACCTAACTACCTTGATTCTGTCTACTCTGATGCAAACAGATGTCAAAAATGCAGGAAGAGTATCAAAGATAAATCCAGGGTTAACTCCGGTTCCGATCACGCTGACATTCTTAGATTTAGCCAGTGCATCTAACTTATTAGCTAGATCAGGAAAACGATACCACGGATATGCTAATGTTTCTGAAGTCGATACGACATGTGCCCCAGCGTTTATTGCTTTCTCTAATTGTTTGTAAGCTTTATCTAAATAAGTAGTTACGGTATGGACAACCACGTCCACATTAGAATTTTTAATGAAACCAATTGCCTCATCATCATGTGCAACTCTGGCTCCTATAGATCCCAACCCTAGTAATTCACCAACATCTCTACCTACTTTAGATGGGTCAATATCAATAGCACCAACTAACTCGGCCCATTCTTTATCATAAAGATGCTTAGCTATTAACATGCCAATTGCTCCCAATCCATATACAATAACCCTTATTTTTTTACTGCGCAAAAAACCACCTTTAATAATTTTTAGAGGGAAATCATGAAAATTAACCTTAAATCTTTTAGTAAATATGACAGCATTAGATAGGATAGATCATTACTAATCTGTAACATAAAATAAGTGAGAGACACTAGTATTTATTAAAGTTAAAAAAAGACACAGAAAAAACGACTTGAAATACGAATCAAAAAAGTGAATTTTTTAAATAAGGAAAAACATCATTCATTGAGATATTCTTAAAGTATTTTTCTAACATTATGGTGATAGCAAAATGGGAACCGTCCCCGAACTAGAAAATAGGGCAGTAGTTGTTGATATTGGAACAGGCTACACAAAAGCGGGGTTTGCTGGTGAAGATTGGCCTAGAAGCGTCTTCCCCAGCGTAGTAGGTTATCCAAAATACGATGTTGTTATGCCTGAGGCGGAAACATACGCAATGGAATTTTACGTTGGACGAGAAGCTGTCCATATGAGAGGGGTTATGAGATTAGTATGGCCAATAAGACATGGAATTATAACTGACTGGAGAAGCTGGGAAAAAATTATTCATCACGTGTATTATAAGGAACTCAGAGTAAATCCTCAAGATCAACCTTTATTAGTGACAGAGGCACCATTAGCGCCAAAAGAAAACCGAATAAGAATGGCTGAAATACTCTTCGAATCATTTGGTGTACCAGCACTATATGTAGCAACACAAGCTATCTTAGCTTTATACGCGGCGGGCAAAGTCACTGGATTAGTCATAGACTCAGGAGATGGAGTAACTCATGTTGTTCCTATCCAGGAGGGATTCTTGATAAGGCACGCCGTAAGAAGAATAAACCTAGCAGGAAGAGACATTTCTGAGTATTTGGCTAAGTTGTTGACTGCTCGTGGTTATTATTTTCGTTCTAGTGCTGAGATGGAGATTGTTAGGGAGATTAAGGAGAAGTTGTGTTATTTTGCTTTGGATTATCAGGGTGAGCTGAAGAAGGCTAAGAGGATGCCTAAGGCTGTTGCAGCTACTTATTTATTGCCAGATGGTCGTGTTTTGGAGTTAGTTGAGGAGCGTTTTCAAGCACCTGAGGTCATGTATCATCCTATCTGGATTGGTTTAGAGGAGAATCCTATGGATGAACTTGTTTATGATGCTATTATGGCTACTGATATTGATGTTAGAGCTTCATTGTATAGTAATATTATCTTGTCTGGCGGCAATACTTTGATTCCTAACTCTGCTGAAAGATTAGAAAAAGAAGTAAAGGAGCTTGTGCCCGAGGCAGCGAGAGATAAAGTTAGGGTTGAGGCACCTGAAATACGACAGTATGCCGTCTGGATAGGTGGAGCAATATTATCTTCTCTACCAGCGTTCAAGAAGATTGTAGTAACTCAAAAAGAGTGGAGGGAAGTAGGGCCAGATGCAGTACTAAGAACAGTATAAAATCTTGAAATCACTATATTATTTTTAATTTTATAATTTTACACGATTTTAATAAGTAATTTTTTAACTTATATTGAATTTTATAAAATAATTTTTATTTTATGTGCTCCTATGACAGAATTTCACATCTTTTCTAGAGGCTTTATTCCTAATAGATCTAGGGAGTTACGTAGTACTGTTCTAAATGCATCTACCATAATCAATCTTGCGTCACGTTTTTCCCTTGTATCTGCTCTTAATACTGGGAACCTCTGATAAAAACTATTGAATAAGATGGATATTTTGTTAGCGTAATCTGCGATTATGTCTGGTCTAAATTTCTCTCCAGCTTCTAGTACTATTTCTGGAAATCTTGCTAAATTGAATATCAATTCTTTTTCAACATTAGTATTAAGTACCTCGTAATTAATGATGTCAGCTTCAGGGATTTCAAAATTTATTTTTCGGAGTATTGATGTGGCTCTCGCATAAGTATATTGTAGAAATGGTCCGCTGTTTTGCTCAAAATTTATTATTCTATTCCAATCAAAAGTTATTGTTCTCTCTGGAGCAACCGAAATCAGTGCATATTTAACTGCTCCAACCGCAATATCTCTAGCTAAATCAAATTCCTCAAGTGATATATCGGTACTTCTTTTCCTTATTTCTTCGAGTGCCTTCTCTTTTGCATCTTCTAGTATCTCATCGAATGTTATATATCTTCCTCTTCGTGCAGATAATTTAGCTCCGGGTAATATCACTAACTCATACGCTACGTGAAATAATTTGTCTGCAACATTCTTGTAACCAGCTAAATATAATGCTGCTTTAAGTTGCTTTTGCGGCAGAGTTTGATCTTTTCCAATAATGTTTAGCACTTTCTCTACTTTATCGCTCTCCCCCTTATATAAAGCATACGCTATGTCTCGTGTGGTATAGAGTGTAGTGCCGTCACTTCTTATGAGAACGAGATTGGGGGGCGCGGACTCTTCATCTACTTTATCTAAACCAAATATATCCCTTATATCTTTTATTTTTAGTGCTTTTTTAATATTGAGTATTTTAGCACCGTCTTTATCCTCGATGATCCATCCTCTTTGTTCGAGTTCATTAAGTATCTTGTCAACTAGCTTGTTCCTTACTAAATCACTCTCCCAATCAAACTTATCAAATTTTATTCCTACGTTATTTAAGGTTTCTTTTATACCTTCTAGCACTTTACTACATACTTCGCGAAATAGACTGTTAATTTCCTTATATTCTCCTGACTCATATTTTTGCATCAGTTCACTTATTTTTTCGTTGATATTACGCTCGTTAATCAAAGTACTTAAGACAGTTTTACTTAATTTAGGCCATTTTATAGAGACACTACTGAATACCTCTAACCATTCAACGGTCTTATTTATTGTATCTATTATAGCTGTCACCTGCTTTACGTTTTCATACTTGTTTTTTTCTTCGATCCCTTTTTTCTCCTGTATTACTTCTAAAATTTTCTTAAGGATGTCAATCCAATCTATTGTGTAGTAATTTCCGATTTTACTAAGCTTCTTAATGTATCTTTCTAGTTCATCATAATTTTGTGCATCAGTCTTTGAAGATATTATTTTCAACAGACTATTTTTTTGGAGATCTATTTCATCAAGTCTGATTAGTGATTCTATGGATGCATTTGCAATAGAGTATAGCGCGCCGAACCAGTGATCAGATTTACCTGATATATCGACTTTATCTTTTATTTTTGAATATACAAACACTAAGTAAGCTACTTGTTTGCCCATATCATTAATATAAAACCGAGTTTCTACTTCATAGCCTAGGAAACTGTATATTCTTGCTAATGAATCGCCTAAGATAGAATTTCTAGCAGTACCTACATGAAGAGGATGTATAGGGTTTGCACTTGTATGTTCTATTATAATTTTCTTATTCTTCCTTTCTCTCTAAGTCTTTCGC
>JAHQWF010000027.1 GCA_029856055.1 Candidatus Njordarchaeota archaeon | reverse complement strand
ATGTATTACCATTTCATGCCATCATTATTTAGTATGATATCTAATTTCAATCAAAAATGTTTTAAATAGATAATTGATAAATTGTTATCTACTCTTTAAACAGTTATCTTAACGGTTAATGGAGAGATTTAGAGATGAGTGATCCATCCTCGGAAGCACTAAGAGTCATAGATCTTGTTAAGAAGCCACCTACAGAGGAGATTTTAACCGAAGATAGATTAGCTGAATACGTGAAGGATGGTAAGAAACTTAGGCATTATATTGGTTATGAGATATCTGGTTTTGTTCATCTAGGAACGGGATTACTTTGCATGCAAAAAGTGGCTGATTTCCAACAAGCAGGTATCGAGACTAATATATTTCTCGCAGATTATCACTCATGGATAAATAAGAAACTGGGTGGTGATTTATCAACGATAAGAAGAGTGGCGGTAGGTTACTTTAAAGAAGCTTTGAGATGGTCATTAAAAAGTGTGGGTGGTGATCCACAGAAAACTAATTTCATTTTGGGTTCAGAGTTATACGAGAAGTTGGGTGTTGAGTATCTGGAGTATGTGATTAGGGTTTCTATGCGAATGACTCTAGCCAGGGCGAAAAGAAGTATAACTATACTTGGTAGGAGGATGGGTGAAACTGTTAGCTTCGCTCAGTTACTATATGTCCCTATGCAAGTAGCTGATATCTATGGTTTGAGAGTTAATTTACCTCATGGCGGAATCGATCAAAGGAAAGCTCATGTAATAGCTATTGAGGTATCAAAGGAATTTGGGTATAAACCGATCCCTGTTCATCATCACTTATTGTTGGGTACTCATATAGGTGAGGACCAGCAAAAGAAAATGCTGGAAGCTAAGGCTTCTGGTGATAGAGAATTGTTTGAGGAAGAAGTAATAGAGATAAAAATGTCTAAGTCTAGGCCTGAAAGCGCTATATTTATTCACGATACACCAGAGGAGATAAAATGGAAATTAAGGAAAGCCTATTGTCCTCCAAGAGAAGTACAGCTTAACCCAGTTATCGATATAGGGAAATATATAGTTTGGCCTTATTTAACAAGAATTAACGAACCTTTTGAGATAATTAATTTAAAAACTAAGGAAAAGAAAATTTATAATAATTGGAATGAATTAGAGAGAGATTACGTTAGTGGAAATATACATCCCCTAGATCTGAAGAACGCTGTTTCAGAATACCTAATAAAGATGTTGGAGCCAGCTAGAAAATTCTTTATTGATGGACCTGGAAGAAAATATATAGAGGAAATGCATGAATTAAAGATAACTCGCTAATTTTTACATACTTATTGTGCTGAAATCTTTATATGATACAATAGAACGAAACCCGTTAACTCTCCAAGAATACTTAATGTTAATCTTATTAGCATAAAGTGGCCGCTAAGCGCACCGATAATTAATACTAATAGGGGTATAAAATATATTATCAAGCTAATTTTAGTAACTAAGGAAGCTAATTTGTACCTTCCTGTTCCTGCGAGGTAACCACCTAGAAGAAAAATTATACCCGATAGCAATATCATTCTCATTATGTCAATAACTAGCGGTGAAGGATTTATAATACCTAATTTAGCTAGAAAAGCGGTTATTATGATCACTTCCACAATGGACCCTGCCATGCTTGTTGCGAAAGCAGCTATTAGACCAAGTATCATTCCTGTTGCGTCCGCAAATAGTGCTAGGAAAGATAAAGCTAATCCAACTAGGACTATTGCGTAAAATAATCCTATTCTAGAAAGCTCTATGATCTTAACGGAAATAATATATGTTTTCACAGCTGGTCCAGTAGCTATCATGAACGAGAATAAGTCAATTATACTTATACCTGCCCCTAATGTAATCAGAAAGTTTGCTATGGTACTACTCTTACCTTTCATATGTAGTAAACCTCCGATTATGATAGGAATTCCCGCCAAGAACCCAAGGATACGCAAAATAGTGATTAGTACAATGGCTATAAATGGCGGTAAAAAGTTCTCAGCTACAGCAAATTGAATCAGTTTCTGTATATCGAAAATATTTGCGTGAATGCCAGAAATAATTAGTAAAATCCCTCCAATAATAGCAAGTATACCTTGCCTCCGTTTTACGCCTTGATTACTCATTTTTTAACACCCTCTAGCATAAAAAAGTTTGATATTGTTTGTATACAGAGCATAAATTTTATAATTTATAAAATATTCTTATTCTCGCGGATAATTATTTTCAGACTTAATAACATATAGTTTTTAGTTTTTACAGAATTTTTAGGGACTTTCAAATGACACTTAAAGCCTTACTTATTACAATAGATGGTTTCGATAAAGCACTATTCAATTTCTCTAATATGAGCTTCATGAAATCAAATGTATTTAAATACATAAACAGTGTAGAACCTATAATTACGCCTGCTTGTTCCGCGTCTATTCTAACTGGACTTGAACCAATGAAACATGGAATTTATGATTTCTATGATGACGCATTCAGACCAATTAATTCTAAGGCGGTACCATATCTCTATTTTACTGATGTCTTGTATTTAATGGGTTATAGATTAGGTATCTGGAAGGCTCCATTGATATATCCAAAAAAATATAGGGGATTCGTTGTATGGGGGATTGAGGCACCTAGGATAACTCCTGATGCGCAAGTTGAGAATATTCTCAGGAAAATAGATTACAGAATTGAAGAGATAGAGCGATATAAAAATGATGAACAGTATTTGGATATATATAAATACAAGACCCTGAAAGAGATCACCATATTTAAGCATCTGGCTAAAAAATATAAAATAGATATTGGCTTCTTCTGGCTTAGATACTCTGATATTATTTCACACGTTTTTTATGGCAGGAGAAAAGAACTTCTCAAGGATTATTATGAATTTCTGGATAAACAGATAAAAGACCTGATAGAAACTTTAGAACCAGAGACATGGATAGTATTCGGCGACCACGGCTTCGCAGAAAATCATTTCTTAATCTCATTCCCGAGATTTCTCCTAGAAGAAAAAATAATTAGATGGAGATCAAGAACACAAAAACTTATTCATATATTGACTAATGTACTTGGCCCAGACAGATTAGTTAAAGTTGGTTTTCTTAGATCTAGTGGACCCATGAGTTTCGTTAAAGTAAACACAATGATCTCTCCTTTCTATCAATTTGATGATCTATATTTTATCGGTTCTGCAGAGAATTTATTGAGGTTCAGAACTAGTAACAAGATGATTAAGGTAGTGATTAAAAGGAAACTAAATAGATTCGTTAGATTAATTGAGAGAAATGGTTCCTGTTTAATACTTCCAAGAAAGCACGTCTCTTTAACTAGATTAGTGTTAAAGAAACCGATAACTAAGATTAAATATAAGTTCAGGGGAGGGATTCATTGGATTGATACAGTTGTTGTCTCAAACGATGAGGATGTTTTAAGAATGCGTGGAATAGTGGATATTCATGACTTTATAATAAAGAAATTAAAGAGAAAAATTCATAGATTTCACTAAATCTGACTCTTTTTTCTTC
>JAHQWF010000088.1 GCA_029856055.1 Candidatus Njordarchaeota archaeon | reverse complement strand
CTTGTATGCTCATTCTTCTTCAACTTCATCCTCTCACGAATATTTAATGTTGAAATGGGTCTTGGTACAAGAACGTAAAATTCTCTCCTAAAATGCTTATTATTCGCTCTGAAAGTCTCGAAAGAGGAGGTGGATATAAATGGCATCTCATGATGCTAAAGAAAGGATCGTTATATGCGTTTCAGGATTAGCTGGTTCTGGAAAAAGCACAGCTGCAAAAAGAATAGCTAGCCACTATGATCTCAAATATTATTCGGGGGGAGACGCGCTGAAAGCGATTGCGTCTGAAATGGGCTACAAAACGCTTGAAAAAGGATGGTGGGAGACGACTGGAGGAATGAATTTCTTGAAAAAAAGATTGGAAAACCTTGAATTGGATAGGCTTGTTGATAGAAAGATGCTTGAGTGGGCTCGCAAGGGAAACGTTGTACTTGATAGCTGGACAATGCCGTGGCTTTTGAAAGGCGGTTTCAAAATCTGGCTTGAAGCGTCAGAGCACGTTAGGGCTCAAAGAATTGCGAAAAGGGATGGCATAAAAGTTGAAGAGGCCCTAAGACTAATGAGGGAAAGAGAAAGCAAAACAAAGGAGATTTATAAGAGGCTTTATGGTTTTAAACTTGGGGAAGACTTTGAACCATTCCATTTGATACTAGATGTTAACAACCTTAACCAAGAAGAAGTTTTCAAAGCATTATGTATGGTAATTGATAGAATGGTTTTCAAGAAAATAAGCAATGATATAGAGGCTCTTAATCGGCTTGTTAAAAAACTTGAGTCGGATGCAAGAATTAAAGACATGGATTATTTTAGTGAAATCATGAATCTAGTTAATTCACTGAGAGAAAAATCAAATAAACTTATTTTAGATATAGAAAAAAGCGGTAGATTAGAGGAGGATGAGTTAGTCAAAATTAAAGAAAATATAGTAATTTTGATGGAGGATACTGCGAAAAGATGCACAAAAGAGGTTCTTTCAGCTTTTTTGGAAGCAATAAAAACATCATTAAAGAATTATCTCATAGCGCGGGTAGATGAAATCATAAAGCATTACAATACCGGTTTAAAGAGCTTGAGAGAGCAATTTAAGAGAGAGTTTGATTGGATAAATACATCTCTACTAACTTTATCTAGCGACCTAAAAAGCGAGGTTGATAGAGGAAATCAATCAATATTCAGCATATTTGATGCATTAAGTAGAAGATCTATTGGAATTGGAAGAAAGGTGATTGGTGAGAGGGAAGGGGAAGTAGAAGTAATGCAAAGTAAATTAAGGAAGGAATTATTGGCGATGAGAAAAGAAATCAGTCAGATTCTACAACAAGGTACTTCATCGATTACAGAAGACATAAAGAGTGTTAGTCAAGATCTAACAGCGATCTACGATGAAATTTTCAAGAATATAGAAACAATGTTAGGGGAAACGATCAACGAATCAGTTAATAGAGTTAACATTATACAGCAAGATGCATTATCAAAATTGGAGGAATTGAGTGAATCAGTTAAGAGCAGTCTAAGTGAATTCAAAATCTCTATAATGAATGAAGCTACACAAGTGATTGATAAGACGAATGAACTTCTTGGGGACTATTATGGTGACTTCGAGAAGAAAACTGTTAAGTCTCTGGAGACAGCTAAATCCAATATAGACCTGATAATAGAAGACATGATATCGACTATAGATTCAAATGCAGCCATTATAAATACGAAGTTGCTGGACAGGCTGAATAAGATAGTGAGTGGCTCTGAGAATGTGCTTCAAGTAATAGAGAATGATTTACTCTCGGTATCTAATGCATATGAAACTGAATACAGTAATAACTTAGCAATATTAGAAGAAACTAAAACTAGCGTGTTTAATTCTGTTAATAACTTAGTGAAAGGTCTAGAAGCTACTTACTCGAACCTAGATGAGATATATAAGGATGAATCTATCTGGTTTGACCAAGAATATATCAATGCACTAAAATCCGGTGTAATAGCGATCTTCGATGAGATAAAAAATAAAGTGGGAGCTAGCAAGAAATCGTTGGAAGAGAAAGTTGAGGAGATCACTAGCTTATCAAACCATATTAAAGAGGATGTAGATGCTACTCTAGTTAATTACGAAACATTAAAAGAGTCGAGTGAAGAAACATTTTCTAGCATTATTGAAGAAACTAAGAATTCTCTGAATGATTTATCTTTGAAGATAATAGATATGACTGTAAGTGCTATAGAAGAGATAAAATCAATAAAGAAATATCGAGAAGAATTAACTATTCAAAATATCTTAGATGAACTAATTATGAATTACGATTCAATAATAAGCTTAAGTGACTTGCTAAGAGATAATATAACGAGTTACTTTAAGCAAGCTCAAGTAATAATGGGTAAAGAAAGCATAGAAGCTTTCTTAAAGGAATCAATTAGTCAAGCGGAGGATTACATATTGGTTTTAACACCAGATAAACTTGAACTATTTATTGGTTCAGATATAACTCTTAGACCAGATATTCACATAGAGTTAATTGCGCCTTCAAGAATTATTAGTGAAATCGAAAAAACTGGTAATAATCAAGTAATTCTTAGAAAATTAAACACAAGCACCAATTTTATTATAATTATACGTGACGGTAAAGAAGCTTTATTCGGTGTGAAGAGAATAGATACATGGGTAAGCTACCTTTTGAAAGAACCGCAAGTTATAAACGCGATGAAAGAGTTAATATCAATATCCATTAGATAATATAATTTTTGGCTTATTATAATTTAATAGGGGTTGAGTAGTGAAATCATGCATTATTTTTATAGGTCCACCGGGTTCAGGAAAAGGTACTCAAGCTAAATTACTTTCAAAGAGGCTAGGTATACCAGTGATATCAACAGGTGATATCATACGTAATATTATGAGAAATGACGAGTTAGGTAAAAGATATAGAGAAATCCTAGAGAGAGTTCTAGCTAAGCTTAATAAGAGGGGTAAGAAAGTAACTATGGATTACCTATTTAACCTCTATAATGAAGGAAAATATTGGCCTGATGAAGTAGTAGCTGAACTGTTAATAGAAAGAATCTCGCATGACGATTGTAAAAACGGATTCATACTCGATGGATACCCCAGAACATCGGAACAAGCGCGTATTCTGGATGAATTATTAAAAACTACAAGTAATCAAGTCAACTTAGTTGTGATTTATCTGAAAGTTCCTAAAGAAGAGTGTATTGAGCGTATCTTAGTGAAAAGAAGAGCCGAAGAAAAGCGGAGTGATGACAAGAGGGAAGTAATAGAAAAAAGATTCGAGGAATATGAGAGAAAGACGAAAGATGTACTTAATTACTACCGCAATAGGGGGTTTGTCATAGATATAGATGGTGTTGGATCAATTGAAAAGATTCATGAGAGAATCTATAACGAGATAAAAGACCTTATCTCACGACCTCACTAATACTCTCTAAATGTGTAATGTTTGGTGGCTTATTTAAGCCTTATCAAGGATGCACGTAGCCCCATGTCCGAAATAAGATGGCCAAGCGCCCTAGCATGTCTTAAATCAGGGCGGTTTAGAGACACTACAGACATGCCTAAACCATCTCTTGAACTTCTCAAGAATCTCAGAGATAGAC
>JAHQWF010000089.1 GCA_029856055.1 Candidatus Njordarchaeota archaeon | reverse complement strand
ATTTCGTGCTGCAATGAGGGTTTTCCACAACCTTACAGAGGATGATTTTAAGCAAATTGTCCCTGAGATAAAAAAGAAATTTTAAAAACATATTAGGAGAAAGATAAAAATCAAAAGCCAGAATGTCCTTATTGCGGAGAAAAAGAAGTAACACAGATTTTAAGTAATACAGGATTTATAAAAGGAGGTAAAGGTAACTCGAGCCAATCACCTCTTTGTAATCCATCGCAAAGGGGTGGATGTTGTGGATGATTTTAGATTTATTTTAAAAATTTACTCATAATATTTATTTATATTTGGGGGTTATTTTTATGTCTTATATTTTTAAATTATTATCACATATTTTTTGTTTTATAAATTCTGGCAAAGCAAATGATGCTGCATGAATCTTTTCATTATAAAAAACCGCTTCATTAAATTTCCTTAAAGGTTTCCTTGGATCTAACTTATCTGATGCTGCTACAAAACTCCAAATTCCTCCAGGATAAAATGGTACTACATATGAATACGGGGAAACAATCTTGAACCATTTTTTAACATTGTTTATAAGCTCAATGAATATTTCTCTCTGAAATATCGGGCTCCCAGACTGCACAGTTAATATGCCAGAAGGATTCATTATAGCTTTAATGTTTCTGATAAAATCTTCTTTAATTAAGTCAGAAGCTGGCGATCCCAACATGGGATCAGAATAATCACCAATTATGATGTCAAAGCTGAGACCAGTGTAATCTCTTACAAAATCAATGGCATTCGCTACAATTATTTTTACTCTCGGGTCCTTTAATGCACCATTATCAATATTTAGAATGTTTTTGCCTACATTCACTATTTTATCATCTATGTCTACAATTACGACTTCCTGGACTTCCTTATGCTTTAAAATTTCTCTCACTGTCGATCCATCCCCGCCACCAATTACTAGGATCCTCTCAGGTTTAGGATGACTACACATTGGTACATGAACAAGCATTTCTGAGTAGGAATCCCATTTTTCAGCCACTTGCCACGTAAAATTATCATTCTCTTTTAAAACCAGTATTTTACCAAAGGCTTTTGATTCACCAACTATTATCTCTTTGAAATTTTTAGAGGATCCACGATATAGTATTTTCTTTACTTTTGTCTTTAGAACTATGCCCCATTCATCATTTTCTTCACCTAGCCATTCATACATGGTAATCTCCCTATTCAATGCCTATGTGCCTCTTCATGTCCTACAGCAATAATTCGTACTAGATCAACTCCAGTTATATTTTCGATGTCACTAACTAGTTTCTTTATATCATCCCTCAAACCCTTGAATAATAGTACCTCAAGACATTTTTCGTGTGTCAAATGCATATGTAGTACTGAGGAGATTAAATCCAGATAATTATGCTGTATATCAACTAGTCGTTCTAAAGTTTCTCCTCTCTCATGGTTATATATTATGAAGATTGATCCAACAAACCTCTTGTTTTCAGCTAATAGAAATTTCCTGTCATCTAAGTATATTCTCAAAGCCTCTGCAATAACTTTTGACCTACTTCTTAAGTTCATCTTTCTCATGAAACTATCTACTTCTTCTAATAGATCTACGGGTAATGTGATTCCTGTCTTTATAGTTTTCAGGAAAATCACCTGTCAAGTATCTGTTTGATAATCGTTAATAATTCAACTTTAATTATATATAGCTGACGCTCAAAGGAATATTTCAGCAATTGGTTCATCGAAAACTATCTTAAATTTACATGACCCTCCATCATTTTCATGGATTTTTTCTATGTCTGAGAAAGAAATATCATTAAACTCCAATAACCCCCATATATAACCTCGCATAAATTCACAAATCTCCTTCTTGGTCTCTAAATCTACATTGCATATCTTTCCACTAACTTCAATCAACAGGAAATTATTAGATAACGTGACCTCATGTATCTTAAATTTCACTCCCGGGACGACAGTTGGTATATATACACCAGTAAAGTACCTTAAGATGCCTGCCCTCTCCCTAAGCATCTTTTTCAGATTCAATTTTTTATGGGATAAGCTTGATAACATATCTTTTACTATGTTTCTTCCAGTTTCAAATAAATCAGCATTCAACTCATTTTTGAGGTGCTTTATAAGAACTGCTAAAAATTTTTCCGCCGTAGATTCCCTAAAGTACTCGTAGATATTTCTTATAAACCATAATGTATATTTACCAATCTGTCTTTTTATTAAGAACCCAGCTTCTTCTAAAATGGCTATATACTTTGACACGGTGTTTCTATGGTATCCCGTATTATTTGCTATCTCTTCTATTGTTAGACCCCACGGAAAACTCTGCAGTGTATCTATTATAGAACCTATAACTTCTTTCCTCACCATTTAATTTGCACCGATAATTGATGAATTTAGATATATTAAATTTGTGCATTAATAAACATTTTATCTTTTTTCTTATAAAACTTTTTTGGTCAACAAAATGGAAAAATTTATATTAAATTTGTGCATTAATGCACATTAACTAGTGACTTACTTGGGGCTATCGGTATGACCAGTAAAATTCCAGAGATCATTGATGTCCCTTGGGTTAAAATAGGACTATCCATGATATTATTCAGCATTATTTTCGTTAGAGCGAGCTCAATACTTCTTGGATCAGGATATGATTCAATTTACTTACCACAATACGCTATTATTTTATTCCTTAGTTCAATAAGTTTAATTTATATTCTGAGAAATCACTTGAGAAATGCGCTTGTATCAGCTCTAATGATAAGTCTAATCGAGTTCTTCATTGGCTTAGATAAATCAGTAAGTAATCTAATCAATATAGCTAGTTTCCCCATTCCGGATTATTTATATTCCTTTATAACATCATTAGCAATAATCTCGATAGCTATTAAATCTAGAGATGTACTATTTACAAAACGGATTAGGGAAAGAGATCTGATCTTTGATACTAGTAGAGAACATTCCTATGCAGTAGAACTAGTAGATGTTGTTAAGGATTACATTGTTGGTCCATATATTGTGCATGCATTACGCGGAGTGAACATGAGAGTAAAGAAAGGTGATTTCGTAGCTATAATGGGGCCTTCGGGGTCGGGAAAATCAACTCTTCTTAACATGATTGGAGCTATTGATAGACCTACTTCTGGAAAGGTTTATGTTGATGGAATTGATATATCTAAGCTAAATGATAATGAGTTAGCTGAACTTAGAAATAAAAAGATAGGTTTTGTTTTTCAAGCTTATAATTTAATCAATAGAACAACGGTTCTTAGGAACGTAGAACTGCCAGCTATTGTGTCTGGGATGCCTGGATCTAAAAGAATAAAAAGGGCTAAAGAGTTATTAGAGTTAGTTGGGTTAAAGGAAGAGATACATAGATCGCCAAAATACTTGAGTGGAGGACAGCAGCAGAGAGTAGCTATAGCAAGAGCTCTGATGAACAATCCTTCATTAATTCTTGCAGATGAACCAACTGGCAACTTAGATTCAAAGTCGGGCGAGGAAGTAATGAAATACTTGAGGAAATTAAATAAGGATTTAGGCACTACAGTTATTGTTGTTACGCATAATAGAAGTGTAGCAGAGATGGCTGATCGAATATTGTATATTAAAGATGGCGTTATTGTTGGTGAGGAGATTTTAAGGGAAAGGTGA
>JAHQWF010000080.1 GCA_029856055.1 Candidatus Njordarchaeota archaeon | reverse complement strand
ATTCTACATCCTTCCTGCATTGGTTGAACCTCTAGAGTAAAGATCTTGAGAAAATTTATCGTTTATAGTCTTAAGAATAAATGTTCATTTCGACCCGGGCTCGAAATAGCTGAAAAATATTTGAGTGAAGAAAAATAATATGTACCCCTATTCCGTGCTGAAATCTTCTATCTCCATGTCTTCTGGTATTTCTCCAATTGGCTCTAATTTTTCTAATTCTTCTAGCTCAGTTACGTACTCTTCTTTCTTTCCAAATATTATTCTCGCAATTCTGTCCTTTACTTCCTTTACTTGATCTATTATTCCAGCCCAACTTGATAGTAATGTTCTGTATTTTGATTCGACCAGGTCATGAAGCTTATTTATATTCTTTACTAACTTGGGATACGACTTCTTTGAGATAACCCATATATACGTGATATCACCTCTACGTATAATTGTTGTAACCTTACCACTAAGTACTAGTGTTTTTTGAGGCACGCCAGAAATCTCAGAAGTTAATTGATGTATTCCGGATAGCGCTGGTGATATCAGGTTAGGGTCTTGTTTTTCAGCTATTTCATTGGGCATGACAAACATAGGTGTCCCTCCAAGATCCGATAAACCTACAGCTATAATGTCTCTCCTCCAACTTCTAAAAACACCATACCTTATTGCGTAGGCAAATAAGGCTGTAAGAATAATGGCAATAGCTAAGATTTCATCTTTGAAATTCGGAAAGAGAATATCTATATTATCTGGTATACCATCAAAATCAGTGTCAGCGCGTAGAGGATTGGTGCCTAATCCTTTCACTTCAACGAAGTCATTAAGTCCATCACCATCAGTATCAGGACTCAGAGCATCTGTCGAAAAGACCATTATTTCCTCGAAATCCGTCAGACCATCATCATCCGAATCTGTGTCTGTTGGAGATGTATAAGAAACAAATAATTCGTAATTATCGCTAAGCAAGTCTCCATCCGTATCACTCCTAGTTGGGTCAATTTTATATTTAATAGCTTCATCGTAGTCTGAAATCTCATCTCCATCAGTATCATTCAGTATAGGGCTGGTTTTTCTAACTCCTATGCCAGAAATATTTACTCCATAGTATTCATCTCCATCTAATAGGCCATCACCATCAGTATCATTAGATAGCGGATCACTTAGAACCAATAAAACTTCAGTGTAGTCACTTAAGCCGTCCTCATCAGAGTCACCCGAAGTGGGATCAGTATTATATAAGTTAATCTCGCTATAATCAGTCAAGCCATCACCATCCGTATCTTTTATTACTGGGTTAGTATTGTACACCAAGACCTCTTCTCCATCTAATAAGCCATCGTCATCGCTATCTGGATCAAGCGGATCCGTCTTTATAAGTCCGGTCCCTATGATCTCCATACCAACATATTCCTGCCCATCTAATAGGCCGTCGCTATCAGTATCATTAGACAAGAGATCAGAACCAGTCAAAGTCTCAGTATAGTCATCAAGATCATCACCATCAGTATCACTAGCAAACAAGTCAGAGCCAAGAATAAACTCATCATAATCCGTTAAGCCATCATTATCTGTATCTGTCTTAAGCGGGTCACTACCCGTCACAACACACTCCTGATAATCATTAAGCCCATCACCATCACTATCTGCTAAAGTCGGATCAGTCAAATAATTCATCGCCTCGTCATAATCACTCAAACCATCACCATCAGTATCGTTAGAAGACGGACCAGTAAATCTAACCCCAAGACCAGTAATGTTCACTCCATATACCTCTGAGCCATCTAAGAGGCCGTCTCCATCCGTGTCATTGTTAAATGGACTGGTTCCTAATCGAATTTCTTTTAGGTCGCTTAGGTAGTCGTTGTCTGTATCGTTTTTTAATGGGTTTGTGTGTAGTGCTATTTCTTCGCCGTCAGTTAACCCGTCTTTATCTGAATCCGATGTCAATGGGTTAGTCACGTATCCATGTATTCCCTTCACTTCATCGAAGTCTGTTAAACCGTCGTTATCCGTATCGTTATCAAATGGGTCGGTTGAATATATCGTTATTTCTTGATTGTCATCCAACCCATCGCCATCGCAATCTTTTATTCTAGGATTAGTATGATAGAATTTTATTTCATCGTAATCTGATAAACCATCACCATCAGTATCATTTGATAGCGGATTTGTTTCATAGTCTCTCTCATCTATGTCTTTTATTCCGTCAAAATCGCTATCAACGAGAGTCGCGTTTGAATATGCTGTGAAGCTATTCGCTGTTGAATTAATCCAGTATGTTATGCCAATTATTATCTCACTATAATCGCTTAAACCGTCATTATCTGTATCATTTAGCAACGGATTTGTTTGGTAACCCCATTGTCTAGTTTTATTATAGAATTCCCCATATATCTCCTCATAATCTGTTAAACCATCTTTGTCTGTATCTTTGTTAAGCGGATCTGTCTGATACTTATTTATTATTGATTCATGCATTTCTAGCTCAAATTTATCTGTTAAGTGATCGCTATCTGTATCGTTGTTGACTGGTGATGTCCCATACGTTAATACTTCAGCACCGTCATTTATGCCATCAAAATCGGTGTCATCATTGAACTCATTTGTTTGATATACATTTATCTCTTCCCAGTTACCTAAACCATCCTTATCGCTATCATTATAACCAATGTTAAAAAATATATCTTTTTCTCCAGCGAGGGACGACGAGACATGAGCTATAAAAATATCTTTTTGAATCGTAAAGGCGTAATCGTATTCTAATGTCATTGTATTAGTAAATGTAGCGTATCTTTTGGTAGTCCAATCAAAGTCGTAATTCGAACTATTCCACACACCTATAATGTAAGCTACTTCTTTGGCCCCCAGACCACTATCTAACCAAGTTAACATGCATTTGCTTAGATCCTTATCTAAAACGAAAATATACGGTTTACCAGGCGTATAAACATTTTCAATAAATTTAATTTGGCTTAAAACATTCCCAAGATAATCTGTGTAAATATAAGTGAGCTCCTTCTCTAAGGCAGTGTATGATATAAAAGTGATTAATATTGCTTCTTGCGTTAAATTATATTGAAATATAGTTATGGAAGGCTCTTTAAAATCGGCATAAATGCCAGTTTGATTTGCGTAATCCTCTGTGCTTAGAAGCAAATTTGGACTTGAACCTGAGAAAGTTCCCGATGATGTATCTAAAGTAATTAGATATAACTCACTATTTCCCTCCCAATATTTTAGCGTTAATGCGCTTATAATCTTTGACCCATTAATTATGGGGGTTGTCACACCACCATCTATAATGTTTTTTTCGGTAAATTCCCATATCCAAACATTAGATAAATCTCCGAGATCATATGCTTCAAAGGTCCCATCATACTTAACAACAATTATGCTACCATGAGCAATATACTCTGTTGCAATAGCAAAAGCTACCACATACTTACTATATCCTCCAGATGTATAGTTAACACCCATGTTTATACTTTTTACATAGCCCCAATAACCTGTTAATGATACATTGCTTGACCAAATCATATTTACTGTATCTAGATGCCTTTCATATATACTATAGTAGTTCTGTAGTCCGGCATGTGGGTGGGCATTACGGTATTCGAGGCTATAAACTACAGATATATTATGTTGACCCATCCACCCCAAATCCGCATGTGTAATTTTTGGATATAAAGAGTATTTAGCTGTTACATTAAACCAACTGATTAACTGCACTTGTGGGTTAACCTTATCTAACTGTATCTGTGGTGCATAATAACTTACATTAAATATTACAAATGTGAAATTTGCGTTAGTTACACCAGATATCTTGATAGTTGAGTAATAAATCGCTAGAACTGTAAAAGTGTAATTATGTAAGGGATCCTTTTTTACTTTCACTATAATTGGTTGCTTAGCTCCAATGTTAAGAATTGAAGTTAATTTATCTGAATACCTCCAAGCCCATCCTACATTACTTATATTTTCAGTATAAATGTCAGTAGAGGTTATTTTTATTTTTGTATTCTGATCATTAATTAAAGATATTTTACTGAAAGAGTCTATCTTATCGGTGTTGTAATAATTTTTTTGGTAATCAATTTTTTTGTTTATATTGGTTGTTGGAGCCATAATGAATAATATATATAATAATGCAAAAGCTAATAATATTGATTTTTTTATTTCTATCACCAGAATATTTAAGCAATTATTTACAATATTATGTATTTTAAGAAGTTAAAAATTTGTTGAATTGCTGATTTTTAATTAAATGTCACTTACTGTTAATCATCTTTCTTAATTTCGATTTCTTCAATCTTTTCTTTTTCTATCTGCTTCTCTGCTTCAATTATTTCTTTTTTCTCATTTGGATAAATTCGGTATGGGCATATCTCTCTGTAATTGCAGTATTGGCACTCCCAATCATATCTTGGTGTTTTCCAGTTATTTATTAGTTCATGAACAAAATTATCGCTTATTTCTTCTTCGAATATAAATTCCCTTAGGCCATGCGGTGTGAAGTAAACTAGTATGCCTTTTCTCTTGTTTGTCAAATACATGTAGAGCTTTAGTTGAGCTATATGGTGTTCTAGAGGCTTATCTTCCGGTGTTCTAGAATACTTTACCTCAATCACAGAGTCTTCCATTACTAGATCTGGTCTACCAGTAATTGTTATTTCTTTTCCGTTTACAGAAATTTTCTTCTCTACTTCGCTCGTTGTGGAAACTAGATCCTTAAATAGTTTTTCCTTGTAATTCAGTACTAGGTTTTTTACGAATTCGTCCACAGCTTCTCCTAGAAATAATACTGGGGATAACTTGTATGATCCTTCTGGAAATAATACTTCTAGCTCTGATTTATGCTTACATCTTACAAGATCATGGACATGTATCTTATCAGGTAAGTGTTCATGCCTATATTTTTCATTCATGAAGTCTAGATACGCCCTAAATATTTTTTCTATTGCCATTTCGAACTCACCTCTAAATCATATAGATAAAGTATCCAGTTATAAAAGCTAAGATTGATGAAAATGAGAACAGGACATAATATCTCTTAACTAATTCTCTCTCTGTCATAGGACCATAAGCTAGAATCATTAATCTTGTTAATGTGAATGGAGCTTCATCTTCTAGCACAGGCTTAATTACACCATTCTCCACTATGACTGGTGACCCAACTCTACTTCTTATTAATTGTCTGGTCATCATGCCCTTGATACTAGTCAGTAAATAGAATCCATGCAGAATAATTGGTAACATTGCTACAAAAGCTATGTATTCGAATCCAGTAATGATTATTAGCGCTATTAAGAGGCCCCCGAGCAAGTATGAACCTATATTTCCGAGAAAAACTTTAGCTGGATATTTATTCCATATAAACATAGCTATTGCTCCTGATAAAGCTATGGAAATATAGAGAGCGGATATATAATCATTGAGAATTAAGCTCCATAAGAACATTGGTACTAGAACACTAATTGCTCCTGTTAACATAACTCCATTATGAGTATCTATCATGTTTATTGAATTAACTACGATTGGCACCGCGATTGATATTAGGATTGGGTATATTATAGTAATCCTGATCCTGCCAACAAAGGGTATCCATAAACGTGGGTAGTATGCATGAAATATGTAGAATGGTATTGCAATCAAAACAGATAATAAAACCTTTTTTAACCCTAGATCACTTACATCATCCACATAACCAATCAATGCCGCGATAAATACAATGACTATAATCGCAAATACTTCGTTAACAACAGGCATCGATCTATGAATCGATGGGAGATCATTAATCAATAATGTAGCGACGTAAAAAGGAATTAAAACTAATAAAACAATCCCGCCTCGTGTAGGGATCATTGGTATACCGATTTTGTGGGCATCTGGAGCAAGGATACCTCTCTTCCTAGCCCATTTAATGTATAGTTTCGCTAAGCAATATGTTGTGACTAGTGTGATTAGTATGAGGATCGCTAGAGTTATATAGTTCATTTCATCAAACCCCTGACTGAGAGGAATCAGTATAGGAATATCTTGTTAATTTATTCTATTTTTAAAGATATGCAGCTTAATTATTTATGTGCTAAACCTATTATTTCACTAACACTTCTAAAACCATTTTGCTTAAGATAGTTTTCTATTCCATTGCTGATTTCTTTAAATATTTCAAGACCCTTATAAGCTATGGCTGACCCTACTTGCACTGCAGTTGCTCCAGCTAATATCAGCTCTACAGCTGATTTCCAATCCTCCACACCTCCAACACCGATTATTGGAATATTTACAGTCTTATATACCTCGTATACCGCTCTAACAGCTATTGGATGAATTGCGCATCCAGACACGCCACCGATCTTATTGGATAAAATTGGTTTTCTAGTCCATACATCAATTACCATTCCTCTAACCGTATTTATTAGTACGATCGCATCAGCTTCTTCCTGCTCAGCAATTTCTGAAACTTTCAGCATGTTGTCTGATATTCCTAACTTAACAAAGATTGGAATATCAATCTCATTTCTTAAGGCTCTTAATATAGATCTAACTAGTTCTGGATCAGACCCAATTTCAAGTCCTTTTTTCTTTACATGTGGGCATGAAAGATTTAATTCTATTGCTGTTGCTCCAGTATCATATGCCTTCTTAGCTAAATATTTGAATTCAGATTCATCAGATCCAGCTAAACTAACTATTGTGGGAATACCCCTCTTTATTAATGGCTTAATAATTTCCTCTAAAGATTCTATTCCTGGGTTAGCTAAACCAACAGCATTTAAATAACCACACTTGAACCCCACAATTATTGGTGTATCATACCCCTTTAATGGATTTTTCGTAAAAGACTTCGTTACTACACCGCCAGCTCCAGCGTTATAAACTCTAAGTAGCTGCGAAGATGTGACACCTAGGATGCCAGATGCTAGAATAGTGGGGTTTCTTAGCTTTAAACTTCCTATATTTACGGATAAATCAACCATTTAGAACCCTTTTACAACGGCCTTTTAAAAGCAAATTTCTTTAGCAATAATAGAACGTAATAAAAATAAAAATTTTCAATTAAAATAGAGATATAATATGATTGTAGTTTTATTAAAAGAAGATATTAAGGAAACTAGATGTTGGCGGGTGATTAGACATGAATAAAAAGAAGAAGAAAAGAAGTTTCTTTGATGATATATTTGGATTCTCTCTTTTCGATGAGATAGAGGAGATATTTAGTGAGGGATTTGGAGATCTGGGCGAGGGATTATCAAGTGGTTATTCTATTCAAGTAACTTATACTGATGAGGGCCCGGTTGTCTACGCTGAATTAAGCGATAACATGGATGCTAGTGAATTTAGGAAAATGCTTGAACAGAAGTATCCGGGGGCTAAAATTGTTATAAAAGGCGGGAAACAAGAAGAGAAATTTAAAGTAGTAAAAAGGGAGAAAGCTGATAAGAGAGTAGAAATAAAGAGTAATGAAGAATCGGAACAAATTGAAAAAGAAAAAGAAGAGAAAACAGAGAGCCTCTTTGATATGTTACATGGAAAGAAAAGAAGTTTCATTGTGAGGGAAGATGATTAACAGGGTAATCGAAGTTGTTTAAGAAATTTTATTGGCAAATAATTATTCTATTAATAAAAATATATAATACTCTCTTAGGCAACGCAGTTAGATATTATCGTGGAATGAAACTCTACTTGCCCAAAAATGTTTTTTCTCCAATAAGAACACTTACAACAGACTTGATACTGGATTATATTGACGCTTTTGAAAATGATAATAAATTACATGGAAAAGTGATTTGTGATATGGGTACTGGTAGTGGAGCGATAGCAATTTATTGTGCTAAAAAAGGTGCTAAAGTCATAGCATCTGACATTAGCTTTTTAGCCGCCAGAACAGCTAAATTAAATTCCCGCTTAAATAAAGTTAACTTAGATATTAGAGAGTGCGATTTATTCGATTGTTATGTGCCAGGAGAAGAATTTGATATAATTATTTTTAATCCGCCTTTCTTTCCAGTTAGGATTAAAAACGATTCCTCGGCGATGTATGCTTCTGGTGAGAACTATGATACGATAATTAGATTCTTTGTTCAATCTAAAAAAAGATTAAGAGAAAATGGTTTTGTTTTAATTACATTATCTAGCTTAATCCAAACAGAACTAATCCTAGGTGCAGCAAAAAAACTTGGTTATAGTATTGAGAAAATATATGAGAGAAAAGGCATGCCCCTAGAGAAATTATATCTCTATAAGTTATCTTTAACCTCATAAATCCTCTTTTTAAGATACTCTATGGCCTCTGTGATCAATCGATCTAACTTGCCTGGATCCCTCCCTCTAGCCATAACTATTACTCGCATCAATACTTTCTCTCCAAAGCCAACTGGGTAAGTTTTCACGTAAACCCCAGGATATTTCTTATTGATTTCTGATAAGATTCCAGCAACAAATGATTCATCTCTTATCTCTAACGTTATTTCACGAGTCCTAATTAATTCACCTTTAAGTCTCATGGATATGAATTGCATCATTTGTTCTAAGAGATACATCATTTCAGAAGGAACTCCTGGTAACGATAAGATATAAATTGTTTCGCCTGATTCTTTACGAAATGGCAGTAATATGCCTGGCGCAACTCCTATAGGATTATAGAATGGTATTGCTCCCCTGGGTATCCTAGCCATTTTTTCTCTGTCTGGTGTAATTTCCTTTGACCTTATATATCCCATCATAAATAATTGTTCGTATCGCTCCTTAACCATTTTTAATGCATTCTCATTTAATTCGAGATCAATTCTTAGAGCTTTGGCCAGAGCATCTAATGTTATGTCACCGGGCGTTGGACCCAATCCACCAGTGGTAATGATGATATCTGTATTCGTATTCATGCATCTCTTTATTTCCCCCATAATATCTATCTCCCTATCGGGAACAACAACGATTCTTGAAACCTCTATTCCAAGGCTTGTTAACCGTTTAGCTATCCAGTGGGAATTATAATCTAATGTTCTTCCAGTTAATAATTCATCACCTATAGCGATGACAACAGCTCTCAAAAGTAAGCACCTATTTCTTAAATTTCTCGCTTACATATTCAATGAATCCTGTGACGAGTTCAATTGCTCTCTTGAAATCATTGATATCAATTATTGCTGCTGGACTATGAATATATCTACTTGGTATGCTTAGTACTGCACTAGGTATCCCTTCTCTAGTTAAATGAATTACGCCTGCATCCGTACCACCAACAAAGACTCTCTTAAATTGATAGGGAATATTCTTACTCTCAGCCACATGAATCAAGCTCTTGATAACCACCGGATGAGAAATAATGCTCCTATCAGCCAATGTAATAGCAGGCCCTTTACCTAGCTCTGTTGAATACTTGTGTTCTGGTGTGCCAGGAGTATCGGCCGCAGCTGTTCCTTCTAACGCTAATGCGAAATCCGCGTTTACCTGCCATGCCGCAGTTCTCGCTCCCCTTAACCCAACTTCCTCTTGCACTGAGGCGATTGCGACTATATTGTAGTTTGATTCCTTTAAGCGCCGTAGAACCGATATCATGACCGCTAATCCCACTCTGTCATCAAATGCCTTACCCATTACCCTATTCTTTCCTAGCATAGTGAATGTTGTGTCGAATGTTCCCACACTACCTATTTTAATGCCCATCTCAATAACTTCATCTTTAGAAGCAGCCCCTATATCAATGAATAAGCTATCTATATCAGGCGCCTTATTCCTCTCCTCAGGTTTTAATAAGTGGGGTGCTTTAGCACCTATAAATCCCTTAACTATTCCTTTATCGCCCTTAAGAGTAACTTTCTGAGCATACAACACTCTTTGATCAAAACCGCCTAGAGGATTGAATCTAAGGAAACCACTTTTATCTATGTGAGTTATCATGAACCCCACTTCATCCATGTGAGCATCAAGCAGAACAGTGGGGAAATTATCATCACCTTTCTTTACGCCTATAACATTGCCCAACACATCTATTTTAACTTCATCTACAAGCTCTGAGAAATAATTCTTAACAATCTCTCTTACTTCATCCTCATAACCAGATGGCCCAAACGCATTTGATAATAATCTCAAGGTTTCCAATTCAGTAGACATAATAATACACCTTTATTTTCCAAAAATCATGAAAATTTCCTGATATTAGAATGAATTTTAAATAAAAATAATGATTATTTAATTACAGTTATCTTTGCGCTAGCCTCATTCATTATCTGTATATAAATTAATCTTGAATAGGGTAATGATCATGGATCCAAGAGGCAGGATAGACCTTATAAAGAAAGGACTTAAGGATCTTTTAAAAAAGGTTAAGGAAGGTAGTGCATTGGCTTACTTAATTCTTAGTGAGGAAAGCGGAGAAAAATATGTTCAGTGCACTATATCAAGAGAACAAGATAAAGTGATTATTGATATACCTGAAACCACTTTATCTGATGACGAAATTCGTCGAATGAAAGAGATAATATCTGATGTCACGGGAGAAGAAGCTATATTTGGTTTGCAAATTCAGACAACCCTCAATGAAGCCCCAGAAATAATAGATCACATATTCACATATGGCTTTCAGAAACAAAGTGATTACACGATCAATGCCAAAATCCTTGAATAATTATAAGGAAGAACATATAGGACAGTTAGGGTTTCTCTCGACACCGACTTTAGAAAACTCCAGTGAGTAACCATCAAAAAGGACCAATTTATTTAATACAGGTTCACCAACATTAGTTAGCAATTTTATCGCTTCTAACGCCTGGAGAAGACCCAGGATACCTGGCGTAACACCAATCACTGGGATCTTATCTCGTTCTAATCTCACTTCTTCCGATATTATGCATCTTAAGCACGGGGTTTTTCCAGGTATGATTACTAGCATTTGACCATAAAATTCTCTTACTCCAGCATGTATTAATGGTTTTCTTAATTCAACACAGATATTATTAAGCAATAATTTGCTTTCCCAGTTATCTAAAGCATCTATGCACAAGTCTACGTCTCCTAGAAGTAATTTAGCATTATCCTTAGATAAAACCTGTTTAACAGGTATGATTTGAACGTTTGGATTTAATTTATTTAATTTTTCTTTAGCTGAAATAACTTTATCTCGCCCAATATCACTTGTCCAATGAAGTATTTGTCTGTTAAGGTTCGATAAACTAACTTTATCGAAGTCAATAAGCTTTATGTAACCAATTCCTGCCGCAACTAAGTAATAAGCTACTGGTGAACCTAAACCGCCAACACCAATTATGGCTACTCTTGATTTCTTTAACTTTATTTGATTTTCCTCACCTATAATCCCTAATTGCCGACTATATCTTCTTATTTCTTCAGAAGTAAGTTTAATAGATTTTCCCAATTATAAACTCCCCCAACAAAAAAGATAATTAGTAGATTTCTAAAATTTATTAAAAATAATTTTGAATACATCTCAAGAAGAATAAAAATTATCTCTCACGTTCTCCACGTATGAATTCCTCAACCCACTGTTTAGCTATGTAATCCGGTACTTGCCTTGGTGGATGCTTGAATGCGTACGCTGATGCACTTATTAATGGCCCAGCTATACCTCTATCTAACGCTATTTTTAGCGCCCTTACAACATCTATTACTACTCCAGCACTGTTAGGACTATCAACAACTTTTAATTTTGCCTCTATTACAACAGGGAACCCACCGAATTTCTCTCCCTCTAGGTAAATGTATGCGATTTTTATGTCGCCTAAGAAAGGTACATAGTCACTTGGTCCGATTCTTGTTGGGATCTCACTACCTACGAGACTCGTCACTGCTTCAGTTTTACTTATTCTCTTGAACTTCAATCTCTCTTCCACAGTCATGTTTAGAAAATCTGTATTTCCACCTATGTTTAATTGATATGTCTTCTTTGGTTTAATTCCTCGGTCTAACATTAATTGAACTAGTGTCCTGTGCAATATTGTCGCTCCTAGTTGGGATTTAATATCGTCTCCTGCTATTGGCACACCATTATCCTCGAACTTTTTGGCCCATTCGGGGTCACTCGCTATGAACTCTGGAATAGCATTTAGAAATGCTGTTTTAGCTTCTAATGCTGCTTTCGCATAGTATCTCGTCGCATTATAACTACCGACAGGTAGGAAGTTTATTAGTACATCAGCTTCTGTATCCCTCAAAACGTCAGCAACATTAACTGGATCCATTTCGTTGGGATCATACGGATTGAATGCTTCAGTCATATGAGGGGCAACTCCATCTAGTATCGGGCCAGGCAAAACTTTAACACCGAGCCTTGGAACATCAGCGAACTTCGGCACTGAATTATTTCCAGCAAATATTGCCTCACTAATATCTAATCCTATCTTTCTTGAATCAACTTCAAATGCGGCTACAAACTCAATATCACTAATGTGATAATCACCAAATCTAACATGCATTAAACCAGGAACAAAATCGTCATCCCGTGCATCCCTGTAATAATAAACTCCCTGCACTAGCGCAGATGCACAATTACCAAGACCTGCAATAGCTACCCTAACTTTTCCAGTCATTGATGATCACCTCAGTAAATTAAAAGAATTTTAGATAAAAGGTTTTTTATTAAATGAAAAGAGATTGGAATATACAAGATAGAGGTTAGTTCTCATTAATATTTCTTGTAACATATGTTTAAAAATTTTACTAGTGTTAAGGCAACAGACTTTAAAAATCATTTAAAGAACCACATTTTTACTGGTTTGTCAAAAATTTGATTTTTCTTCTTTTTAAGTCTTCTATGCCAGTCTAGGAACCAACGCAAAGACTAGTGGCATGATATTCCATGCGAGAACCTTAAACAAAACTTCGTTAGCTCTAGATCCCTGAGACTTGCCTCGGACAAACCAGCCGAAGAAGCGCTTAAACACCGCCTCAAGAACCCAGCGAAGATTAGCGTAGTGCCTAAACCAAGGCA
>JAHQWF010000145.1 GCA_029856055.1 Candidatus Njordarchaeota archaeon | reverse complement strand
ACAGAGCAAATATTTTTCAATGATAGCTCCGTTAAATCCATGAATGCCTGTCCAGAAATCACTGAAAAAGATATATTTAACGTTGACGTAAAATACAAGGCCGAAAGAAAGAGCGAGTAGAATCATGATCATAGTTGTCTTAGAAATAAAAGTATTCAAGTTCTGTTCTCTGTTCATCTCAATTTTTTTCTTTTTTTGCAAGAGTAAAATTAAATTAGGAATCAATTGGACTATCTTTGTCGGAGCTTTCTTTACCCCAGTAGAAATTATTTCGAAAAGAATTTTTATGTCTCTGTCATGGCTAAATCGCTTGTTCAAAATTAGTTTATGTAATGAGTTATCTGAAAGAAGATACGGATTTATGTCAATTAGTTTTAATTTGGATAAAATATGTTCCAGATTTTTTCCTTTCCTTATTCCATCAAATACACTAAATAGTGTTAATATGCTAGATTCAGTTTGCTCCTTATCCATATACCGTACCCCTTATCCTGGCGAAATCATTTATTTTTCTTAATACGTATTGTTTAAGATATATTAATACTATTAGCTGTATAACAACAATTATAATTAACATGATATGATTAAAAAGTATAAGATATATCTGTGATAGAATAAATGGAAGGAAGAAATAAGTAAATAGGATTAAAGAAATCTTATCGTCTAACTCGTTAATATAATTCTCCTCGAATGAATAAATTATCTCCATAGTTTTCAAAAAGTCACTGAAATTAGCTAATGTTACGTTAGGGTTCATTATTAATTCCTGAAACTTTAAGCTAATGTGTGATTTATTAAATATCTCAGAAGTATCCTGAAGCAAGATCGCATTTTTATGATTATTTATATTCTTACACATGTCTCTTAATTCAGAAGTACTTAAGTACATTCTATGAAATTGGATAACATTTCTTAACGAACCAGTACTGAGATAAACAGATGATAGGATCATCATTAATAGGGGATTATCGTAAGACTCGATCATCGAACATTTAAGTTGCTTTGAGCGTGATGCTATGAGTTTAAGAAAGATAGTACTAAGCGATAAGTGTATGATGGTTAAGGCGATTAATGGAGGCAATGCGGGCATTTTGAGATACCATCTAATTAATTATTAGAAGCTTAATAAACAATAAATGTTGGAGCTAAGGCAATCAACATTAATACAGCTCCGCGTATGATGTTCTTCTTACCGCGGCTATCATCGTAGCCTGTTGCCCATTCAATCGCTCCCCAAACAATCATGATGCCTCCTATTATCCCAGCCATATATACTATTATTGTGAATATTTCCTTCAGCCATTCAATTGCTTTTATTGGTAATTTAGTCCAAGAATTTATGTAGTCGTCTAAAGTCGTGTTTGTTTCTAACACAATCTGAAATGGTAGCGAGAAAAGGAGCGATGGGTTGTTGCTAATTTGCTGATAGAGATCATTTATCCACTTGAGTAGATCAGATATAATAGCAAGTATTGCTATGAATATCATGATAGCTAATCCAATTAGCAAGCCCTCTTCAACCATTGGAGACCCAGTTTCATCCAAAAGTGGTTTCCTACTTCGCCTAAACATTTATATCACGCTAAGATATTCATCAAATTCATAATAAGCTTAAGTCATTTAGATTGTGTCATGACATTATTTAACAAAGCAATGCATCGCGGACTACGATGCGTATGGCTTAAGAATTAATCTGCCCGGGATAAACGTGTTCGGTGTAATTGAAGTTGCGAGAGTGAGCAGGTACGGGGTAATTATTAGTTTTTCTAGGGAACTGAATTTGGTTATTAATTCTGAAATTAGCAGAGAGCGAATTGTGAACTGTCCAGAATACTTCAATAATTTTTTCAATAATGAAGTTAAAGCAATTTTCACACGCAATTTTCTCCAATTTTATAAGAAAAGTGAAGAATTAAACGATTTAATACGTAGTTGGTCTGAAATCGGAATTGTTTTTATCCCTAACAAGGATATATTAAGGAATCTTATTGATATTGAATCTAGTGCCCTTAATGTACTTGAAGTTGACTATGATGATATACTTCCTTTGTCGGAGGATACCGACATTGTATACATTAGTAAGTTAGGAGATACTACACAACACGATGGCTCTTTGGATAAAAGGGATTATGTTCTAATTAATTACAAAAACGTAGGCATATTATATGTATATACGATCGAACCCAAAGAGAAATTTGTAAAGGTTAATTACGACATAAATAAAGAAATTCCTAATATTGATTTAGTCATAATGTGCTTAGTAACTAATCAAGAAGGTTTTAAAAGCCTAAGTTCCTTAGAGAATTTGCCTTATTTCTTGGGAGTGGAGACGGAATACTTGGTTTTATTAGATAATATAATCAATTTGAGAGGTGAAGAGAGGATAATTTCTCTAGGGATTTGCGAGAAGGTGTCATTTACGCGCCATTTTACGAAAATCCATAAAATTAGAGGCCGATAGGTTAAATCTATAAATTAATCAGTATTTTTTCATAAGCATTAATTATCTTACACAACGTATAACTTGTGCTTAATGGAATCTTCGATATAGCGATTAATTCATCTATCTGTTCTTGTACTAGTTTAGAGAAAAATCCAGAAGGAAACCCTCCTATAAAGTTTAGTATAGCTTTTTTTCTAGTCTTAAGACATTTTGAAATTAGTTTTCTCAAATATTTTTCTAAATTTTCTAACAATTTTCCTCTTCTAGAAAAACCAATCCTTAAACATGGATCATATTTAGAGATTAGGTCTCTAAGGCTGAGAGGGAGAATCTTGAGGAGTGGAATATTTCTGTGTGGCTCGCTGATAAACTTTTCAGCGAAAAGGTTCTCCATTAAGCCTATGAAACGATCATAATGTCGAGGTAACCTAGTTTTAGGACTTATCCAAATAATTTTGTTTGATAATGTATGAATGTAAATACTTACAGTTATGGGGGCTGTTTGAATCAACAACGAGTCAAGCATTAGCAATAAGGCCCTATGAACAATATCGGGGCGCCCTCTTTTTTCTTTCATGGAGATATTGGATCTTTGTATAGCTCTGTAATGATAAGTTGAATCAAGTATGATTCTTCCGGGTTTTTTCCCCTTTTTGTAAGCATGCTTTTTTATTGTAGGATCGTTGATTAAAGCATCTGGTATTGTTTCTATTGATGCGTCTGCAATGATAAACACAATACTAAGCGAGTGATTTTTGGTCATAAGGAGCCCTTCTAATGATTAAAGATTAACTAATCAATGTTGACAAGATTTTTATCCAATCGAACTCTTATTATGTCTCCTCGCGGTTCTTTCTCTTTCCATATAGCTGCTTGATAGGAATAGATCTCTACATCTAGATTTTTCCAACATTTCAATGGTAACCCAGCTTTCAGACATAAATTATCTAGGAATTCTTTTACATTCCAGTTATACTCAACAGGGACCTGAGGCAGCAGTGTGCCATATATTGACCCATATCTCAATAGGAGACCATCTCTCCCTATCTTAATTTTAGTTAGATATTCATTTGGATCAGAGACATCTATTTTTTCTGGTGGGGTTAGAATAGTTACCTCGACGATTATTTTACTCATTTCGTCGAATGTTATTGGAGGGAATCGTGGATCTTCCGTTGCAGCAGCTATTGCCACGTCAATAACAGCGTCAATTAGGGGCTTAATTGGCAAGACATACCCTATGCATCCTCCTAGTTCTTCAAATTTATCTATTATTTTATTTAGTGTAACGAATACTCCTGCTGGATTCCTAAGGATTTGTGGAGCGTTTTTTGGAGCTTCTATTTTTTTCCGCTTACTAAGAAATGTCTCAATAGCTTTTCTAGCTAGTTTCACTAAAAATACTCCGTGTTCATCACGTAATTCATCAATTCTTAGAGGCATTTTTTATCACTATCAAATTTAATTACTTTAATAATGTGTTCATATTTTACTAAGAAAAGTAATATAACCTCCTAAAGATAGGTTTAATATGGGAAAGCGAGATAAATTTTAGGGTAAGTTGCAGTTTTTAGTGCCCGATATGTGGGCATAAACTAGAGAGAAGCCCGAATGGGCGGAAGCTCCTAAGATGCGGGAAATGCGGGTTGGAGTTTAATAGAGATGTCGCGGCCACATACAACCTGTATAAGAGAAGTCAGAATGTGGGGAGTCTCCGCTCCCCGATGAAGTCCTCCTGTTAAGGGAGGATGGAACGGGAGAACCGCTCCATCCGCTCCTTAAAATTCACAAAAATTGATAAACGTGGATGGAGTGGAGAACGGTTGATTAATAAGTTGTAGCAACCTAAATAAATGTATTCATCATTACTCCTGTTTTTAAGACTTTTAAGCGATTGCTCATTATGAAATGGTATGCATATAGTTCTTTGGTGATATAGTGGGTGATAATGAATGCAGAATGCTTTAATAGCTATGCTTAGGAGACCAAAAGAGGCTTACTGGCGCTATAAACTCCAAGAGTTCAAGAGGCTATCTATCGCGGCAGGATATAACGTGGTTGGGGAAATAATTCAAGTAAAAAAGGCGCCTAAGGCTGCAACGCTATTTGGTAGAGGAAAAATCGAGGAAATCAAAAAAGTGATTGAAGAAAAAGGAGTTGATGTTCTTCTTGTTTATAACACATTAAAAAGTATCCAGAAAATGAATCTCGAATTGATGACTGGAGTTAGAGTCCTAGATAGGTATGATCTAACATTAGAGATCTTTGTACAAAACGCAACAGATGCTGTCTCTAAACTACAAATAGAATTAGCAAGAATAAGTAAGGAAATCCCGTATATTAGATTGATAACAGCGCTTAAGCATAGGAAGGATCGGCCTTTTATAAGAGCGGGCGGTGAGTATGGTTGGAGTCCTAAGGTTGCCGAGCTAAGAAGGAGAATGAAGAAAATTCGGCTTGAAATTCAAAAACACAGAGAAGAAAAAATACGGTTAATATTTGAGAGGAAAGAGAAGGGGTTTGTGCTTGCTTGTATAACTGGGTACTATAATGCTGGTAAGACTACTTTATTTAACTCTCTTACGTATGAGAATAAGCCAGTTAGCGATCTCCCCTTCACAACTCTGTCTAGTAAGTATTCAAGACTGCAAAATTCTCAAAAATTATTATTGATCGATACCATTGGATTTGTTATTGATCTTGACCCACGAATAATAAAATCATTTGAAATAAATATTGAGGATCTACGTTATTCAGATATATTAATCTTAACAATAGATGCATCAGACCCATTGGATTGGTTACAAATAAAGACTAAGACGATTATGGATTACCTTATAGATATCGGTGCTTTGACAAGTAATAAGCAAATATTAGTAGCGTTAAATAAAATTGATTTATTGAATGACAGATTCGAGATAGAGTCGAGAAGAAATCAGGTAGAAGAGATCTTAATGAAATACGATTTAGATGGAAGGTTTGTGATAATACCTATCTCGGCCAAAAAAGGAATTAATCTCGAATCATTCGTTAGGGAGCTCCTTGATAAAGCAAGTAGGATTGAGGTGCGAGAAATTAAAGGTTTCTGAAGAAAGCATCTACTGGCTCAGATTTAACTATTTCGTATCTTAGATTAGTCAGGAATTTCTGTATAATCGTTTTCTCGTCCCAATCATGCCCTAGCAACCAGCCTAGCTTAACAAAAGCTGTTTCAGGAAGCATACCGTCGGCTGGAATGACTCCAATATTCTTTAAAGTTCTTCCCCTCTCATAAACGTCGAGCTTAACCGGACCCCATATACATTGTGTAGTCATGGCAATCAGCATCTTTTCCTCTATTCCCCTCTTAATGGAACTTAATAGATTTTCTGGCACATGGCCTAATCCAGTACCCGCTAGAACTAGACCACGGTAACGCTTATCTATTAAAATATCAATTATCTCAGGATCCATATACGGGTAGACGTATATTAGGGCAGTTTTGTTGTTGAATTTTGCATCGGCGTAAGTTTCAGACTTGTCATATTTGCCACGAAGCATAACGTTTTTCTCCTTAATGTACTTTATGTTCCTATACTGTATCAAAGCAAGAGGCTTATCACCTATTGTTCTAAAAGCATCCCGTCTACTGCTATGCATCTTTCTAACTCTAACACCTCTATGTATCAATGTGCTAGTGTCGTGCAGATAGGCATGCATACACACGACAGATTCCGCTATCTCTCCTTTCGCAGCAAATAATGTAGAATGAATAACATTAACTGCAGAATCTGATGCTGGTCTATCACTGCTTCTTTGAGCTCCGGTGAAGACAACTGGCGTAGCTAAGTTCTGTAGCATGAATGCTAGAGCTGATGCTGAGTACTGCATAGTGTCTGTTCCGTGAGTTATCACTATACCGTCAGCACCCGAATTAATTTCTTTAGCAACGCTTATTGCCATTTTTATCCAGTAATCTGGTCTCATGTCTTCACTAAATATGTTAAATAACTCAATGGGTTTTATATTAGCTATCGAAAATATTTCTGGAATAGCTTGAGATAACTCATGGATGGAAAATGCTGGCTTAACTGCTCCCGTTCCATATTCTATGCGCGAAGCTATAGTTCCTCCAGCACCGATTATCACTACATTTGGGAGGTTTGAAAGAATTCGTGCTTCCTTCTCCGGGATTTTATAAGATATTTCTCTTCGACCAAGTTTTTCTATTCTAGTTATCTTATTTGTAGAGAAAGCCATATTGTATCCATTTTCCAGTTTTATGAAAATTACATCATCAGTCCCGGTGGGCGCTGGTAATAATATACCTTTGATTTCAAGATCATTTATATAGATTTTCACTTCATCCCAAATTTTTATATTGTTAGAAGTCAGCAGTTGAAGGGCCTTGCCAGCATAACCACTTTCATCTGGGATGGATTCCAAAATTTTCATCTCCGTCATAAACATATCCTTATGTTATTAAAGCAGATTTAAAGGTCGTTGATAATGCAATAATTAATTGATAATATGATATGGACTAAGATTTTTACTAAGATAAAATAAAGATGTTATGCATTATAGGTATTGCGAATTATTAATGAAATATAATAAGATTTAATAGCGGTGCGTATTAATGGATACAGAGCATAAAACTAGCGTAACTATGGTTCAAAGTAATACGAAAAGTGATATTCTAGGGGAAATCTGTAGGTTGATAATCAATCACATATCGCAAGGACACAGCTTAGATAAGAAGACGTTAGATAAAATAAAACGCCAAGTTGGAGAGAAATATCAGTTAAAAAGATTACCAAGAGACTATGAAATTTTAAATAAGTTGCCACAAGAATACGTAATAACGCTTAAAAAAATCTTAAGAAACAAACCAGTTAGAAGCTTATCTGGAGTATCAGTAATAGCTGTCATGACAAAACCTCTACCTTGTCCCGGTACTTGCATATACTGTCCTGGAGGAATTGAGAATCCGACTCCAACACCTCAGTCATACACCGGTCATGAACCAGCAGCTCGGAGAGCTTATCAGCTAAATTATGACCCCTTTACTCAGGTTCGTTACCGGATTAATCAATTAGAATCGATAGGCCATGACGTACAGAAAATTGAATTAATCATTATGGGTGGGACATTTATATCTGCACCCAGTGAATATAAGAAATGGTTCATCAGAGGAATCTACGAGGGATTGTTGGGTAAAAGGTACCCAGATAAATCACTAAGAGAACTCCAAGAACTACTTGAGACAAGCAAATATCGGTTAGTTGGACTAACTATAGAGACTCGACCAGATTTCTGTTATGAAAAAGAAGTTGATGAAATACTTTATTATGGAGCTACAAGAGTTGAGATAGGTGTGCAAATTCTTGATGAAGAAATTCTAACGCTAATAAAGAGAGGCCATGATGTAAATTCCGTAAGAAAAGCCTTCAGAATAGCTAAAGATTCAGGTCTAAAAACCGTAGCTCATATGATGCTAAATCTACCCTTTTCAAGCCCCAAGAGAGATTTAGAGTCATTCAAGAGATTATTCGATGACCCGGATTTCAGACCAGACATGCTGAAAATATATCCGACAGCAGTAGTAAAGGGAACAGAACTTTATGAAATGTGGAAAAGACATGAATATACTCCATATTCTCAAGATAAGTTAGTCGATGTAATAGCAAAAATAAAGAAAATGACCCCACCTTGGATCCGCATTCAACGAGTTCAGAGAGATATCCCCCTAAATTTAATAGAAACTGGATACTCAGTTGGCAATCTTAGACAAGTCGTACAGGACTATATGAGAGAACTAGGCTGGCGATGCCGTTGCATTAGATGCCGAGAAGTTGGACTAAATTACTATAAGATAGGGGTACAGCCAGATGATAGTCATCCAGTCATCAGAAAATATGCATCTTCACAAGGAGAAGACATTTTTATATCAATTGAGGACGCAAAGAAAGACATAATAATTGGATTCCTTAGATTGCGAAAACCCTCTGACCATGCACATAGAAAGGAGATAACACCTAACACAATGATAGTTAGAGAGCTACATGTATATGGATCGGCTCTGCCATTAGGAAGCCGTAATGGGGATTCATGGCAACATAGGGGCTATGGTGCACAATTACTTAAATTGGCTGAAGAAATCGCCGTGAGTGATTATGATGCTAATAAGATTGTTATCATATCTGGTATAGGCGTTCGCGAATATTACCGTCGTCTGGGTTATAGACTAGAAGGAGTATATATGAGCAAAAAATATAAAAGTAAGTAATTACTTTTTGGTAATTCGACCTACGCTTTTATGAAAATTCTTTAATCGCCTTAATCAAAATGTCTAGACCTTTTTCTAAATGATCTTCATCTATAGTTAATGGAGGAGCTACACGTATTACACTTTTACCAGTTGGCAATAGTACTAATCCCTTCTTTAGCGCAGAATCTATAATCTTATCACGTGCTTCTTTATTGATCTTCTTTGTTTCTTTATCCTTAACGATTTCTACCCCAATCATTAGCCCTAGCCCCCTAACATCACCTATTATATTAATCTCTTCTTGAGCTTCCTTTAGTCTCTTAAGAGCTTTTTTACCTAGTTTAGCCGCTCTTTCATGCAATTTATTCTTAATAATATATTCAATGTTAGCCAGAGCCGCAGCCAATGACACAGCATTTCCGCCGAAAGTAGAACTATGCGCACCAGGTTCATCAAAATCTAAATTTGCTCTAAGAATAGTAGCCCCGAGAGGCAAACCAGCCGCTATTGCTTTTGCAGAACTCATGATATCAGGGACCACATCAAAATGTTCAATAGCCCATAGTTTACCGGTTCTACCAAGTCCTGATTGTATCTCATCCACTATAAGAAGAATACCGTACTTATCAGTTATTCTTCTCAATTCTTGGATAAACTTCTTTGGTGGAACTATATATCCACCCTCCCCCTGCACGGGCTCAACAACAATAGCAGCTACTTCTTCAGGAGGAACATACGATTGAAATAGCACCTCTTCTATATATCTAGCACACCACACATCACAACTAGCGGGATCTAGTTTAAATGGGCATCTATAACAATAGGCGTAAGGAACATGTTCAACGCCAGGTATGGTTGAGAAATATCCTTTCTGATGAACTGGTTTACTAGCTGTTAAGGCCAGGCTCCCAAGTGTTCTACCATGGAAAGCTCCAATAAATGAAATTAATCTTGGTCTTTTAGTAGCCCTTTTAGCTAGTTTAATAGCCGCCTCAACAGCTTCTGTTCCACTATTACCAAAATAAACCTTCTTTTCAAAGTTTCCAGGCGTGATTTCAGTCAATAGTTTAGCTACTCTATATTGTATATCATCATAAAAATCATGAGGCGCTGAGTGAATGAACTTCTCGAGCTGATTTCTTACGGCTTCTAACACCTCTGGGTTCCTGTTCCCAACATTAGCAACCGCAATACCTGCTGCAAAATCTATGTATATATTACCATCCACATCCTCTATCAAGTCATTCTCCATTTTTGCTATGACTAAAGGAAAATCGCGTGTCGTAGTAGCTAAATATCGTTTGCTAATATTAATTATCTCTCTAGCCTTAGGGCCAGGAGGCTCAACAATAATCTTAGGACCCTTTTCCATCTCAAAAAACCTCTAAAAACTATACTTTTTATACGCGATCTCATAGTTACTTCCATTATCTAATCTAAAAAGGTTTCATTAATATTTAGATTAATTATATTCAGAGAGACGCTTCATGCACTACTGGTAAATATTCAATAGATAAGTCTAAAGAAAAAAATAATTAAACGCATTCTTAAAAATCATTTCAGGTTTATATTATCCCCAATAAAATTAGTTGCAAGAATAAACCTCCACTAAGCAGACTTGCACTTAGTACTACTAGGAAAATATCTACTACCCCCAATTCTTTCGGCTTTTTATAAATTCTTGCTAGGATATACGAAGTAAAGAAAATCCCCAGCACTAGTAGTATTACGGAGAGATATATATTATAATCTCGCAGTATACTAACTAAATACATCTCTATCACCCATCAATATTTTTTAGACTGGAAACGTGAATGCTATTAGAGATGATACTAAAGTCATCAATACAACCATTATGATCCAATCTCTAATCAATTTTAATTCCTCTCTATACTGAAACAAATTCACTGCTTCTTCTAGCGAAAGCCCTAGCGTTTCATAGTTGCTTTTCGCCATCTCTTTAGCTTTTTCACGTATATCCCTTAGCTTAAGTTTTAATACTAGAGTGGTAGAAAAAAGCAAAAACGGATTCATAATCAACACAAAAGAACGATCATAAGTCCTGTTCATTGCCCAGTAACCTAATGTTATAATGCTAGATACAAACAGAGAGATAATTCCTATACTTAACGCTTTATCTAATCTCTCCCCACTTAATGAGAATATTTTGACTAAGTTCTTTTGAGCACCCAAAATTATTCACCAATCCCTCAGAGATGTTAAATCTAGTAAGAAATAGTTTCTTTTAAATATTTTTGATTTTTCAGACGGCAATGGTGAAAGATTAATTAATGCTTCATCGCTTAATCTGTTTATAGGTAGGCCCGCTAAATATGATGAAAAAGCTGGCATTAGTATCCATTTCAAGCGCATTTCATTTTTACACTTTACTATTGCATCAAATAATCCCCATGCTTTTATTTTTAGTGCGTTTAGGCCCATAAGAGACAATACAGGATGAATATGAGCTGATATTAAAACATCTGTGTTATTCAGAACTCTGCAATCAACTTTTTTATGTCCATGAACGACGAGAATTGATAAATCGTTTAACGATATTCTCATCATTCTCTTTATTCTCAGTTTACCACTGCTAAGGAGATCATTATTTATTATATCTTTAATTTTACCATCATGATTACCAATAATTACGGTTACAAGACCAGCCTCTTTTAAAATTGATCGAAATAACTCATTCAAGTGTTCTGTAACTAGCCAAGAGGGCTTCCCGATTCTGTCTTTAATATCACCGTTAATTATGACCTCCTTTATGTCATATGTATTTAGCAGATAACTTATCTTATCGATCTCGTGTATAAATAGATCCTCCATAGCGATCTTATCTTTAATCTCAATCTTCCCTAAATGTAAATCAGCTATAATAAGAATACCCGATGAAATGTACAGTGCAGGAAATCTCTCGATAAATTGTATGCTAGTCATGTATAACTCCACTTCCTAAGCTATTTAATCGCTAGAAATTCGTGCATACCACCAGAAATATGCAAATGAACCTATCTAAGTAGTTTTACTCGCTACTCGGAATGCATTTCCTATGGTGCCGGGGGCGGGACTCGAACCCGCGAGGCGTAATCGCCACTGGCTCTCCAGGCCAGCGCCGTTCCAACTCGGCAACCCCGGCATACAACTTAGAAAGTTATTTACTATCACTTGCATTTTTCAATGAATATTAGCTGTGAGTAAAAATATAAAAAAATTTCTTGAATATTCTTTATGGTGTTCAAAATTGATAAATGCTGATTGGTTATACTTAATAATTCTTACCATTGTATTCGTATTAGTGTTTTTAGCTCCGATCGCGCTAGCATACATTAAAGGAGCAAAAGACATAGGTAGAGCTCTATCGTTATACTCGAGAGAAATCGAGAAAACGATCAAGAAAATCAAAGACGCAAAAATTGTGCAAAGAACCTTAAGTAGAAATCTGAATTTAGTTTACGATATTCGACTATCAGAAATTGGTGCAGAAATGCAAGTAGAGATATCACTCATAGAGAGACGAACTTATGTATATTATCTCTATAAGATATTTAGAACGCTCCCCGATATATTTATAATTAGAATTAATCTCGAAAAAAGACCATCTACGTCACTAATAATCATTCCAAGAAAGAAACAGAAGATTATATCCAAGATAATGAAATATCTATCGCAACTTCAGGAAATAAAGGTAAAACAATTAAGTAAAGAAATAATTTTCTCCTCCGATGACTCCCGATACGGCTCCAAATACTTAACTCGAAAAATCTTAGAACTCGTTTATAATATTAGAGATTCACTTAACTTTATTTTTATTGATTACAATCCGCCTCATATTGAAATAAACTGTGAGATAATTGAGAAACGCGCCGAGAAAATTATTGATGCATCTTTAAGATTAGCAACACTACTATCAAAGAGTATCAAAGAAATGAAGATTCCTGGGCGAAAAACCGAAGCATTGAAATTCATAAGAAGATCCTTGGAGAGCCCCCGTTGATTCTTCATTCCTCATTCTCATTTTCAGATTCTGATAAACTCTCCTCCAGCTGCTCTAAGATTGCTTCTGCTTGCTCTTCTTCACCCACCGACATCATACGCTCTAGTAAGTCGTCTGTAAGCAATCCGTGCTCCACAAGGAACTCTAAATCCTCATAATCAAGTTTACCTTGCGCAACAAATTTCTCCTGAATTTCTTTTAATCTCTGGGAAATAATTCTCTTAAGCTCCTCTTTCCTCCGTATCTCTTCTTGCTCCTCCCTTAACTTGCTTATTCTTCTCAATG
>JAHQWF010000091.1 GCA_029856055.1 Candidatus Njordarchaeota archaeon | reverse complement strand
TAATGGCTCGGCCATCTATCTACCATTAGTGCTCGCTATGGACAGCAACAATAACTCAGTTGCTCGTTTGCTTAAGAACAGTGATGATGTCTGGCTTGTGCTTAAGCCTGGCGATGAGGTCTACTTATGGTTCTTCTATAAAGGTGTTCTAGGCGATTCATGGCACTTTGTCTTCATCATAGAAGGACACAACCCGAAGAGCGGATACTGAATCTATGCATTTTTCATTTCTTTATTTTTTTCTTGAATTCTTTAGATAAACATCATTATTTTACTGATCTTTTTTTTCAAGCAGAATTGGGTGAATACCTTTAATCCTTAAGAAATCAGAATCGAGTGTGTAAATTTCATCGCAATTCATCTTTCTCATAATTGCTACTGCATCGTTAGGCTCTAAATTTTCATTTAAGCATATTTCTAAAGCTTTTTCATAAGTTTCACGCGAAACTTCAATAATCTTAACATTCTTTAAGCTTAATATTTTAGCTAAGAACAAAATGGCTTTTTCAGCGGATTTATTTGTAAGCAAAAATTATTATAGAAATTATAACTTTAATAGAATTTATAGAGAAATAAGGTGCTTATGCATGAGCACGATATATGTAAAAAAAGAAACTAAGAAAGAATTAGCAAAAATAGCCGGTGAATTACAAGCTAAGCTAGGTAAAAAAATCGATTTTGATGAAGCAATAAGGCATCTAATCAGGATTTATAGATCAAAAAGCATTAGATAAAAAGCATTAATCGAGTTTCTAAAACCAATCAAGGGATTATCTTTCAATGAAGCATATAAAGAATTAATCAAGGAGAGAAAAAGAGATGAAAGATATATATAGTGGATTACTAGCGCTAGATGGAGGCGTATTAATAGGGCTAAACACAGAGGAGCCAGGATTCAATAATCTAAAGAACAGCTTATTGAGCGGTGATAGCATAGCTATGACTCATCAATTAGCAATCACAGAAATGCTCTATATCATCTGTAGAAAGAGCTCAATACAAACAGCTAAAGAGAAATTAAATTACCTAAAATTATCTGGCCATATAGAGATAGTTAACATAGAAGAATTAATAGAAGAAGCATCAGAATTGAAATGCAGAAGAAAAATTTCACTACCAGATTGCTTCACAATAGCACTAGCTAAAAAGTATTCAGGAAAAGCAGTATTCGCACACCTAGAAAAAGAGATAAGAAACGAGCTACAGGGAGAACCATTCGATGTAGACATTATATTTGCTTTAGATAAATTAATGGTAGAGAAGGGAAGTAAAGAGTTAAAATCATTGTGAGTATAGATGATACATCGACCACGGCTCTGTTTCAAATTTATCTTTATTCAGGTTCTCCGTTGTGTTAAGTACTATAACTATTATCCCTACAACACCTAAATATATGTGATCAGTATAGTGAGACCTGTTAAGAAGTTTATTCGAGATAATCTAGGATATCATACGCAGACTCGAATAGCATCTCTAATACATCATAATTTATCTCAACATTTTCTGTTACGCCTTTCCAAGGTTTGCTAAGAAGTATTACTCTAGTGGGATTCAGTATGTAGTGGTCAGCGTTAACTCTATATAAAAAAGAGGATATATTGTGTAGTCGTATCCCTTACTAAGCAGGTCCTCGAAGAATATTGAGAGCCTAAAGCTATCCTCGTAAGGGCCATCGCCACGTTTACCTTTAATGTAACTCCTGAGGGCCCAGTAGTTGAAGAGCGCAAAGAAGACAGCACTAATAATGCGTCGAATAAAGACCTCATTCAGAGCAGCCTTCTTGTTAGTTGCAAACTGCTTAAGATAATCTATCAATTGGCGTGGATTTAGTCTTTCCGGATTTGAAGCGCTTTCTTGCATACTAGTGCCACCCTACCGGCGATATCGTTGAATCCTTCCTCTACAAGGCGCCTCTTAACGAACTTTGAGAGCATCTTCCACTCTTTCCAGTCACAGTTATCGATATGAACACTAACAAACTGGAGTTCACCAGTCTCCAAATTTTCTACAAGGCTGACATTAGTTACCTTATATCTTAATATGTTTACCAGCCACAAAAGTAATGATGTAAACTTCCTCAAATCTATAAATTCAAGTTCCCCAATACGCTTCAATGTTGACATACTCTCCTCGCTCAAACGTAAATATTTCCTAACTAAAGAGAGCACGGTCTCTTCTCTAAGAACCCATAACATGTCATAGATGCCGCGAATTGTTAGCATATTTTCTGGCATACTTTCTACTTCTTTAACCACATCACGATTTACGGTGATGCCTACTGTACACACATATCTTCCTATTATTGAAAAGCCCATTTCAACCGGTTCAGTAGGTATTCTCAGAACAAAAGAGGGTGCTATCTGTGCCAGTTTTGTCTCAATATTATTCGTATATGAATATGCAACAGTCCACATAGCTAACTCACCATATCAGCTTATTCGTGGATTTTTTTCACTTTCAACTTCGTTCCAAGTTACCTTAGGTACCCATCTCACGACATATAATGGGGTTCCTTGTAGTGTCTTATATAACGTATTCTTAGAGACCATAATTGGTTCAATCTCTACCCTAATTAAGTACTTGCCTCTATTTTCTTCGTAATAAACTGCCTCCTCATATGCAGGGATCTTCTCAATAATGTCGACTCTACGCCTCCAGTAGCGTTAACGTCAGACTCAGCTCCAAAGGGGGATGTTTCTCCTCGCACGCGAGCATCAACAATAGCTACACGTAGAATGATTATACTACCGTCATTCACCTTGACATAGCCTAACCTGCTATTCTTGAATTTCAGCTAATAATATTTGTACTCATTTGCAGTGTCCCCTGTTTTATAAATGTAGTGTACATTATACTTAATAACTTTTTAGGCTTTTTTCGAATTTATCTCTTTGTCCTTTGTCCTGCTTGGACCCTTAAAGGCTCAATAAGGCCACAATTTATGCTTAGATTGATTATCCTAGCTACGTTGTATGCCAGAACTATTTATGAATGTGTCGCAATCCTTAGTTTCTCGCAACTTTAGGATACAATGTTATGTATATAGATGTCATAATGCTATCAGCTGGTAAAGCTATAGTTGAATTATCAAGACCTATTTTTTCCTAATATTCAATATCCTTGATCCGTTGTAGTAATTCCTTGCATTTATCGTCTTCAATTAGATAATTGAGAAAATTCACTGAATTTACGTTCAAAGCGCCTGAATATCTCGAGTGATAAACCATTTTATTATCTTCTTTAAGAGAGCTTTTTTGTTGCTCTTTGCTCAATACATTGCTAGTATTATCCTTATTCGTAGCTTTTGATAAGATCAAACAGAATTCCTATAATTACTCATTTTGGATCAGAAATTCATAAGTAAACAAATCTCGACATTTGACTACTAGTCAGAGTTTTTGTTTTTATATCTATGAGCGATTTTCTTTCTTAACTCCTGTGTAATAATAATTTTAGTTAATATATTTTTCCCTAGTTTAAACTGATTTGTAGTTATCTAAGAGTGTTTAAGTTTAAATACTTGATCAAACAATAGTTTTAGGTAATTATAGGGATACTAGGTGTACCATTGATGTCTGTTACAATTTCAATTAAAGTGAAAAGGGAGCTAGTTGAATTAGCTGAAAAAATGGTTAAGTATGGTTTAGCTAAAAGTAGATCTAACGCGTTCAATTTGATGATTGAGAAAGGATTAGCGGAGATTAGGAAAGAGGTGGAGTTTTGGGACAAAGTGTATAGGAAAGCTAAGGAGCTTGAGAAGAAGAAAGTTAGATTAGAGCATGGTAAATTGAATGAATTGCTTACAGAGGATAGGGAGAGATGATTTACTTAGATACTAATGTTATAATCTCTTACATAGATAAGAAGGATCCCAAACATTTAGACGCTGAAAATTTAATTAGATTAATTAAAGATGAGACTTTGGTAGTTAGTGAATTAACGAAAATAGAACTTGCATCAGTCTTCTCTAGAGGTAATATAGAGGATCCTCAAGCCTTTGCTATATATTCGATTAGTGAGACTGGTGCATCAATAATGAAAACAGATTTTAACAAGATTCTTATGGAGGCGTTCAAATTATCTAGTGTCCTGAAATTAAGAACACTTGACTTATTGCATATATCCGCTTGCAGAGTTCTTAAAGCGAATCGTTTTGCGACATTTGATAAGAATATTATAGCTAGGAGAAGAGAGCTAGAGAAAATTAACATAGAGGTTCTAACCCAAATATAATCAAGTTCTGTATAGCGGGGATTCATTTACCAGAATCTACAATATATAAAAGAGCTCGCTCACTTTATCCTTGATAGTAGGGATACATTATGTTCGAGGTTGAGTTAAAAGCAAGAATTAGTTCTATTAGTGAGCTTTACAATTATCTCGTCAAGCAACTAGGTTTTAGAGCTATAAAGTACAGTGCTGAGGATCACTATTTTAATCACCCATGTAGAGACTTCGCAGAGTCTGATGAGGAGTTGAGAGTAAGAATAGAAAAGAAAGGATCGGAGAGTGATGTAGTTTTGACTTATAAAGGATCGATGATACTGGATGATAGGTCAGCCAGGGAAGAAATAGAGGTCAGAACAGGTAGAAAGATTATTAAGATATTGAGTAACTTAGGTTTTACTATCGATGCTTTTAAGAGGAAGAGTGGATGGTTCTTATGGAGGGACGATATTGAGGTTGTTCTCTGTTCGGTTCAAGGAGTCTATAGGAACAAGGCTTTTTCACTAGGAAATTACGTGGAAGTGGAGATAAAAGTTAAGTCAAGAGAAGAGATCAAGGAAGCTAGAAAGAGAATATATGATTTCCTCAATAAATTACCAGGAATAATCGAGATAGATAGAGAATATTATCTAGAGAAAATGAGAAAATTAGCTAAACAAAATTAAACTGGCCTACTCCTCCTTTTTAAGGCCAACTTTAGATGCTTCAGATTTATCAACAGTATATCTAGCCCAATCCTTAATCAGTATTCTACCTTTAGTTATCATAGCCATTAATTCTTTCAAGTCTTTCTTTAGGAATGCTTCTATCTGTTTTATCTTTATATCATCATTAATGTCGCTATCTCTCACGAATATGGATATGTGAGCGTCATCATCAGGCTTATCCATGATAAAGTTAAATCTTCTCGATAATTCCTTTGCTAGCTCATTGTGAAGGAACTCGTCTAACTCATCTCTTAGAGGCAATTTTATAGAGATTATAGCTGAATTAGCAGTCCATTTCATTGTTAAATTAAACTTATCGAGCTGGTACTCGTGATAATCAGCATTAGGGCATTCTAAGCATGCAACACAAGGATAATTTACTCCCTTCCCGCACTCAACTTCATGCAGTTCTTTTAATTTCTCTATGACCTCGTTGATCGAATTGAGCTTCTCCATAACCTATCCCTGCAAGAACATGAATAATTAGTTTGTAGTTTTATCCGAGAACCCAAGCTAGAGTTACAATTGTCACAAATAATGTCGCTATCAATATTACCGCTACAGGACCGATCTTTACACCGGCTGTTTCCTCTTCATAGAACCTTAATAATCCCGCTCCAGTTGGCGGTGTTCTGATGCCTTTTTCCTTTGGCTTGATCTTTCTCTCTTCCCTCTCTTCCTCCTCCCACTCCCAACTCATATGTATCGCCCTTTACATGTATGTATGATGATTTCCCTTTTATTCTCAAGATAATTTATCTCACAATCATTGTAATTAAACATGTAACTTATTATTAATTTTACTGCATTTAAAACATCTTTGTTTTCATTCGCGAGATAAATTCTGTAAGGAATCTTATATTTGCTCCAGGATTTTATTAAATCGTAGTATTCAGGTAGCTTTAACTCAGCAACATTGCCTCTTATCACTAGTTTACCTAAGCTAGCTTCATTAGCAATTATAGTGCTGAGGTAGATCCCAGAGTAGTTTTCTATCTCCCATCTAGATGATCCATTAGGAATAACTAATTTCCATCGCTCATTAACTGAGATGATTCTCGGTTCCTCGTCTCCCGTTAGATCCCGTATAACTAATTCGCATTCCTCTAATCTACCATTAAAAGTAATTACAGCTTTGTATTTCATTTCCCTGGAAACAACTATGAATAAGCCCTCACCGAACTCCTCGAAATCATTTAAATCTATGCTTGAGAATTCTGGCTGATCTATCTCAAATGGATGTGAATGCATTATCCCAAGAATCCTTAATCCTGGTGGAATAGCTTGAACTAATAAAACCTTTTGATAAGGGTCACCTATAACACTAGTTGAGTTATGGTGATGGTACCTGAATTCTATTAAGTCGTAGATAATTATCTTGTCTTGCCAGACAGTTCCGATGATAAAGAAGGCTTTCTCATGGTCAGATTCCCGAATTATGTCTCTCAGAGAATCCCATAAAAATGATGGAAAGATAACTTTGCCCAAATTAATCTCACTCGAGAGTCATCCAAGCATGTCGGCCGAGCTAATATGGAATGAAACCGTGTTATATTCCCTCAGAACCTCTCCAACAGTCTTATCAATAAATGCTATAGGTACACCGCCCCCAGTTAATCCTATTCTACCAGACCTTATACCTAATTTCTCGGCCGCTAAAGCAACGACTCTCTCCATTGTATCATTCGTTGTGGTTCTTATGCTAACAGTCTTCTTCAAGTTATCCGCTCTCTGGAAATAAAGAACAACTACTTCAGGTATCTCAATAAATTCCTCCTTTTTCTCAACCGCAACAGCTTCTTCTTTTTCCTTCTCCAAATTCAGCACCATTACTTTTTGACATTCTTGATATATTAATCTAATTCGATGCTTTCAATAAATAGTTTTCTGATGACTCAAAAACCATATTTAATTAAATCTTTACGATTTTTTAACTATTTTTACTTGAGTAAAGGCTCGAATTTATGAAATAACTTATATGATGTTTTATCCCTATTACAATACACTTATCCCTAGCGCATTAAGATCAGTGAGGTATATTGGGAAATGATTACGGAAGCTTTAAAGGAAGAGAAAATAACGAAAGTTAATCCCCCGATAATTATAGTTAATTATAAGGTTTATCCTCAGGCAATAGGAGAGAACGCATTGAGATTAACTGAGATAATCGAGGACATTGCTAATTCGTATGAATCAATAACATTTGCGATAGCTGTTCAGCCAACAGATATATTTAGAGTAGCGCAAATCGTTGAAAAAACACTTGTATTTGCACAGCACATAGATCCAGTAACACCGGGAGCTCATACAGGGAGTATTCTACCAGAGGCAGTGCGTTTATCTGGAGCGGTTGGAACCCTAATTAATCACTCTGAGAGGCCCCTACCACTAGATGTAATAGAAGCGACCGTGAAGAGGGCGAAGGAAGTAGGGTTAATAACCACGGTATGTGCTGACTCACCAAAGAAAAGCGAACAAGTAACCAAATTTAGACCTCTTTTCGTTGCTTATGAGCCACCAGAATTAATTGGGACCGGGATCAGCGTGAGTAAAGCTAAGCCAGAGGTTCTTAGAGAGGCAGTGATTAAGGTTAATAATGCTGGAAATGGTGAAGTTATACCTCTGTGCGGAGCAGGTATCTCAACGAAGGAGGATGTTGTTAGGGCGTTAGAGCTAGGTACTAAAGGCATACTTGTTGCATCAGCGGTAGTTAAGGCTAAAGACCCAGGGTCCATTCTACAGAGTTTCGCTGAAGGCATAGTAGAGTATATGGAAGGCCTCTAAATTAGTTTAGAGTATTAGTGAGAGTCATAAGAAGTAAGAATCAACGTTGGTGGCGGGCCCGGCGGGATTCGAACCCGCGACCTACGGCTCCGAAGGCCGTCGCTCTATCCAGACTGAGCTACGGGCCCAAATGACATATACTTAATAAATTGGATGTGGGAAGTAGCATAATCTTTAAATATTTTTTGTAGCGAATCTATCCACAATATACTATATTATGCTAGATGTCTGGATTAAGATTAGTTTTCTTTAAATGAGGATTCGAGTTAATATATATTAAGGTTTATTGGTGTTGTAGATGAGTAATAACGTTACGCTGAGTAAAGATGATAGATGGCTAATTATCCAAAAGATGGTTGAGAAACACGGTTTAGAGTCACACCACATAAGAAGCTACGATGAGTTCATAGAGCACGGTTTAAGAAAGATTATTCAGGCACACCCAATTATTGATGCAGAAGTCGGATTCTTCCTTGATTTTCGAGTTGCGCTAGATAATGATTCAGAAGAGATAGTTCGAGTAGAGCCGGAGAGAAGATCACTCACGTTTGAGTATGATGGGTCACCAGTATACGATATAACTCCGCTTGAATGCAGGATTAGGAGAATAACCTACGGTATACCGATATATGTTTGGGTGACTCTAAAAAGGGTGAAGTATGAGGGAAATAGGAGGGCAAGCGAGATAGTGAAGAAAGATAGAGTACTATTACTCATAATGCCGTTAATGGTGGGATCGAAATACGATCCATACATGAGCACTTACATCAATAGAGATCCAGAGTACATGGCTGAGATCGGGGAAGACCCTATTGATTCAGGAGGATACCTGATAATCAATGGATCCGAGAGGGCAGTTGTGCCGAGAGAGGAAGGGGTAAGAGGAAGAATTCTTACAGAGAAGTTAGAGGGGGTGTCAGCAGAAGCGAAGAAATACGCTGTTCAGGCATGGCTTGTTTCCCCAGGAACATACAGGAATAGAGTAACAATGTATATGGGTCGAGATGATTTAAGACTATATGTCCGGTTCACGAGGGCAGGGACTAAAGCACCTATCCCCGCAGTACTCCTTTTGAGAGCACTAGGCTTCACAATGAAAGATATTGTTATTGCTGCTTCGCCAGAGGAGATAAGTGAGGAGAGTCAGAGAGCTAGCTTGATATCGACAGTATTACTGCTCACAGCACAAGGCGTTAAACCAGAATTCCTAAGAACTCAGGAAGATGCCTTATTCGCTCTAGCATACTACATGGATAATTTCAGGATACCTATCACACAGAAGAACAAGGACAAAGTCATACAAGAAGTGAAAAGAAGATTAAATCTATATCTACTACCCCATCTGGGAACTGATGAGAGTTCCTGGCCAATGAAGGGATACTACTTATCAAGAATGATCAGGAGGGTAGTACTAATATATTTTGGCTACGTAACCCCAGAGGATAGAGATCATCTAAAGAACAAGAGACTAAAAATGGTGGGAGACTTCCTGGAGGAGTTATTCGCGATAGCTTGGAGAAGCTTCATAGAGGAAACAAAAAGAAAAATAGTGAACTGGGTCGCTGGATACAGGGATATAACAGATATAAAAAGGGTGCTGAGAACAGATAGATTGTCAGATACAGTGATGAGCGCACTAGCAACTGGTCACTGGCCAACGGGAGTAACTGGAGTGACAGAAATACTTGGGAGGCTAAACCATCTGGATAACATAAGTCACCTTAGAAGGGTAAAGAACATATTAACAAGGACATCGGCGGAAGCAAAGAGAGGTAAAGTCGAGGCAAGAGACCTTCATCCAACGCACTTTGGTAGATTCTGTCCAAACGAAACGCCAGAAGGCGAGTTATGCGGGTTAACTAAGCATCTATCACTCATGGCTTACGTAACAGCAGATATACCCCCTGAGGATAAAGATAGAATGATCAATGACATATTACCGAAAACCGGTTTAGTACGAGAACCAGTAAAGATTGGTTGGTCACCTTATCCAAACATTCCAGTTTTCGTGGACGGAATGTATGTAGGGCATGTAAAGAATCCAGAGAAATTTGTTAATGACTTCAGAAACCTCAGGAGGAAAGGAGAGATACCTTGGCAGATATCTATAAAGTACTGGGAGAAATACGCGGAAATACACATAAACACGGATCGCGGAAGAATCTTGAGACCATTAATAATAGTGAAGAACGGAAAACCAGCTCTCAAGAAAGAACACATCAAGAAACTCAAAAGTGGTGAATGGACTTTCGACGACTTACTTAGGAACGGAATAATAGAAATGCCTGATCCAGAAGAAGAAGAGGATGCCTACATAGCATTAAACGAGGAAGAATTAACACCAGAGCATACTCACATGGAGATAGCCCCAGCATCAATGCTAGGAGCAAGCGCGGGATTAATACCGTTTGCAAACCATGATCAGTCACCTAAAGTTACTCACGAGACATCAATGGCTAAACAAGCAATGAGTATACCGAGGCCAAACTATAGGGTTAGGCCAGAGACATCTACATACATACTTAGCTACCCACAAAGACCTTTAGTGACTACAGAAACAGCTGAGATATCTGGAGCAAGCAAGAGAGGGTTTGGACAGAACGCTATAGTAGCTATCCTATCTTACGAGGGATACAACATAGAGGACGCATTAATAATAAATAAGGCATCAATAGAGCGTGGATTCATGAGGGGATTCCTATACAGGATTTACGAAGTAGAGGAGAGGAGATACATAGCGAATAGAACAGATGTAATAAGGTTTCCTACGGATGAAGTGACTGGAGCAAGACACAAGGTGAGAGAGAAACTAGCTGAAGACGGAATAGCTTGGCCCGGAGTAGAGATCTATGAAGATGAGGTAATAGTTGGTAGAGTTAGTCCAGCTGACATCGGTGTACTAGGAGTATCATATGGAGGAATAAGATTACTGAGAGATACAAGCGAGAAAGTCAGGAAAGGTGAAGGAGGAAGTGTTGATAACGTATTATTAACCACAACTAAGGATGGAACAACACTAGTGAGAATAAGATTAAGACAGCCTAGATACCCAGAGCTTGGAGATAAATTCGCGTCAAGACACGGGCAAAAAGGGGTAGTAGGGCTCATCGTCCCACAAGAAGACATGCCGTTCGATGAATACGGGATGACACCAGACATAATCCTGAACCCGCACTCAATACCATCAAGAATGACTATAGGACAGTTACTAGAGAGCCTAGCGGGAGACATAGCAGTAAAAACTGGAAAACCGTTCGATGGAACAGCTTTCGAGAGTAAGGATTGGCTAGAGGAACTGGTAAACACAGCTAAAAAACTAGGGTTAAACTACTATGGCGAGAAAGTACTTTTCGATGGAAAAACAGGTAAAAGATTAAGTACTCATGTCCTAATGGGACCAGTATATTACCAGAGATTAAAGCATCTCGCAAAAGACAAATTACATGCTAGAGCACGTGGAAAAGTAACATTACTCACGCTACAGCCTACAGAAGGAAAAGCAAGAGGAGGAGGTTTAAGGCTTGGAGAGATGGAGAGAGATGCTTTGCTCGGACAAGGAGTATCGCAATTCCTTCGAGAGCGGTTCGTAGACAGCTCTGACGGAGTTGATGTTTACGTATGCAGGAAATGCGGTAGTATCGGTTACTATAATTCCAAAAGAAAGCGTTGGGAGTGCCCAATTCACAAGGATCGTGGCGAGATGTATAGGTTAAGGCTTCCATATGCTTTCATACTTCTCATTAATGAGTTAATGAGCTTGGCCATCAAGGTTAAACTAAATATTGAGGACGCTGTATAAAGCAACTCTTTTTTATTATTTTTAAGAAAAATGAATTAATCATTCTTAGCTCAACTCTCTACTCTTTCTTCAGCGTTTCAGGCACTTTCAGAAATATTACTAACGACATCAACCAAAATAAGCTACTTAAGTAAAATGGCATTCTCGGACCCAATGATGTGTAAATAACTCCACTAAGTAATTGCGCTATAGAGATAACCATTGAGTTTATAAGGTTTATAACTGCATATCCCTTACCTCTTATCTCTAAGGGCAATAAGTCGGCCTCGATCGAGGGTATAGCGCTACTAACCATCGCCCATGCCAAGGAACCTAAGACCGACGATGCTAGAACATAAATGAATGCTTGTTCACCCACAGGAGCAATAGCGAGTATAAGCGAGCTGATGAAGGCTACTATAGCTGCCACTATTATTGGTGGTTTTCTCCCGATTTTATCTGTAGCTATGCTGAAAGGTAATGATAATACTAAGTAGGTCGCAAACGATATTATCTGTATGTAAGCCCAGCCTTCCTCACTAACAAGCAAGTATTTCAAGGAGTAGAATTGCATCAAATAAGAAAGCCCCATAGCTATGCCCGTTAACGCATAACTTATCAGCAGAAACCTCATTCTACTCCAAACTATCTTGATAGCCTTCCTATACTCTATTTTCATCTCACTAACGATATCTTTACCTATCTTAGCTCTATTTCTAATGGTCTCCTTCAATGTAAATAATCTGACAGTAGCAGCAACTATACCTGAAGCAAATGACAGTAATAGGAGTTGTCTCGTCCCACCTAAGATACCGTACTTACTCACATAGATGTATGCTATGTAAGGTGAAATAAGAGTCACAATGCTAGGCAAGATATTGATTATAGCAAATCCTCTGCCTCTAGTCTCCTTAGGTAAGCTATCAGCTATTATAGCGTTCACGGCAGGTTGATAGAATAACGCTATATTGCTAATAATACTAGCCACCAGAATTATCTCCCAGCTATCGGCAAAAAACATTATTAGGTAGGTAGCTGCGATCACATAAGTCATAGATACTATCAAAACCCTCCTACCAACCTTATCAGCTAGATAACCACCAGGAATCCTAGCTATGGATATTGTTATTCCAGATAGAGCTGATATCAGGGAAATTATGAATGGTGTGGCTCCTAAAGCATAAAGGAATACCTGCCAATATGTCCAGACAGCATTTTGGAATGGGTTCCAAATTATCCAGCTCAAGGTTAAACCAATAATGTTGACCCAAATAACTCTTTCCTGCATATCACCAGTATCAGTGTTACTATTAGACATATAATGTCACCTATGGCCCTAAAGTTATCTATAATAAATTGTAGAATAACTACAATAAAATAGATTATTTAAAATTATCACTCTTATAACTTCTTCGGTTGGTAGCTAAAAAGTACGAATTCAATGCCTTCCAGAGCCTCCCAAGGCTCCAAAACATAGAGACGAACCCGAACAGTGGCCGACGCAGCATAAAAATCGAGACAATCCTTAGCAACA
>JAHQWF010000028.1 GCA_029856055.1 Candidatus Njordarchaeota archaeon | reverse complement strand
CTATTATTGCTGATAACAAAGATGAAACCACTCTTTTATGACTACTCATCCTTTTGTATATCGTAATCCCTGAACTATCGAAAACTAATATGTCATACATCATAATTCAACCTAGGATTCTCATGTACATTCAAACGCATTAACGCTATCTTTTTACATCTTCTACATTTAATGTTTTCATGTATAATCAATAAAAAAGTTTAATATAACTGAAGGCAAATGAAGTGCCTAAATTTCGGGTAGATGTAAAATTAGGCATAATTAAATTAAAGTTATTTTTGATCCACTTGCTTTTCGTAACCTATTCATTATGGCTAAACCTATCCCTTTTTCCTCGAACCCCTCAATTATGGCTATATCTATATCTAACTCATCTACCATTCTAAGGATTTTATATAAATTCCTTGCAACCTCATATAGATTGTTACGCGAGCCTATTATAATTGTCTTACATCCTTCGTACATTGAATAGGTTTCCCTTGTGGCAATAATCATAACTTTTTTACCTTTGGACTTAAATTCATTACATAATTCCCTAATTTTAAAGACTATTGGCTTTAGATCTTTGTAATTCCTTGATTCCACTAGAATTAAAGGCTTGCTTGGAGCATAATGCCTATATTTTGTTCCGGGACTTAAAGCAATCTTACTATCATATAAGCCTCTAGCAAAATCTGGAACTATTATTTCAGTACCTATAATTTCTTTAAGTTTCTCTAGCGGTAAAGGACCTGGTCGCAAAAGAACAGGGGGGTCTTCAGTCACATTTAGAATCGTAGATTCAACTCCAAAGAAAGTATCACCGGCATCAATAATCACCTCTATTTTATCGTATAAATCATTAATTACATGTCTCGCGTTAGTTGGACTCGGCTTACCTGCTAAATTAGCACTAGGTGCGGCTATAGGACAATCAGATAACTCAATGAGTTTTAGAGCAACTGGATGAGCTGGCATTCTAACGGCTACGGTCTCTAACCCTCCAGTAACAATATACGGCACTTTATCGCTTTTCTTGAAAATTAATGTCAGGGGCCCTGGCCAAGCATTCTCAATCAATTTTAATGCTAATCTAGGCACTTCTCTTACTACTTCATACAATTGGTTTAGATTAGCTATATGGATTATCAAGGGGTTATCCATAGGCCTGTTCTTTACTAAATAAATCCTTTTAACAGCTTTCTCTATATATATGCACGCGCCCAATCCATAAACTGTCTCAGTCGGAAAGGCTATCAACCCACCATTTCTAATCACTTGTGCGCAATAACTGAGCAGTTTTATATCAGGATTTATCGGGTCAACTTTAAGGATTTCTGTATCCAATGATAATTCATCTCCAGTAATCTTGTTTGACTAATTTTTAAAAACGTAAATTAAGACATTACATTAGTCAAACTTATGCAGGGATGGTTTCCTTGAGTATTGTAATAACTGGGTTTGGTCCGTTTAAAAAATATAAGATCAACCCCTCTGAAAAAGTTTCGCAAATACTAAATGGAAGAACTATATTAAATGATAAAGATAATTGGCTACAGCTTACCTGTATCATTTAAGAAAGTGATAGAAAAGGTGCCTCAAATCATCCAAAATCACAAACCAAAGATATTTATAGGACTAGGATTGGCTGGGGGTAGACCAAGCATATCTATAGAAAGAGTGGCCATAAATATAATGGATTCTGCCTCACCGGATATCGACGGATTTAAACCTGATGACAAAGAAATAATTAATGATGGGCCAGTAGCCTACTTCTCAACTTTACCGATAAAACGGATTTTAAAGAGCCTTCATGCCGCTAAAATACCTGCAATCATATCTAATAGCGCTGAAACTTATGTATGTAATGCATTAATGTATATTGCGCTACACACAATTGCTTCAAATAATTTACCTACATTAGGCGGATTTATTCATCTACCATTTCTACCTGAACAAGTTCTAGACAAGCAACAGCCAAGCATGAGCTTAGATTTAATGCTTAGAGCAGTAAATTTAGTTATTGAAGAAACCCTTAACAGCTTGAAGACATTATAGATTTTAATCAAGAATCCTAGTTAACCCCCTCTCCAAGGATCTGATATAAACATTTCTCAAACCTATCTTCCTTTTAATCAACCGTCCTAATTCAATTAAATCATTGATAGAAATGATGTCATCTGTTCTGAACCTAGGATCTGGTGCGTTAGTATTCGGAACAAACTGTTGTATCACAAAATGATAATCGCTTCTACCAATAGTTTCTATTGTTTCTTTTAATTCGCTCGCTATCTTAATTATATCTTGTTTATCTAACAATGGAATTAATGTTGTTCTAATTTCTATCAAATCAATTCTTTTTCCAGCTATCTCAATACTCCTTTTTATACGCTCTGTTATATCTGGCACATTTGATAAACCAATGACTTGAAGATATTTCTTTATATCTGACAATGGTGCTTTGAAATCCATTGCAAAATGATCGATTAAACCAGCTTTAGCAAGATCATCAATAACCTCATAATTGTATCCATTTGTATTAAGTGAATTTCTCAACCCCATCCGTTTACATCCAGAAAATAATTCCTTTAGAGCTTTTGGTTGTAGTGTTGGTTCACCACCCGTCACATGTACAAAATCTACAAGCATTGATCCTTTATTGATTTTATCTAATAATTCACTTATCTTTATTTCAGAGACATTTTTGCCAGTAACAACAGGCCAATTTTGGCACCAGGGACATCTAAAATTACAGTAAGCAAACCATATAGTAAATGATGGATGACCTAGTACATCCACAAGAGAAATATCTTTATAACCAGATATTAACGCTTTATCAGAGGACTCATTAACATAATGCATTTAGTTCATCTCTCAATTCCCAACAATTAACTCAAAAATATTACTTAATTAAAACAGTATAATCAACTCTTATTGAAATCCATATAGATTTTTGATGGAATTGGACCCCTCTGCTTATGATATTTACTCGATTCTCTCTCCCCATACGGAACCTTAGATGGCTTATCCTGCAAAATAAATGCTATCTGAGCTATCTTCATACTAGGAAAAAGCTTAACTGGGACAATGTTTAAGTTGCTCATCTCTAGGGTTAGTTGACCTTCAAATCCTGCATCAACAAAACCTCCAGTTGAATGTATTATCAACCCTAGTCTAGCTAGAGATGATCTGCCTTCTATCCTAGCTGCAATGTAGTTTGGTAGCTTAATATATTCTAGAGTGGTAGCTAAAACAAATTCCCCTGGATGAATAACAAAATATTCACCTTCATTTACTTTAATGCTCTTAGTGAACTTCTCAATAGGCTTATGCGGATCTATAACATCTATCCTAGTCCTCTCAAAAACTAGAAATTCGCTTCCAAGTCTCAAATCCAGAGATGATGGACCAAGCATTGACTCATCAAAGGGCTCAATTATAATTTCACCCTTCCTTACGAGATCCACAATACTTCTGTCACTCAGTAACATAATTATCTCCTTTCCAAAAACACCAAATAATACTTATCTTGAAGAAATTATATTAATTAAGTTTTTAGAATCGATCTTACATCATATGGAATATTTTGGCTTTGTTTCAAATTTAATTCCTTTTCTGATCAGTAATTTCGGCAATTAAAAGCCTTCTCGTCAAGCTTGGTGGGGGGCGCCTTTTAAAGGCGTAAAAACGTATTACATATCGAATACCACAGAGAGGACGCCCCCAATGAAAGTATATGGCGTAGGCATATTTATAATTGTTTCTACGATATATCGCCTCGCGAA
>JAHQWF010000081.1 GCA_029856055.1 Candidatus Njordarchaeota archaeon | reverse complement strand
TTCATAATTGATAATGGATTCGTAAACTTAGATTTTATACTATCACTGCGAGAAAGAGTTAATGAGACTATTTTTATAGAGGCGAGGCCATACTGGGTTCTGAAACTTCTGAATAATGATTTATTTGATGAAAAGAAATGGCAGATAATGATCCTTACTTCGCCTAAAGAGAGTGAGATTAAGGAAATCGTTAGAAAGAGATTTGGGGGTGTCCCCAAGGTAGTCAATAACCCCTTGTTAGCATTATTATCGCAAATAAAATCCGAAAAAGAACTTGGGATCGACTTGTTAGATATAATAAGAAAGCAGAGAGGAACTAAATTACGCATATTATGGGCTTTGACATCCAACAATAATGGATTATTCGTGAAACAGATTTCGAAAACGCTAGGTAAATCACCAGCTACAATATCCAGGCATTTAAAAGAACTTGAAGAACTAAAATTAGTAAGAGCCGAGAGAATAGGAAGAAGGATTTTCTACAAAATTTCAACGATAGGTGGGTTAGTATTTGTAGAAGAAACAATAGTTGAAGAGATTTTGAGAAACTGGAGCAACAAAGTTTTTGTTATATAGTTAACGAAGCAGCAAATGCAGATACATACTCAATATTCTATACTATCTTTACGTGATCAACATTAAAGTACTTTGATAAGAAATATCTAGCTCTGTATAACTTATAACTACGCTTTCCTAGCGCTTTTCCACGATCCCATACAGGTACTTTAACGAGAATTGCTAATTTTCCATCTCTTATTTCTCTTTTAACAATATTTTCAACTTTAGCAGGACGGAATAAGTTCTGAATGAATTTATCTAAACTATTAGAATAGAATATTACTTCTATTTGCTTCTTTAGCTCCGAAGATATTGTTCTAATAGCTTCAATACCTAACTGTCTGAATTTGCGTGCATCGGCAAGATCTATTAAAAATGAAATAGTATTTTCAGTCTCATAATAATCAAGAGGAGTTATTCCAGTTAAAGCAGTAAATACTGTAAAGGCATAGATTTTCCTGGGGTCAGTTAGTTTTAGTTCTTTTGAATCCTGTTTAGGCAAAATTATGTCACCTATTAAAGCGAAGGCACAGACCCTAATTTTAGTATTTCACTTGTGCCTGGATCTATAATTGTTATAGAAGATACTATGTGGGGGCGCCCACAAACTTCTCCCATTTCTTTTACGGTTCCAGGGAACACTACCAGCGGAACATTTGCTATAGAACACAGATAAGTAATGTAGCCTCGTGTTTCTGGGGGCATATTAGATGCAATAACAACCATTTTTGCCTCTCCTCTCTGTATCGCTCTTATTACGTTTCTTAAGCCAATTTTCAATTTACCAGTCTTAAGTATTAGTTTGATGCTGTTGCTGATTTTTTCCCTAAAAGCTTTTTCTTCGGGTGAAAGTTCAGTTGGGACTACAGAAACCATTTTTAACTCCCTCAGATTTTAAGACATCAAATCTATTACAACAATTGTTTTTTATCAATCGCCTTAAACCTTATTAAAATCTAACTAAAACTTTTCTGAAAAACTATTTAATAGCGAATAATGACAAGCATGCATCACGCATATTAGTTCTAATCTTTAATTAGAGTTGAGTACTGAAAACAAATGGTGGTCGGGGCGGGATTTGAACCCGCGGCCTCCGCCTTTCTCGATAGGGAAGATGAATGCGAGGGCGGCGCGCTACCAGACTGCGCTACCCGACCATTGCATCACTATATAGCTATTCGTTTTTTAGTTTTTATTTTTAAAGCTATCTTTTTATTTGAGATAAGACTTAACCGATATGTATTTCATTTTACTTTTTTGCTAATTTTATTTATTGGTGGTATCTATGTCTCGCGTAATGAGATATACGAGTGGATTGGCGAACCTACTAGCTATTATTACAATAGTTGTAGAGGTAATAAGTGGGGTCATCATTTTCATGCTATACACAATAGTACAAGGTATTGAATTCATTCTACCGACTTACTGGGATGCATTATTGAAAGCAATGATTGTAACACTATTTGTCAGCTTTATAATAACTCCGCTACTGCTTTATACTCCGCTATATGAGTTTCTTCCATATGTAACTAAAGTAGTTTTATCTTCACTCCTAGCTATATTTTCCCTGTTAGCTCCAGTAATAATTGGCTTAAATTACATGGAGAAACAGAACTACGTCTATTTGCAATTCGCTTTCCTTTCAATTGTCATATTCTTGGCTGAAACAGTGATTTTCTATATTATATATGCTATTAGAGGCCGTAAAATGCTTTATGTCACTAGACATAGGAAGGCTCTCGAAGATATTTCAGATGGATTAAGAAGAATAGCGAAGATAATAAAAGATAAGAAAGATGTGGACCCTATAGTTGAAGCTAGTAATAGGGCCTTTAGATCCTGGGAACTAATAATAAAGCATGAATTAATAGAGAGATGGGATTTAAGCAGGATTATATTTCAATCACTATTTATAGCATTGGCGTTTTATGTCGCCGCTCTCGCTATCATATCACTGGTAGTTGACTATGGCTATCTAGTCGTAACATCGGTAATTGTGCTGTTTATATTTATCATAGTTCTATCAATGGTAGACATGATACAAAGTGAGAGACTAAGAGCCATAATCAAGTAATACTAATAAGTTAATAAGATTTCCTCTATCTCTTTTTCTTTTTCGCTGTCTATTAATGATAAATCAGTTACTTCTTTAATCTGATTTCCTTTAGAGTCATAAATTATCATGCGGGTACCGTTTGTTAAGACAACTATTTTTGGTTTGTAGACATGTATATACGGTCTAATTAACATGCGTTCTAGCTTTGTTTTAATAGATTCAATACTGATATCCCACTCAGGATCTGGCTCTATGATCTCCCAAATAACGGATATGTTACTATTATCTTTGAACACTATTATATCTGGAGCTAGGCCCTTAAATTCTTCAAGTATTTTCATTTTCTTGATAGATACTCCATGTCTCTCTAACCAAAGTTGGAATAGGTAGACTATCATGTCATGCGATGCCTTGATCTTCTTATATTTAACGAGTTCTCCTATTTTTTTCAACGAATATTCATTGCTCATACGCTTTTTCACTCACAGAAAACTTTTAATAATATTTAGGAATCAAAGTCTATTTTCTAGTTTAGGACAAGGTTAAATATCTTAAACAAATGTAATATATAAATAATATTAAGTCTTAATATACTAGTGCTCGAAAAGCACTAAATTATGATCGTGTTTATGATTTGCTAGGCGTTATAACAATATGATTGACTCATTTTCGTACGTATGATCTAAGGTTTGTTTTTTATTTCATGGAGAGTTGATTAAAGATGCGGTTTGAGATTCCTAAAAAACTATCAAGTATACAATTTGGCATTCTTTCACCTGATGAAATAAGAAGAATAGCCGCAGTGAGAATTGATAGACCAGTGTTGTATAATGAGGAGGGCCGGGGTTTCCCGGGAGGACCTTTAGATCCAAAACTAGGGGCTGCTGATAATACAGAACAATGTGAATTCTGTGGGCTGAAGAGAAGAGAGGGGGAAACAGGGTGTATGGGGCACTTTGGGTATATCGATCTGGTAACTCCCGTCTATCACCCAGGTTTCGTTAAGCACATTGAAAAAATATTAAATGCAGTCTGCGAGAAATGCGGACGTCTTCTTCTTCCCCCTGAAAGAAGGGAGTATTACTGGAAGAAAATGGAGAAATTCATTGCTAGGTATGGTTATCCAAGCCTAAATATAGCAAAACAAGTTCTAAATGAAGCTGCTAAGTATAG
>JAHQWF010000100.1 GCA_029856055.1 Candidatus Njordarchaeota archaeon | reverse complement strand
TTTAAAAATTTTTCCTGTTTCAGGATCTTTAAACCCTTCATCATGAACTTTTTTCGCAATTTCCGGCTCCAAATTATTATAAATAAACCCTTGAATAATCTCATTATAATGTATGGGAAGAATTAGCTCTGCTTTTGTAGCAAATTTAATTTTAAGCCGCATGTAATTTTTCTTTTTGTATGTAATTGATCTTAAATTTTTTTATATAATAAAAACTTCTGATAATTCCTTCCCCAAATTTAAACCAGAATCTATTTTATAGTATTTACCCAACTCACTTTTTTTAACATATCTATAATCTTCTAAATCATCAATAGGATTTAGATTTAGTATGAAATCCTCTATTTTTTTGGGGTATCGTAATTCAATTGTGTAGTTATTTATCTCTCTTCTTATTTTTAGTATCTCTAACTCACGTTCAAAACCCTTTTTACTTTTGAATATTTCTTCCATTTTCTTTCTAATCTCTTCAGCTGTGTCGTCAATTTCAACAAACAAAAATACTGTAGGTAGCTTTTCCTGAATTAAATTAAATTCAGCAGTTTTTGAGAAATCTAATTTGACAATTGACTCTAAGATGTTTCTGGAATCGTCTTTGGATCCCCTTTCCTGCAAAATCCTATAGTACTTGTCAACCGAGCTTAAAACAAAGTCTTTTTCTTCAATAATTTTACTAAATTCCCTAATAACATCCTTCGTAGCGTCTATAAGCGTAGAGTCATAAATGTATTTGTAAAATTCTTGTTTTTCATCTTTCAGAACAACAATATTAACATAGCCTTTATCACGCTCATCATTTCTATTACATCGACCAGCAGTTTGTATTAAGCAATCCAATGGGGCGAAATCTCTGTAAACGATATCTACGCTAATATCTACTCCTGCTTCGATTAATTGAGTAGTTACTATTACCTTTCTTTTCTCGCCGCTACCATTTTTGATTCTGTTTATTCTTCTTAGTCGATAACTTGGAAGAATGTGCGTCGATAAGTTAATTAATTCTAAATCAGGAAAATTAGCAATTCCATTTTTATCGATTTTGACATCTTTTTCATCTATTCCATAAAATAGGGTGAGTTCTTCTTTTATGAACTTATATAGTTCCTTACAAGAATTTATCGTATTCAACACAATTAGTATATTTTTATCTTCATGTAATATCTTATTCAAAATTTCATATTTAAATTCATCAAAACTTCTAATCTTCAAGTCAAAATTAAAAACAACTCTATCAAAGGCATTAAAGTATTCTTCAGGATTTGTTACTAACTCTTTGATCTCTTCATCTTTAAAGATAAGAGGTTTAGTAGCGGTCATCAAGATTATCCAACAATTGAAATCACGTGCCAAATATTTTAGGACTCTATTAATCAGTAACCAATATTTATGCGGAATTGACTGGATTTCATCGAGGATGAGTATAGAGTTGGTAATGTTGTGGAATTTTCTCGCAGCCCTGTTTTTATTCGTAATCAAACTATGAAATAGCTGAACGAATGTGGTTATTACTATCTCCGAGTGCCAACTTTCTGTGAGCAACAGAGATCTATTAAGTTCTTCGACACTTAATTCACCATTTTGAATTTCTTTATAGTTTATATCAGCAAGATGATGATGAATTAAAAGTAAGTTAGATGGAATTTCCTCGTATTTTTCGTATTCGAGTCTCAAAACATCTTCAATAATTTTAGTGTTTTGATCAATAATGCTGAGGAAAGGTAAAGAGTAAATGATCTTAGGAGTGAAACCAAGAATTTCTTTTATTCTTTCTCTCAATTTAAGGGCAAATGATAAACCAGTTAAAGTTTTACCGCACCCTGTGGGTAAATTTATTGAGAGTATCCTTTCATGGATTAGGTCAATATCATTAACTTTTCTTGTTACTTCATTGTAACCTTTTTCTCGCAGAATATCTAATTCTGTTTTAGGCTCTCCAAATATTGCTTTCTTATATTCATCAACAATGTCGCTTGGTATATCTTCTCTTTTGGGGAGATTTCTTCTTCCAGAAGCGTCTAACTTGTCTGCATCGAGTAGTATTGAGTAAAAAAAGAGGATCAGAAAATAGTATTTTAAGTCATTGTCCGTGAAACTACTTTTACAAATTTTCTTAATATCCTTTCGTATTTGTTGCATTAGATTTTCTAAATTAATTAAATTATTAATCTCGGTTATTATTTTTGATATACTTGAATAACCTAACGAATCGTAGATTTCAATAACTTCAGTTAGATTATTGGAATATATATCATTTAACTGTTCTTTCACTATCTCTAAATCATTTTGATCTTTTAGTTTCTCTGCTTCTTCATTTAGGATATCTTTCAAGTTACCATGATGTTTATTTATCACAATCCATACTATCCCGGGCAAATACCAAAACCTATCAAGCTTTTGAATCTCTGAGAGAAAATCTCTAACGATCAAATATCCCACCAAACTCGATAGAAAGCCATGTTGGGCGTATTGCGTCCTTCTCCCTCTTTCTAACCAGTTTTGGAAATAAGTAGTAGCTTTACCAAAGTCGTGTGATATTCCAATCAAGTATGCGATTTCAGCAAAAATTTCTTTGTGATTTATCTCCTTTGATTTGAGTATCCTTTTGGATAACCCACCTACATTTTCTAAATGTTCTTTCAAAAGTTTGTCAGGATGGGACCTCAGTTTAAAGGAATGAGACATATTCGTCCCCAACTTCGTAAATTGTGTCGCTTCGAATTTTTATTGGTTTACCATTAACTTCATAAACTACATTACAATACTCAAGAACTTTTCTATCACTATCCATGTAGAGTGGAACCGTTTCTCTGCCGTATCTTTTTCCCTCTTCCGGAATTATTTTAATGGCATCTATTCTAGCCACGCTGTGCAAATCCTTGGTTTCGTCTTTAATTTGGATGGCTATAACTTGAAAGTCCCCAATAAACTCGAAATTAGCGATCATCTCAGTAATACCAAGATAGGGAGTATAGACTGTCTGATGATTTTTTAAGAGTTGTTTTAATTTCTCATATAATCTTCTAAGTGCCGGATTTTTGAATCGCACGTATATTCTGTATTTAGGCTCTTTAACAAGTTCATATGGCGTAAGGGCTTTAACAGTTAGATTAAAATGTTGTATTTTTAAATTCTCGTAAGAATATGATTTAGTCTCATCCGTTTTAACTATATTGATTGGAATAACTATCTTTTTTATGGGATTTAAAATTCTAACAGAGAATTCCACATTATCTCTTGAAAATAAAGAGTAGTATGAGTCCCTTGGAAAACCTATTATTGCTGCAAGAAGACCCGTTATTACTGTTCCTGTAGGAAAGGGATAAGTAAGCGGAGAGGTTGTAGTTTCAAATCTTCTAAAATGTGCAAAATCACTCCAAATATCAAAGACTAGTACTCTATCCTTCATATCTCCTCACAATTCCAGCTCAATCACTTGATTATCTTTTAAGCTGAGCTTGCTGATAAATTCATTTTTCAGTTTATCACTTGTTAAATCTGATCCATTTACAACGAATTTCACTCTCTTGTCAGCTTTAAATTCAATTCTCTCTATCTTATCTTTGTAGTCACTTATAATACTCATTAACTCTGAGATATCTATTTTTACTTCTGAAATATACCTTATTTTTACTTGTTCCTCTTCACTAAGATCATTGCCATCCTTATTTTTAAGCTTAATCATTTTATCTAAATCGCCGATATGGAAATTATTTTCTTTATACACTACTCTTAATAAAAATCTTGGCATTTGACCTATTTTTGACCTTGTTATCAAATTCTTGGTTCCGTTCCAAATGCCATCTAGAAGGATTTTTATATCATCTTCAGATAAACCAGTATTTTTCGCTGCGTTTTCATTTACAACCCCATAGAAGCATATTAATGAATACGGTAACTTGTACTCCTCAGAAAACTCTGCTTGCCTTTTTCCCTTTTTGAAACCC
>JAHQWF010000094.1 GCA_029856055.1 Candidatus Njordarchaeota archaeon | reverse complement strand
GCGGAGGGCAGTACTCGGAACCTCGTGGGGCGGCTTAGCTTCCGGCCCAGGATGCCGGTTCATTTATTGAGTTAGTCTAAGTATTGAATACCTACACTACTTATGTTTTTAAATGTTTCTTCCTTTTTCAGCGTGAATTGTTCAATAGATTCGTTTTCTAACATGTCATGAGATGTTCATATAGGGTCGATGAGTCTATTCTTTAGCTATAATATCTAATAGCGATATTGCTTCTAATATAGCTGTTCTGGCAAATGTGGGGATCTGGGGATCATCAGTAATTTCTTGGAGTATATCGATAGCGTTCGCGGCTCTTAGAGCAAGACTTATCTCCTCGTTGTCTAATTCCCTTATCGCGTTTCTAGCTGCACGTCTAATATTACGTGGAGTATTCAAGTCGTGAGCAATCTGCATTAGGATTTGCTTGGCATCTTTCAATATTTTTTCTTTATCCTCGCTCATAATTAGACACCTCGATAATTCTTTATAAAGATAGAACAGAAGACATATGAAAGAGAGCTTAATGAAGATATTAAAATATTCTTTCAAGATTAAAAAATTAAACTTATGTTTTAGTTCTGCTTGATTTTGCTTTTCTATATGCCATTGTCCATCTAACCTTTATGCTTTTCCTCCTTTTCTCTAACGCTAAATTCCTGCATTTCCGGGAACAGAACCACGAGGTCTTTCCAGACCTATGTACATATAGTAAGCCAGTACCAGGCAATATCTCTTTTCCACAAAAAGCACATACTGGCATGAAGCTTACCTCTTTTGAGCCTTAATCTTCTGAGCTTCCCTCTCAGTCTCTCTAAGCATCAAGATATCCCCTGGTCTCACAGGACCCTTTACATTACGTGTAATTATTCTACCTTTATCAAGGCCCTCTAATATTCTAGCTCTGACTTGAGTTATTTCTCCCGCGCGACCCATTCTCTCCACTATATATTCAACAACAGCTGGAATCCCTATATCCTCGTAATCTTCTAAATTTCCCTCTGATGACATAACAATCACACTTACTACAAATTATTTTCCCATCATCTCGGTGGAAAAGAGAGATAACAGTATAAAAGTATTCAAGTTATTCTAAATAAACCCAGATTGAATAAAAAAGTATTATATGAATTACCGTTTCGCTAACTTTAGTTCCCTTATGCGATTAATAATTCTCTGCAACTTATCTTTTGCATCTCCAGCGTCAATAACAGCGGCTGATGATGCAGGTCTCTCTATGCCAGCTGCCTTACCTAGCTCTGCCTTAGATGGGACAAAGAGATAAGGTATTCCTCTTTCCTCACACAAAGGAGGTAGGTGCATAACGATTTCTGGAGGATTAACATCCATAGCTATGTAAACTAATTTCGCTTGCCCTCTCTCTATCGCTTTAGCCGTCTCATTAACTCCTTTTCTTATCTTACCATTAGCTTTCCTTATTTCTTCTAATAGTTTTAATGCCTCATCGGCTAGTTCTTTGGGTGTTTCCCAAGTTACGTAAGGGGGTAAAGACATGCTTACTCACCTCTTTTTTCATCGGGTCATCAATTCCTTAATTGATTGAGTAAAAATCTTTAAGAGTCTTCCACTTTTATATTTTTCTTTTCTAACCATTCATCTAAATTCCTAATTATCTCCCTTGGGTCTCTGCCCTCACAAGTAACACCCATAGAAACCATAGTTCCTAAAACCTGCTTTATTGCACCTTTAACGTTCTTAACATACATTTCAGGTAGCTTCATTTTAGCTATCTCAACAACCTTCTCTAAACTAAGATTGCCAACTATCTCTTTGCCCGCTTGGCCAGAACTTTTTTCAATATTTAACTCCTTGATTATTAACGCGGAAGTTGGCGGAGTACCGACCTGTATCTCCCAAGTCCTGCTTGATGTATCTACTGTCACTATAACAGGGACAGTAAGGCCTTTCCACTTACCAGTAGCCTTATTTATATCAGCAACAACTTTTCCGACCGGAACACCAAGCTGTCCCAGAGCAGGTCCTATGGGGGGTCCTGGAGTAGCAGCTCCTCCTTTCACAAGGAAAGTTAATGTAATTCTCTTTCCCATCATTAATCCCCATTTCACAAAATTTCAAAAAGCGATTTATGAATATACTACGTATTCCATAAGAACAATATAAAAAATTTTGTTGAGAATGACGAGAGACCCGTAACTATGAAGAATCAAAGATCGATATAATCAACCAGCCTTGAACCATTCCTAAAAAGAGAAATCTAATGGTGGGCCCGGGCGGATTCGAACCGCCGACCTCCCGGTCTCTGAGCAGCTTAAAAGCACATGACATATCAGCCGGGCGCCATACCTCTAGGCCACGGGCCCATTAAACCCCGTTTTATTTTGAGACATGATTTTGTATGATATTTTTCTTCTTGAATTATTATAAATTTTTCTTGTTGAGTGAGAATAAATATTAATAATCATGAATGAGAAAAATTTTTAGTATACGGGATCTACTTATAATATATTCCACAGTTGGATCATAATACAAAAACCATACATAGGTGGCATGGGCCCGTAGCTCAGTCTGGATAGAGCGGCGGCCTCCTAAGCCGTCGGTCGCGGGTTCGAATCCCGCCGGGCCCGCCATTCACGGTGTCTATATCTCCGATAGTACGCGTATTATATCTGTCTCCGTTATAATTCCTATGACTTTTCTGTTTGATTCTGAGAGAATTACGGGTGCGCCTTTAAATTTCTTTTTTAGTATTTTTTCAGCGAATTCCTCTATACCTGTATCCTCAAATACATAGAAAGGCCCCCTCATTATATCTCCTACTGTTGTTTCTCTGACCACGTTGTCTGGATGTTTTTGTTCCTGATTTAAGTAGAGATTTATGAGAAATCTCGCGAGTATGTGTACGTCTAGATAACCTACTAATTTTCCTTCCTCAACTATTGGTAGAGTGCTTATTTGTTTTTCTCTAAGCAATCTCTCTGCACCAGTTATACTTAATCCTGAGGGTGCTGTTATTACTTTTCTTTTCATTATTTCCTTCACTAGCATCTGCTTTATTGGGAGTGATTTTATTTGTCTTAGAATGTCTCTCTTAGTTATTATACCGCTCTCTTTTTCTCCAAGGACAATTATGCTTGATATGCCCTTATCTAACATTGTTTTCGCGACTTTTGATATCGGCGTATTTGGATCTACCGAGTACAGATTACTGGTCATTATGCTTGATACATATAAGTGGCTGACAGTACCTCTCCTAGCCCTATTTGTCAATATTCTCAAGAAGTCCTTGTAAGATATGATGCCTATAGGTTTATTATCTTGAACTACTACTAAATGCGTTTCTCCTGCGCTTTCTAGGGTCCAGAATGCTTGTGGTAATTGCTCATCTTTAGAGACCGTGGTGTATGGTCTCATAAAATCTTTAGCTAGAAGGTCATCATCATTCATCTTCTTCATCCTCAATTATCGCTGAAGGACCTGGAATAAGGTCAATGATTTTTTCTATCTTAATATTATTGATGACTTTCAACAAATAAGGATTTCCACTATCTATTTCCTTAATTCTCTTAATAATAGTTTTTGCAATTTCACTTTTCTTACGCGTTCCAGGCGAGATTGTCACGTAGTAATCTGTGAGTTTTTTCATGACACTAGATGGTGCTGAAAGAACTTGAAATGTAACTATATTTCCAGAAGAATTAAGTATTACCCCTATAGAAAGTCTAAGGGGTACATTCTTCAAGAATTCTTTTTTCTTTATTATGAATGAACCAGCAGGAAGGTATTGCCCAGAAGGAGGTGTCAATGATACATGTTTCGGATCGGTGTAAAATACATCAACTACATGTAATCCATTTTTCCAAGCCTTAGAATACGATGCTGCGAAGATTGCAGCTTCTTTTAATGTCTCCATAGGTACTTTTCTTTTCATGAAATTCTTTACTATTACAACGGCCCCACCATGGACCTC
>JAHQWF010000046.1 GCA_029856055.1 Candidatus Njordarchaeota archaeon | reverse complement strand
TCGATATTTTCATGCTTCCTCGGCGTGGTGTTGCTAAGGATTGTCTCGATTTTTATGCTGCGTCGGCCACTGTTTGGGTTCGTCTCTATGTTTTGGAGCCTTGGGAGGCTCTGGAAGGCATTGGATTCGTACTTTTTAGCTACCAACCGAAAAAGTTATAAGAGCGTTAGGCATTCTAAGCAAAGAGCTGATTGGGATCCATTTAAGAGGAGTCCAAAGCCTGTGGGAAGGCTTGATCATAGGCATTTGCCAACAAAACACTAGCTTCAGATTAGGATGGAGAATGCTTATTAAGTTAAGAAAAATGTTTGGAATGCCAATGAGATATACTGATTTGAATTATTATCTTTATCCTAGACCCAAGGATTTAATTAGTAGGAGGAATGATCTTAGCAAAGCTGGAGTTGGTTATAGAGCCAATGCTCTAATTAATGCTGCTAAAAGATTTCTCGCAAAAAACGCAATAAGTAATCTTGAGGAAATAAAGTATGTTGGGTCTTATACAGCTGGAATTGCTAGAATTTTAGCTTTAAGGGATTATAGTGTATTTCCTTTAGATAGATGGTTTACTAAGCTTTTAACTCATGTATATTTTAACGATAAAAAAGTAAGTAAAAAGGAATTAACAAAATTTATAAGAGGAAAATGGGGTAGATGGTGTGGATTAGCTGCAATAATGATTACAGCTGTAACTGGCGCTAAAACAATAAATGAAGTGATAAAAGATTTTGATAAAAATTCCCTCAATCCCTTCCCAAATCATCCAGCTCCCTTAACATTATGGATGTATAAAGAATAAATTTAATTATGATCATTTAAACATAATTATTAATAAATCTATACATAGCATATATATGAATGATAAATTAACGAAAGTAACTTAGATAGAGTTATATTCAAAGATTATTTAGAGAGCGAGAAATAAGATGGATTGGCTTATTAGAGTTCCAGCGCACATAACTGGTTTTTTTCATCCAGTTATAACCGAGAAATTAGAGACTACTGGATCGATAGGGGCTGGTTTCTCCATAAAGAAATATGTTTATACCTATGTTAAGCCCCTATTTGATAAATCAGATATAAGGGTCTTCTTTAACAATAAGGAAGCTACAAAGATAGCTTGCACGACTATTAGTGTAGCTAGAGAAATACTAGATAAATTTGCTGAACCAAATATTGGTTTAGAGATTTATCACGATTTTGAAGTTCCTATTGGGTGCGGTTTGGCCTCTAGTGGTGCTGGGGCATTAGGAACAGCATTTGCTATAAATAAAGCATTAGATCTAAATATTGATAAAAATGATTTAATAATGGCTGCTCACAAAGCTGAAATATCATGCAAAACAGGGCTAGGTAGCGTTATGGGTCAGTTTGACGGGATGTTTGAAATACGTGTTAGAGCTGGCGGACCAGAATTCGGTAAGGTTGCTAGGTATCCTATGAAGGAAAATGTTGCAGTCTTGATTTATGGTCCAATAGAAACACGCAATATTTTATCCTCTGATAAAATCATGAAAAATATAGAAAATGCTTTTGGAAATAAACATATGGAGCTCTTAAATGATTTCTCATTAGACAACTTCATTAAATTATCTAAAAAATTTGCTTATGAAACAAAATTAATTATTGATAGAGTTGATTATTTACTAAAGAAAGCATCAAAAATTGGCTTAAAAGGATCTATGTTAATGATTGGTGAGGGGGCCTTCTTATTTGGAGAGGAATTAGAGGAGAAAGTTCGGAATCTGATTAATTCACTTCCATTGACCTTAAAACCTCCAACTGTGATTATTAGCGAGATAGATAACGAAGGGGTTGCAGAGGTAAGTGGCATTGAGAGAGGATGAAATCGAGATCCCAAATACTCATCCGAGAGCTAAATCTTTAAGAATAAGAGAAAAATTAATAGAGGGATTCAGGAAAGGCTTAGTTGCATATGCTGGCTTAATAGCTCATGGGAGAGGTGAAGCATTCGATTACATACTAAGAGAAAGAACTCATCAATTCGCGATAGATGCGATGCGGGCTGCTATTGCATCATTTATGTTAGCTAAGCATCCAGTATTTTCAGTTAATGGTAATGTAGCTGCTTTAGTTTCAAAGGACTACGTTAAGTTAGCTGAACTGCTTAATGCGAAGCTAGAAGTGAACCTGTTTTATAGGACTAGAAAACGTGAATTGTTGATAAGGGATGAACTAGTTAGATCTGGAGCTAAGGAAGTTCTTGGAGTTGATGAGGAATATAGAACAGAGATTCCAGAAATAAAGCACTTAAGGCGATTCGTTGATACTCGAGGGATTTATATTGCTGATGTTGTTTTCGTACCTTTAGAAGATGGCGATAGAACTTCTGCTTTAATTAAATTAGGTAAAAAGGTTGTAACTATCGATTTAAATCCTTTATCTAGAACTGCTCAATGGGCATCAATAACTATTGTTGACAACATAGTTAGAGCCATACCAAAGATGATTGAAATTTATCGTGATTTATCAAAAAAAGATAAAGAGTACTTACTTGATATACTTCGTAATTATGATAATGCAAGAGTCTTATCACAAGCTATGATAACAATGAAGAAGAACTTGGAAGAGTTAGCTAGCAAAGGAGTGTTTATTGAAGAAGTGAAGGATTACTTAGGAGACAAGATTTAATTGAATCAAAGGAGTTAGGTGCCATTACCGATATTTGATGCAATGATCTTGCTAAGAGCCTCTGAAATTATCATTTCCTTCATCTTTTCGAAAACCTTATTGATATTCACGTTCTCCAAAGCTGAGGTCTCTATATATGTGGTCTTTATGCCTAAGAGCTTAGATAACTCGTAGGCTTTTCTTTCACCATCATCTGATTTAATACTATCTGGAACCTTATCTCTTAAGTCAATTTTATTACCAACTACTATAATAGGCCGCTCTCCACCAAACCTATTGAATTCTAAAGCCCAATCTAGTATATTTTGATATGATAAATCATTGGTAATGTCGAAAACTAAAACAGCGCCGTGAGCCCCCTTATAGAATGAAGATACAACATCCCTCCAATATTGTTGGCCAGATAGATCCCATATTTGCCAAACTATTTCAATTTCAGATCCTTTTACATGCAATTTCTCTTTTTTCGTATAGAGATCAACGCCTACGGTCATCAAGTACTCATGTCTAAAATCTCCAACTAAGTATCTTCGAACAAGTGATGTTTTACCGACAGCTCCATCCCCCATAATGATTATCTTTAGTACAACTTTCTTTTTCAAAATCTATCCACCATATTACGCTTCGTCTAACAATTTTCCTATCTCCCGAATTTTTAATACATAAATTATCAGGGTATTACTTCATTATATATTTAATTTGTATAGAGTTTTATGATATATTGCTATTTTAAAAATCATTTAATTAAGCTAAAGGAAATAAAAAATTTATTAACAAATCGTACTTACTCATCCCTTAATTTACTGCCTAACCATCCGAATAATATTCCAACCAACAAGCTAACAATAGCTATCACTATAACAAATATGTTTATAAGCATATAGCCCACAAGAATTGCTAGATAAAGTAGATCCATGGATCCATGAAAGTAATTCAATAACAATGGTATTGTGTAGGGAGATAGATAGATTGGGCATGAAGTAAGTATCCCTATGGCTCCACCACCCTTCTTAGAGGCAGCCACAAATGATCCGATGATTACACCTACGAATGTCCCTATCAAGTCATAAATAAATGCTATTGGTATCCCAACAATAAAGCTTATGAAAAATCCTGCAACGAAACTCTTTTTAGTCATTTCTAACTCCTCTTAATCCTTAATATTATAATTGCTATTATCAAGAATACATCAATTGCCAAGAAAGTAAATGGAGGTAAACCCAGCATTCTGTCCAAATAAGATTTATTTTGTATCATTACTGTACCAGCGTTTCTTAAATCTAAATCACCATCAAGCGACACTAAAACAGTTTCATTATCCTCACTTATCTCTCCACCACCAATCATATCTGCTTTAGTTAACCATCCAGAACCCTGATCGTAATAAAAGCCTAAATTGAAGTGAACTCCTGGCGGTAAAGTCATTTCCTCGTTGATAAATTCTCTAATAGCATCAAGAATATCTGCTTCAGTAATGTTAACTAAATAAGTATTATAACTTACCCCACCCACCACTATCGTTTCTTCAGAAGTTACTCTACCATTAACTATAATACCTGATTCAGATGTGACATTCCAAACACCATATGGTATCGTATCTCCCACAGAAACGGGAATTTCTATATAGAATGGATTATAAGCATAGATTTCTGTATATGGTTGATTCGTCGATACTTTACTCAAAATATCCTGAATTGACTGGTTCCCAAATCCTTCCTCAATCAGATCCATTATTATTGTTGTTGGATAAATAAACCTTGTGTTCTCTTTAACAGCCAATATCGGCGGTACTGAGATATTGAAACGTGATTCATCAACATAACCATTATCGTTTCTTATAATTATCACATCAATAATAAATCCCCAACCTATGTAATCAAGCTGCATTCTCTTACTAATAAGCGTAAATTCACCTTCTATATTAAGCTCGAAACTATCTAGTACTTCATCTGTCGTAGCGTTTTTTACAATATTGCTGAAAAATATATCTAAGTCATAGGTCACGCTATTAGGTGAAAATACAGTCATGTTGTATCCTGGATTCGCGTTTAATGATAAAGCTGGAGATAATAATAGCATAGAGATAATCGCAATATATGTCAAGATTTTTTTGTTCATTTTTAATCACGTTCGAAAAAATATATTTATCTATAAAGTTATAATTATTCACTACTTAAATTTTTTTGAAGCCTCGATAAGTGCCTTGAGAGAGAAATTAGCTTTTCATCTATTTCTATAGATTCACCATGACTAAAAACTATGTGTCTGACTTTAATATCTTTGAAGAAATGCTTCTTTATGTTCTCTACTATGTATTGTAATTGAATGCAGTGAAGGGAACCATCTACAGTAAACACAAGAATTTCGTTTATTCCTGAATAAGAGATAAAAGAAGCAATCTTATACCCTATTAGATTAATATGATGTTTTTCTGGACAAACGCTTACAATATAGTCATCTTCTCTCGAGACCCCACTCACAATATCTGGATAATCATTAACAAGACACGAAGACACAATAAACAACCTTTTATTTTTAGCTCTCCCAACATTGGATTCAAGTAAATCGTGAACTTTTAACATTAAACTCGCCTAACAAGAAATTTAAAAAATAATTTTGTCTAAGTCTTAAATAAAGCTATCCAATAATCATCCTAGTTGCTACAGCCATTAATACTATTGCTAGTATAACTCTTATTGTTCTTCCACGCATTTTTATCGCTAATCTAGAACCTATCTGAGCACCAATTATAGCACCTAAACCTAGATACAAACCATAATTATAATTTACTTGACCCACTTGATTATGCCCTATTACACCCGCGAGAGAAGTAAAGAAAATCATTAAGGATGATGTTCCTACAGCTACTTTAATAGGCAAGCCAAGAAAAATTATCATTATAGGTGTTTTCAATATACCCCCGCTGCTACCAGTTGTACCCGCTATCATTCCAGCGAAAAAAGAAACTATCATTCCTAGTATCAATCTCTTTCTTGTAACATTAGTTTGTTCCAAATTATCGGTTTTCTCTACTAATCTAGATTTCTTTAATAAGTTAAGCGAAACAAAATACAACGTTATAGAGTATAATAATCGGATTTGGAAGGAACTTAAATAAACTGAGAGAAGACTCGCGATATATGCACCAATAGCAGTAGGTATCTCTAATAAAAATGCTACCTTATAATTAACTTTTCTCATGCGAGAATAATTCATGAAGGCTGATGCTGACAGGAATAGAATAGCGAATAGTGATGTACCAACAGCTTCATGTATCTCGAGATGAAATATAAAGTATAGTACTGGTACGAAAAAGACTCCTCCACCAATGCCTACTATTGATGCTATTATTCCTACCAGTGTTCCTATGAGTAATACTATTAATTCTACGAAGTACATGTTTGGTGACAACTCCCTCTTGCAGTAATCTAATGAAAAATTATGAAAAATTTATAACTCTTTTACATTTACCAGAATTATACTAAAGGGATATGATGATGGGTCGTGTTGCTGAATAGTGATGAATCACCCGACTCTGATTCCTTCAACTACTCCTTAAAACTTCATTTACAAGATCTGATCCTAATCTAATTAATTCCTTAGCCTTTTTCTCTTCTCTAGATTCAGCAAACACTCTAAAAACTGGTTCGGTTCCAGAGGGTCTAAACAATATCCCTGAGCCATCTTTCAGAATTATCTTAATTCCATCAATCGTTATAATATCTTTAATCTCTGAACTAAACATCTCCCTAAATTTATTCGATGCTTCCTCCATTACCCTAGATTTATCTTTTTCACCGCATTTTATAGCAATTTTTTCCATATAGAACTTCGGGTAGCTGCGTGCTAATTCAGACAAAGTCATTCCTTCTCTATCTAATATTTCAAGCATTCTTAGAGTTGCCAAAGCTGCGTCACCATAATATATCGCGTCGGACCAAAGATATTTACCGCTTTCCTCGATCCCAAATGCTGCATTATGTTTTTTCATGGTATCAGCTATAGCCGGAGGACCAACCTTAGAGTATATTACTTCACCACCAGCTCTAGCCACAGCAAATGAAACAACATGACTAGTATTAATCGTCACAACGACTTTTTTCCCACCCATCTTAACAGAACTCTCAGCAAATATAGCTCCAGTGATATCACCCCAGTAAACATTTCCTAACTCATCACTAAAGAGAGCTCTGTCACCATCGCCATCTACACCGACGCCTAGATCAGCCGACCAACATTTAACCATTTTCCCTAGTTCATTCAAGTTGTCTACCCTCGGAAATGGATCACGCCCCCTGAAATAAGGATCCATAAAGTCATTTATTGCCAGTACATTCACTGAGGCGTCTCTCAAGATATTGCCAAGAATCATGGAGGATACACCGTTACCGGGATCAACAACTACTTTTCTCCCACTTACTTTTGATTCATCTATAAGAGCCAATACTTTCTCTTTATATACATCTAGGATTTGTTCGCTCCTAACTCGACCAAGCCTATTCCAAGGCACTCTCTTATACTTCTCTTTAAAATAAATTTCCTCGAACTTCTCCTCTATTGGATCTGAGAACTCAGATGTATCTTTGTTAAAGAATAATATACCGATAATCTCTGGAAGAGTATGGCTTCCCGTCACGGCCACAGCTGTTTTTGGCGATGATTCTTTCACATAATAGAGTATAGCAGGTGTGGGAACTATACCTACATCAATTACATCTATGCCTCCGGCCATTAAACCAGATATCAATGCGTTTTTAACAATAATTGCTTGAGGGCGATGATCATAACCAACAACAACTGTACCCTCGTTATTTAGCAGAGAAGCTAGGGTCAGACCAAATTTTACGCAATTCTCAGGAGACATTTTTTCTGTGATTAAGCCTCTAATACCAGAAGTGCCGAACAATCTCTTCATTTTGATTCACAAAAACCACGTATCAAGATTACTTAAGCTTTGAAACTATTTAAGTTGAATTTATATTTATAATTAGTCTCTTTTTATAGAAATGCTTAAGCCTTCTGGATCAGCATCACAAATAATTGTAGTCCATCTATCACTCTTAGTTATCTCACTTATGAATTCCTCCATTAAATAATTATAGCCAATTACGTTATGGGCTAAAAGAACCCCGCCAAGCTTTAATTTAGGTTGAATTAACTTGAGGCTTTCATAATACTCGCTTTTTGAACCGTCAATAAATACTATATCTAGCATCTCATTGATGCGTGGAATGATTTTCAGGGCATCTCCTTGGATAACTTCGATATATCTTGTTAATTTGAATTCATCGATGAGTTTCCTTACGGTTTCAGCTCTTTTAGCATTGATCTCGATTGTGTAGATTTTACCAAAGGAGTTAGCCTCAAGAATTCCTCTTAATAAATATAGTGTAGAGTAGCCATAACCCGTACCAATTTCGAGAACCCTAACATCATTAATCTTAGATGCATAAAGAAAAGTCACTGTCCTTAATATATCAGCACTAACTTTGGGTATTGCCGGCGCTTTAAACAAATATTTCTTTGAGATAACGTCTAGTAATTTAAGACAATTATCTAAATCTTTCTTTAAATCCTTCATATTGATCAACAGCTTAATAAAAAAGATTAAATTACAAATTAACGATTTTTTAAAAAGCCTTAGTATATCCAACTTCTTTAACTGCTATAGCTGGTGTAACTACTGGAATATCACTTTCTAGCCACCAGTGAAATACTTGTCTCCTCTCTTTACCAATCTCCATAATGTTACTTAGGACATTTGGCATGCTGTCACTTAGCCTTAATCCCTTTACAGCATGCTTGATTTCACCATTCTCTACATAGAATACTCCATCTCTTATTATAGCGGAGAATGTTCCAGCGATATAGTTCTGGAATCTAATATAAGTAGCATTACTTACAATCAATCCCTTGTTAATTATTTCAAGTAATTCCTCCCAAGAAGCATCTCCAGGATAGACCACTAGCTCCCAAGCGTGTGGTGATAACCATCCAGCGTGAGCATTATGCTCAGCATTAAACTTCTTAGCTGTAAATCTATTATGTAGATAGTTCTCTAAGACACCATTATTTATCACATTTAATACTCTTGTTGGCACACCCTCATCATCAAAAGTTCTTATCCTAAAACCATTAGGAAGTAGAGGATTATCCTCTAAAGTCAATTTCTCTGGCGCGATCTTACTCCCAAGCTTATTAACAAGGAATGAAAAACCAGCATCAACAGCATATGCTGAAGCTGAACCACCAACAAGATTCATTAAAGATGCCGTAGCATCTATCGTAAAGACCGTATTGTACTTACCAGGATCCACTGATTTGATGTTTTGAGAGAACTTTGCATCTCTAGCAGCTATAGAAGCTACCTCCTTAGCCTTTATCTCAGATAACGTTCTAGATGCTATGGATGCATGACCCGTTGATTCCTTAGATGTGAACGCCCTTACATCTAAATAAACATTAGATAAATTAGCACTGTCTTTGAAACCAGCTGAAGTAACTAAAACATAGCTATATACATTAGCTATAATTGTTCCAGCTACTTTCTTAGCCCCTTCACTTAATCCAGTATCTATCGCTTCTTTAGCGATATCTAGAAGTCTCTCCGGATTCTCTCTAAGTGATGGGTCCACGGCTCCAGGTGAAGATGGATATCTCTCTCCAGGACTAGGTAGAGGAGCATAATCCTCACGAGGAGGCGCATTTTTTATTGCTTCAAGAGACCTCCTAGCCATATTAGGTATCATATCTTTGCTGGATAATCCTACACTAAATGCAGCTACTCTCTTATCCTTTTCAACTAGAACTGAGATTTCTGTCTCATCCCATGTCTTTGTCACTGATATCTTATTTGCAGCGAATCTAACTTGCCTAGATAAGTTAGAACCAACAGCAATAGCGTAGCCGTCAACACCAATTTTCTTTATTAATGCCTCGACTTCACTAACTATATTAAATAAATCGTTTTCACTTAACATAATACCTCACCTCTTCAAAACTCTTATATTCCGTAATCGAATATTTGGGCCACCGACATAAACCGGGACGCCTTGACCAGGGTCACCTTTACCACAAGTAGCTGCATAGAATCTCAGGTCGTTATCTACTGCATCTATACTTTCATAGAATTTTGGTGTAGTTATCTCTAGTATCGGGTTTCTAACTAAGTACTTTAATTCACCATTCTCTATTAACCATGCCTCTTTACCCACGAATCTCATGTTGTATCGTAAATCATCAATATTCCATTCGCCAAAAGTCTTGATATATATTCCTAGCTTTATGTCCTCTATCAACTCCTCAAATTTCATGTCACCTGGAGCAATATATGTGTTAGCCATTCTAACAATTGGTTCACGGTTATATGCGCTTGCTCTGGCGGCTGCATTACTATTAACTCCAGATTTGGCTGCGGTCTCTCTGTTATGAAGAAACTCATTAATGTATCCCTCTTTGATTAGATATCTTGGCCTAGCAATCACACCCTCCTCATCATAAAGGTAGAAACCATAGCTATTTGGTATCGTGGGGTCATCCATAACTGTTAATACTTCCTTACCAACTTTCTTACCAAGCATATCAGGATCAATGAATGATTCTCCGGCTTGAGCACCTTCCCTACCCATTATCCTATCGGCCTCGTATGGATGACCAACAGCTTCATGGGCCGATAAACCAGATACTTCTGGCCCTAAAATTATGTCCATTATGCCCTCCGGGGTCTCTTTACCTTCCAACAAGACTCTAGCAATTGACTCAGCTTGCTCCTTCAGGTAATCATGTAGATTCCATTCATCGAATGCTTCCCAGCCTCTCGCTGCACCAAGCTGAATATACCTTGTGTCGAATTGATTGCTCGCCACTGTCACGAAGAATGTGAAGAAGGCTATTCGTGGTATGGAACTAATCACTACTGTACCATCGCTGTTAGCATAAGCTTTTTGAGTTAATCTCTCGCTTAGATTCAGGAATCTATTTGGATATTTAGCTTCCTTATGCGCCGTTTGAATTATCTTATCTAGTTCTGTCAGAAACAATATTTTATCCGATGAATCTACATTGTCCGGGTTTTTTATAGGATCGATGAACACTTTAGCCTTATATGTCGGCTCCTCAGATAACTCCTCGTCACCCAACTTATTTGCTTTCGCTAATCTAACAGCATCATCCACAACACTCTTAATAGCATCTTTATTATCCCATTGATCTGTTGATGCAAAACCAAGTGAACCATCCACAAGAACCCTTACACTCAACCCAATGCTCTCCGAAATACCAGCAGCTTCAGGTATGCCATTCTTAACAATAAATGCTTTTGATGAATCTCTTTGAAGCCTAGCTTCAGCATACCTAGCTCCTTTAGATAATGCGTAATCAACAGCGAATAGAACCAGATCTTCATCCAACTTAAACTCCATTGTGACACCTCACAGAAAAATATCAATAAATAAAGTATAGTTCTTAGAAATAAAAAATATTGAGGAAATAGTAAGACAGAATCGTATTAATAAAACAAATATATCGAAAAACAGAAAAACAAGAGTAGCATGGAAAAGAACTTTTTGATTTCTACACTACTAAGTTTATCTTAAATAATTATTTAGTTTATTAAACAATATTCAATAGAAATCGTTTATATTTCTAAACAGTCTAATAAGCAAAGAAATAGAGAAATTGATCAATCAAAGTTTACTAGTTTCTTAATTAACTCTAAGACCTCACTCATCTCTTTGGCTGGATGAATAACGTCGCTTCCTCTATCATCTATTCTCTTTCCAGCCAGCTTCTCTGACCATCCCCCGAATCCAATAATCCCTATTATTGGTTTACCGTAGACCCATGAATACCCTATTTCCACTAGTGTACCTGCTTTTCCTCCTATTGCTATTACTACATCAGATGCTAGTGGAACAATTGTGTTTCTTGCCCAACCGAGATTAGTAGGTATTGGTATATCAATATACGGGTTAGCTTCATCTTTACTCGAACTTGGTAGTATCCCTATTGATAATCCCCCAGCTTTCCTAACCCCTTTCGACACCGCTTCCATGACTCCTGTTCTCCCTCCATTCATAACCACATAGCCTTCTTTAGCTAGTGCTTCACCCAATTTCTCGGCAAAAATCAATTCTTCTTCATTATCTACTTCCGAATCTCCTATTACTCCAATAATTATTTTCCTCATGTCTAATCCCTTATCTTAATGGTGTTATTTTTTAACTTATCTTATAGTTCTCTATTATTAGTTATTTTGTAAAGGTTCTTGTTATGTCTCCTTATTATGCAAAGCTTGAAGTATTAAAAACTGATTTTAAAGATTTATACGAATTGCTGCGTAGCTCAGTAGGAAACGTCTACTACTCAGTAATAGATGGAGAACCCGTGAAAATAGGTTTGATTATAGGTACTAAATGGTTCTTTAAAACAAACTCTGATGTCTCAGTAAGCATAATAATTAAGCAATTTAAGGAAAAGTTGCTTGTAGATATAATTGGTTATGGAGGTCGTGAAGGAGTATTTAAGTTGGGTTTAGGAGTTAATGAAGATTTTGTTAACAACGTACTTAAAATTCTGAAAAAGAATAAGGTAAAATACAAAGTATTAGCTAAGATGCATTACTCGAATCCATCTCGTATAGAATCAATATAAATTAATTAGACTTCTTATCATATACCTGTTTCCATAACTCTTCGAAATTCTCTGCAACTCTTTTCAAAGCCAAGTTGAGGTCTCTAGTTCTAGTGAGAAATGGAACTTTATCGCTTTGTCTCTTTATTCTAAGTAAATTAGGACCCATAATGAATCTAGCTAAAACATTAACATCACTCAATTGTTCAATAACGGCCTTAAACTTTCTTGGATCTCCATGATACTTTTCATGCTCCTCTTGAATTCCCTTTGCATTATTATCTCTATACTCAATTAATCTATATGATCCATCCTCACGAACCTCATAGATAGCAAATTTATCAGATTCACCATAGTGCTCTTCAGTCAATCCATTATTTTTATTGAGGCCAAAAGCAACTCTTAGAACGCGCATGGAATAAACCTCGTTAAACTTTTGATTTTTTCAATTAAATTGATAATATTATAATAATATTATTAAAAATTTGCTGTAAAGAACAAACATGATTCCTAACAAAAAATATAAAAATATATTGCCTTACAATGGCTTTTTCGGTTCAAGAGGCTTCCATCCAAACTTCTCACGGAATTCATTAATCATATTTATAGCTTTCCTTTTGTCTTCTGGACTCATTTGCTTTGATTTCAGAACAGCCATGAATAAAACCCATGTCCTAGCATTAATCGTCTTCTTTGGAACTCCATGATCATAGTCTTCCTGCAACTCTCTAAGAATCCCAGCAACTTCCTCTACATCTGATAAACCTGATTTACCAATATCTTTCACTTCGCGTCCAAAATATAGATTTCCTTTCTCAACTACTACGAATTTTCCTCTCTCAAACGTTATTCTACCCTTGACAATTCTATCATAAAATTTCCAGCTATCACTAGCTTCCGGTTCTCTCTTCTCTAACTCTTCGAGAACAATTGATCTTAACTCCCTTGTAGTTACTTCTTTTTTATCAGCTATCTTCGTCTCCACAACATCAGCAACCTCATTTGCTGTCTTTTCACTAGCACCTGCTTTTATCATAGATTTTGCATCTTCAAAAGTTTTTATACCACCTGCTGCTTTGACACCCATAGATGAACCAACTGTTCTTCGTATAAGTTCAACATCATAAACAGTTGCACCTGATTTTGCAAACCCTGTTGAAGTTTTAACAAACCCTGCACCAGCAGATTTTGCTAACTGGCAGGCTTTAACTTTTTCTTCATCTGTAAGAAGTGCTGTTTCAATTATAACTTTAACAGTTGCGCCTTTTGCTGCTTGAACTACTGCTCTTATA
>JAHQWF010000085.1 GCA_029856055.1 Candidatus Njordarchaeota archaeon | reverse complement strand
ATCGCTTCTGAAGCCGCTTCAATAGAAGTACTTAGGGCTGTTGCCAGCGTCACTACCTCGAGCATCTCCTCGTTGAGGTATCCTCTCTGAGTCCTCTTAACAACCAGTCCAAGCTTCTCCATGAGCCTAATTTTCTTGATCTCTAATCTATCAATCCATTGATTTTTTTCAAATGGGTCATAAATCTTGACTCCTAATCCTTTCTTTGCAAGGGATTTTCCTATCTCAATTACTCTATAAGTAGATCCCATCGATTCCGAAAATGGATGAAGGAACAAGAAGCCAATTCTTACTTCACGATCCATTGGTAATCCCTAGAGAACTATTTTTCTTATTCCGTAGAGAGGTATGTTTGATTAATGCCTTTTTGTTTTAGTTGCATGTATACTCGTACATGCTTATTTTCTTTTCAAGGTTCCTTACTATATGTATCTGTATAGCAGTTAGTATCATTAAAATTCCAACAGAAATGAAACCTACAGCTATTATTGCCATTGGCATACTAAAATATCTTGTCTGGTTATATAGCGATATTAGCCACATCACAAAGAATAATCCAGTGACTATCGATAACACACCAGGCAATCCTAAGAATCTTAGGGGTTTTCGCGCAATTGTCTTGATTATTAAGGCATTTATTACCCCTGCACCATGTTTTATCGGATGTTCTGTTGATGTATCTAGTCCCTCGTATCTTATTGTTATTGGTACTTCCTTTATTCTTAATTTCTCGTCCATTGCCTGGACAAGTATTTCAACGCTTACTCCCATTCCATCATCCGTAGGTCTTATCAACTGTATCGCTTTTCTCCCATATGCTCTGAATCCGCTTTGAGCATCAGTTATCTTTGTTCCAGCCAGTATATTTGTTGCTCTAGTGATCATTCTTACTCCTAGCTCTCTATACTTTTTAGCATCAGTCTTCCCAAGGAATCTTGATCCAATAACGATATCTGCCTCATCCTTAATGATAGGTTTAACTAACTTTGGTATTTCCCTAGGATCATGTTGCCCGTCTGCATCTAATATAACTAATGCATCGGCGTTCTCCGATCTCGCAACTTGTAGAAGTCTCCTAATTGCAGCGCCATAACCCATATTCTCGTCGTGTTTAATGACTTCTGCACCTAACGCTCTGGCTATCTCGCCGGTCATATCTGTCGAGCCATCATCAACTACTATTACTTTATCTACGTATTTTTTTGTCAGTAGAATGACTTTTGCTATTGTTAGTTCTTCGTTAAATGCTGGTATTCCCGCAACTATGTATGGTTTCTTTCGCATCTATATAACCTCGATTGTTCTCTTGAGTTGATCATCCTCTCTTAATTCTTTAAATAATATTTTTGTTCTCTATTTAGTTGTATCTTATCACAAGCTTTAGATCTTACTTGTACTAGAGATGTCCTCTTCGGTACTTTCGGTGCCTATATTGCTGAAAAAAGTTAAATTGAAGTCATTTGGTATAAAGATTTTTCCAATTGTTTTCATCTTTATAATAATTATTTCAGTTATGTTTTCTTTTGCTCATTTTGATTTCATGTTTAATGTGCTGGATTTATTTTATTGGTTTGTTTCTTTCACCATTATAGCGGCTTTATCTCTTCTCTGGTTTATTTTTCTTCCCGCTGAGGTTATTATTGAGAAGCGTGGTTTGCTTCATGTTGAGTTTTCTGAGCTTGATTTGTCTCGGGGTAGGAGAGAGATACTTATTGCTGCTCTTGTCGCTGGTGCTTTTATTAGTTTTCGTTATCTCATTTACCCTTTTCCTCAGGGCTGGGATACTGCTTATTACCTATATCACTTGAAGAAGCTTGCTTCGGATCTAGGGTATGTTTTTTATTTGCCTCGGGAGAGGATTTTCGCTTTCCTGATACTGTATGCTATTAATTTGATTTTCATTAATCCCAACTTAACCATCATGGTTACTCCAGTTATTTTTGCTATGTTTTTTGTTGTTGGTGTTGTTTCTTTTGTTTGGGAGGTTACTGGTGATCATGAGTTAGGTTTTTATGCTGGTGTTATCTCAGCGGTCACTTTCAGTACTTCTCGCCTTTTCCTTGATATCTTCTGTAATTTTATGGCTTGGACTTTCACTATGTTTGCTCTTCTCTATGTTGCTCGTATTGTTAAGCGGCCTGAACCAAGTATTAAGAACCTGATTATATTCTCTGTTTTTTCTTTTATTATTGCTTTTATTCATCCATGGACTCTGTTTGTTTATCTCGGCATCATATTCGTTTTCATGTTTATTCTTCTCCTATTTATGCGTAGGGAAGCGTTAAATATAGTTTTGCCCTCATTTGTTTCCCTTATACCTACTCTTGTAGCCGCGTTTAGTGAACCTAGGATCGCTATATCGCTTATTAAATCGATCTTCTTCAGTTATATACGTTATCCTCTGCAATTATCTGGGAGAGAGGATCCATTGATTGCTTTCGCAGCTCTACTAGGAGCATTTTACCTCCTAACTATCCGTAAGAAAACTGTTCTTCACGGTATCATCATTGCATGGTACATAACTATATCTTTTCTCTTCGCTACTGGCGCATACACATATAGCTACCGCTTGTTAAACCTGATGCCTATGGGTATTCTCGCTGCTTTCGGATTAAGATATCTTACTGTGGAGATACCTAAGTACATGGAGGATACTTCTGGGAGGCTGGGTTTTGTTAGGCGTTGGCTTAAGTACAGGTCCAAGCTTCTAGCATCCGTCCTCTTAATAATTATTGTTGTAACTGCTATACCTAATTCTTATCTCCCTGATCATGTTAATCGTCCTAGCCAATACTACATGAGTCAGCTTGAATGGATCTCATCTCACTTTGGTTTCGAGAACAGGAGTATTGTTGTTCTCATCGATAAACCGATCCCTATGGCTAATTTTCCTCTCATAGGTAATTACCTTGATTGGGCTGTTAGTGAGGTTGGTCAAGTTGTTTATCCCGGCTCGTTGCTTGATTATATCCAAGGCGTAATACCTACTCTGGCCCCTCAGAAACCTTTTTATTTCCCTAGGATTCCTGATTACGTGCCTAAGTTTATTCTTATTCCTGATCGTTGGTATATTGTTTCTCCTTTTGAGCTTGCTTTTGCTAGGGAGATTAATGATACTGGTGTCTACTTGATTGATTACAATGATGTTCATGATTTTGAGACTGTTCTGGAGAATGTTACACGCCTTGAGCTCCCTATTCTAAATGCTAGTTTTAATGGGATTAATCAATTCAATGTATCTTATATCAATAATGCCTCTTCATTCCTGATGAATTTCACTGCTCTATATAAGGGAGCTAAGTTAATTGTTGATATCTATACTTACCCGATTGTCTTTAATTACGTTGTCCTCGAGTTAACGGGGTCGAACACATCTGATCTAGATATAATTGTTTCTCTTTGGTCTAATTCCAATAAGGTTGATGAGAAGCGTGTGAATGATTACTTTCGCGTAGATAATAGTTCTGTCTACGTCAGCTTACTTACCTATGGTCACTTCTGCAATTTGATTAGGTTCGAAATCAAGAGCTATCCTAGCGCAATCAATAAGTTATTTGAATTAATAATAAACTATATAATTGTTTTCTAAGATCTATTATTAAGTCATTGAGCATTTTTCCTCTTATATCCCGATATATCTCTAAGGAAAAATGATTAAATATTTCGATTAATTCATTTTTCTTACGATTTTCTTTAAAAAAACTTTATATATTGACTGAATATTTTATGATTGTTCTATAAAACACTGTTATAATTAATGAAGCAGAGATAAGATGTATGCCTGAAGCAATAAGATTAATTGATATTAATGAGTTAAAGTCTCTGGTTGATCTTGAAGTGAGGAGTATATTGCCTGCATACGCTAGGATCGTTAGTAATGGAATTGTGGATAAACCTGTGATTGCTATTGCTAATAGAAATGTGGTTGTAGGTAATCTCGATGTTTTCTTTGCTCTTGACTTGCTTGGGGTTAGTAAGGTTCCCGTATTCGAGGT
>JAHQWF010000006.1 GCA_029856055.1 Candidatus Njordarchaeota archaeon | reverse complement strand
GAAAACGGGCTACGGCCAGCATACCTCCCCCATTATAAATTGATTTTATTATGCGCTGAGAAAAGAAATTTCTAGATGAATGCATGAACCTAGCGAATACTCTGAAGAAGAATATTATGCAAAATTAGATACAGATGAATATTGCCAACTTCATAGGAACAATCATGTCGTAGGCGTATAAAAGCTGATCTGAATGGGATCTATCATAAACCGCTTGCGATAGGAATTGAGAAGGTAAAATTGGATGGGAACTTATTTAAGCTTAAGGTTAAAGGATTTAAAACGATAAGTATAGAGCACATACTTAGAAGAGACGAACAGGTAATAATTGAGACAAACAGAGATTTAATGGCAAATCTGAAACTCTCTGATGAAAGAACCTTTTTAGAGCAAACCTTATTATATTTTTTCTATTTCACGCATGCATGGTTCAAAATTGGTGTAACTTTTTAGGCAGCGGGATTCATGGTTCTAGTTTTCATCTTCTTCTGTAGAGGCGCCTGGGGCTTTCTCGAACCTTTTTTATTTGCTCTTCAAACTTAGTCATTCGGTGTGTTACAATTTCTAATATAAAATCTTCATCATCTGATGAGATGCTAATGTCATTTTTCCTGAGAAGAATATATATTCTTCTATTGATACTCCCTATATCACTACTGGCATTTTTGTTACGTCAACATTTCTGAAATAGGTCTTGATAGGAATAAAGCCAATAGACTTGGATATGCTGGCAAAAAATTTGTGACTTTCAATCAATTCATATTCCAAACTTAAGTTACCGACCACAATGACTGACAATTTACCTTTTTTATAATACAGTTCATCTCTATCATAGAACGAAGCATGTTCCCCAAATATTCTGAAAGCAATCTAAATCTATTATTTATATGATGAGAATAAGCTTCAATTTCATATTTCTTAAATAAATCGAAATCCATTCCCAACCATAGCATATTGTACATGTGCGCTCTGTAATAATCTAATGCATTTACATAGGGTAAAGATGTAGCTATCAAATCCATCCTCCCAAGCAGTATCATTTGTTTGTACATTCGTACAGCATTTCTCTTAACCTAAGGATATGGAGTTTATATTTTTTAAAGTTTGGCACAGAGACCCGCAAGGGACATTACAATCTAGAATGTCGTGAGGATTGTTTGAATTAATTTATCTCTGTTAATAGTTAATGCGCAAATAAAAACAGCTAAAAAATCAGGTAGTCACCGTTAGGCAGCCTTATTTTCATGCTCATCTCAGGATATCTTCGACCAGACACAAACTTCACCACCTAACGAATCAACACGATACTGTTATGGTGAAAAATGAGTGCTACTAATGTTGCAGATAAACTTTTAGATTTGGCTATAAATGCTATGCGAAAGAATGCTAGGCAACTTAAGTATTTAAAGAGCACGCCAGCGTATAACGTAAATAGGTTTGCTGTCTGTTGATAGGTGTCTATGGTTTGCAGGTAATCTCTCGCATTCCCTCTGAATCCAATTGCAGCCCGGAAAAGAAATAGCGGGGCTGGCCTAATAAGTTTGAAGGTTCGAACTGAGATGCTAAATAGAGATATCATGCAAAATTCGAGCTCGATTTTTAACGGCTTTTCGGCCGAAAAGAGCCAAGAATAGAGCTTATCTTTAGCTTAGAATATGGCGCCGGGGGTGGGATTTGAACCCACGCGTCCCATAGGGGACACAGGCTCTCAAGGCCTGCGCCTTAGTCCACTCGGCCACCCCGGCCTAGTAGAGTTAAGACATATATTTCATTTGCCTTACATTAGTATCGATAATGAAAATTATAAATATTACTATTTTCCTATATTATTGTTATATTTGTTTGCTATTATTTATTGAGAGGTGACCTTATGCCAAAAATTTATGATATAGGACGTATATGTATTAAAATTGCTGGAAGAGAAGCCGGTAGAAAATGTGTAATTGTAGATATAATAAATGATAATTATGTCCTAATTACTGGACCTAAAACTCTTACTGGTGTAAGAAGAAGAAGAGCTAATTTAAAGCATCTTGAACCAACAAACATGAAGATAGATATTAAGAAAGGAGCTAGTGATGAAGAAGTTATATTAGCCTTAGAGAAGAAGAAAATGCTTAATGAAATGAAAAAAATTATAAAGCCAACTATTACCCCAGCTGGTTATTATATATGAGAAGAATAATTTTGCGTGAAGAAATAGATGAAAAAATCTTGAGAGAATCTCATAAGTCTTATAGCGTTTCAGAACTTTTGAATAAAGGACTAATAAATTTGGATAAACCTCCAGGTCCTACGAGCCATGAAATCGTAGCTTGGATTAAAAAAATATTAAAAGTAAAAAAGGCCGGACATGCAGGAACCCTAGAGCCATATGGCGGGGATATCCTAAGGTAACTGGCGTATTAATAATTGCTCTTGGTAAGGCAACAAAAATTATTCCTCTCTTATTACATCTAGATAAACAATATATATGTGTTATGAAAATACATGGAGATTTTAATAAAGAAAAATTAAGAAAAATTATAAGTAAATTTATTGGACCTATTTATCAACGCCCTCCCCTAAGATCTTCTGTGAAAAGAGCCATTAGAGTTCGAAAAATATATAACATAGAAATATTGGAAATAGATGGAAGAAGAGTATTAATGAAAATTAACTGTGAATCCGGCACTTATATTAGGAAGTTATGCTATGATATAGGAGACGTACTTGGTCCAGGAGCACATATGGAAGAGTTAAGAAGAACTAAAGTTGGTCATTTCACTGAAGAAAAATCTGTTACCATGTATAATGTTTTAGATGCCTATAAGATATGGGAAGAGGAGAGAAAAGAAAAATTTATAAGGAAAGTTTTATTACCAGTAGAGTATGCTATAAAAAATGTTCCGAAAATCTTTATAAAGGATAGTGCCATTAATGCACTCTATCATGGAGCTTCTTTAGCAATACCGGGTATTATAGGAGTAGAAACGAATATAAATGTAGGAAACATGGTAGCTCTTCTATCTATTAGAGGAGAACTTATAGGTATTGGATATGCTCTTATGACAAGCAATGACATGGTAAGTGAAAACCGAGGCTTAGCTGTAAAACCTACTGCAATTTTAATATAACATACAAATGATTTATGCTTCTGAACCTCAATGCACTGATGCCTATAATCTATATTTTAGCTAGCTTTGATATTGCAGTTCATCAAATAATAATTATTATTTCTAATTATTATAATTTTTCGGCGGGATTAAGATATTGATAAGTCTAAAATTAAGCTAATAGCTTTAGTTATGTGTCGAGGCTTCTAAGCATAGAATTAAATAAAAGCAGAGAGATAATAAACATATAAGTTTCCGAAGTACTATAAACATAGAATAGTTTTTCCTAAAATGTTTAAAAAGAAAGATTTTAATATAGACTTAATAATTATTATAACGAATCAACCTAAAGGGTGTTAAAATAGATGCCTAAGAAACGAAAAAATAGGGGTCGCAAAAAAGGTGGGAAGGGACGAGAAAAAATAGTTCAATGTGATTCTTGTGGTGCATTGATTCCTAGATCTAAAGCTGTGAAAATAACTAGAAGAAAACATATTATAGACCCTCAGTTAGAAAAGGAGCTAAGAGCCAAAGGTGCAATCATACCATCCTATCAGGTAACCAAATATCTATGCATTAATTGCGCTATCTATCAGGGGATCATAAAGATAAGAGCTAAGGAAGAAAGGAAAAAAAGAACATCATTAGGATAGAATGCTAAAACATTATTCTATACTTATTAATTCTTATACCGCTCATACAGCAGCTGATTTTTTATTAAATAACATAGCTGCAACTAGTGGTAGACTAGATTTAGTTATTAGATGCATAATTGCAACTTTTCATGGAAGTCATTACCTTAGAAAAAATGTAGATTTTTATGCAGTATTGAATGGACCTCCGAATCCTCCCAAAGTAATTAGAATAGAAGGTGAAAAGCTAAAATCATTGCCAAATACTGAGAGGGATGTATCAAAG
>JAHQWF010000076.1 GCA_029856055.1 Candidatus Njordarchaeota archaeon | reverse complement strand
TCCTCATACTCTACCTTCTAGCCTTGATTTACGCTACGCTATCTAGGAGGAGGCGGTCTATCTCTGAGATTCTTGAGAAGTTCAAGAGATGGTTTAGGCATGTCTGTAGTGTCTCTAAACCGCTCTGATTTAAGACATGCTAGGGCACTTGGCCATCTTATTTCGGACATGGGGCTACGTGCATCCTTGATAAGGCTTAAATAAGCCACCAAACATTACACATTTAGAGTTAAGAAACGTTTTTAGATTTATAGTCTAGTTATTGATTGCACTTCCGCTGATACTCCTTCAATAGAGTTCAATATTTCCTCTATCTCGGATATCATGCCTTCTTTTTCGGGTACAATTATCATTACTCTTAGTTTCTTTAATCCGAATACAAATGGTTCCAATTTATAATCCTTTAATTCTGTACCAGCTGGCAACTTTTCCCTGATTTTTTCAACTATACTGTCCATATCTACCTCTGCATCATCAGGAACTAGTTCAACTAAGACTGCATTCTCTGCCATTTTTAATTCACCTTAAGGATATTCATATCCACATACAGGGCACTTCGTAACTTTACCCATAACACGGCATTTTTTGCATCTAATTATTATACCTTGCCCACAATTCGGGCATATAAATGCTATAGTACTAGTACTCCTAGGGTGCATAACCTTATTGCAAGATGTGCATCTAGGAGTATCAATTAAACGAGGTTCAGAAACGCTTTTTCTACTCCTAATTTCCGGTAATTCCTCTTCTTTCTTGATAACTTGTTTAAATAATTGCGCTAATCGCATGCTTGATCAACCATCTCTAACTATACCTTGAGACAATGATTGAATAATCATTTGATTCTATTTTTAAAGGTTTTGTTAAATCTCAGAGCGTCGCGAGGTCATCATGTGAAAATGTCAGATGAGTAACTAGTCATCATCGTGCCCCTAAAAATGAGTAATAAATAATCTGATTTATATTTTCTACTCTTCTTCCGAAATTTCCTTTAATAATTTTTCAACCTCACTTGGACTTATCTTAGATTCAGTTATTTTCTCAGAGGGTAATTCTACACCTTCTTTCTCAGCAACTTTTAGAACTAGTTCCTCAGCAGCCTCGTCTATATCCGTTTCAGAAGCTACTTCCTCAACCGTTGAGAGTAAAGTTTCTTCGCTCGCAGACATTTTTTCAGATGCTTTAGCCAATTCCATAAAAGCCTTAGCCAATTCCTTATCACCTACACTGTTAGATACCTTCACCATAACAGGAACTAAATTCATGATATTTTTAGCGAGATCTTGCATCACGGCGCCTCTCTCGATCAAGCTTCTTATGCTATTGAATTTAGTTCTTAATTGAATTATGCTTGATATATCTCTATCTAGAACAATAACCTCCTTAGCATACTCCTTAGCTATATTGAGTTCCCCGCTCTTAATACTTTTCCTTAAGTTCTTAATGGCTTTCTTCTTCTTAACTGAAAGTTCTCGTTCGTATCTGTTTAGCCTCATCTCCAAAACTCGTAGATTTGATCTAATTTGTGACATCGTTGGAGGAGGGCTCTCGCCTTTCAACCACTTAAAAAATTTGATGAGCACAGACATTTTATTTCACACCTCGCATAAAAAATCAAAGGTTATAACTAGGTATAAATCTTTCAATTAAATGAGACCTATTCCTTACCGATCTGCGCCAATTTCTCAGCTATCTTCCTTTGCAAAGTTTGACTGACTATTTTGCCGTCTACTTTACCCCTAACTACACGCATAACATCGCCCATTAGTGGTTTAAAAGCTCTTTCCCCTCGCTCTTTTAATAAGTGCAAATTACGCTCTATTATCTGGTCAATTATTTTTTCCAATTCATTGAGAGAGATAGTCTCGACCTTTAAGCTCCTCAATGCATCGCCCACAGTCTTATCAGAATTCTTTGATAAAAACGCTATTATGTCAGGAAAAGCTTCCTTAGATATTTTTCCTTGTTTAAAGATCTTGAATAAATCATAGATTTTCTCATCACTTATATCGTCAATAGGATAGCCTTCACGTCTCAAGCTAGTCATTAAATCAATCAAAACAGTCGCGACTAGTTTGGGATTCACACCTAGCTTGATTATATCCTCAAATAACTCGCTTCTCTCTGACATAACTATTCTCATTGCTATCTCCGGCGGTAATCTTAATTCTTTAATATACTTTTCTTCACGTACCCATGGATACTCAGGTAATTTACGTTCTGCTTCCTCTAAAATATCCGCAGTAATCCTAATATGTGAACTATCTGTATCAGGATATAATCTAGCGGCAGTTCCAATAGGACGCTCAAAACTAGTTGTTCCATCGGGATTAGCCTTCCTTGTTTCAGGAGGCACACCTCTCAGAGCTAAGATAGCCCTCTCCTTCACTTCATCTAACGCTGCATAAGCTTTATCTTTCGGACCCACAACGATAACTACAGCATCTTTCTCTGGGTCAGAATTAGTTTTCTCAAATAATTTCTGTTTTTCCTTGTCCGAAATCCCATAAGCGGGTAATTCATCTGTATGGATTATACCAGCTAGACCCACTATAACAGAAACACGTTCCGCAAATTCTTTACCAAATCGTCTTCCCGGCAAAATTTCTTCTCCCAGTACATTAGAAAATCCAGGTAATCTTAAAGCTAATACTATTCCACCTTTTTTCAATGCTTTTTTTATGAATTTGGCTTTTGTATCTGTAAACACATCACTAACATCAACAGGTTCTTGTTCTCTAATAATTTCATCGGTCACCCCCCTATCTTTCAGTACTTTAGATAACTCTATCAGCTTAAGCTGGCGTTTTATCTCGTTATCAATGAGTGGCTTAAACCACTCAGGCCTCTGAACACCTTTTATCTCAACTCTAGCACCACCAGAGATGCTAACATTTATATCCTGTCTTATAGTCCCTAGCCCCCTCAAGACCCTTCTGGTGGCTCTTAATAAAGATCCTATACGCAACGCCGCATCCAGTACTTCGTCTGGAGAATTAAGATCAGGTTTAGTTCCTATCTCAATGAGCGGTATACCCAATCTATCTACTCTGAAAACAATTTTCTCAGCATCTTCTGAAATCTTTCTAGCCGCATCCTCCTCAAGACAAATATGTGTGATACCCAATTTCTTTCCATTCGATAACTCCAGATAACCTTCTAAACCAACTAAGATTGTTCTCTGAAACCCTGAAGGCACACTCCCATCTAAATATTGTTTTCTAGATACAACTAGTATATCTGGAATCTTCATCTTAAATAGCTTAGCTATCATGATGGAAGTAACTAAGGATTCTCGATCCACCTCGTGAGGAGGTATCTCATCAATCTCATACAAGCAATTTTTATCTTTATATACTTGATAAACAACGTATCTACCTTTCTTAAATTCTTTTAACATAGTTGGATCTATCTCTCCTGTCTCGCCTAGGGTTGGTCTCATATACCTTATAACTGTAAAATCTGGCTCCTCTTTAATTAATTCTGGCTTACAGTAACAAAATAATTTTCTTCTCGATTTTAATTGCTGATGGATCTCTAAACCAACTCTTAATCCAACGTCACTATAACTTACCGTAGAATTTGCCATATTTTTCAACTCTTGTAACTAATTCCGAGTATCAAATATATTATGTAACAAAATTAAAAGTGTATTGAATGATCATAAATATCTACTAAACCCTATGATTCTTTATTAATTACAAAATTAATAAAGTAAGCTAAAAGATAAAAAACAGATAAATTAAAAAAATAAATCAATAGATATAATTAATTAGCTTGCCATAAAACAATATTAAAAAATATTAAAATTTCTTGGTGTAAATCGATGGTCGTGATCGCAGCCGATGGACGATACCGGCTAAAGATTGTACTTTATGGCCCCTCATTATCTGGTAAGACAGAGATGTTAAAAACTTTCAAAAGAATGTTTCTCGGAGTGAAAAGCAGGCTCTATTCTATTCAAGAAACAAACGGTAGAACTCTCTTCTTTGATTATCTTGTTGTAAGACCAGGAAACAATATTAATTTCGTGTTC
>JAHQWF010000124.1 GCA_029856055.1 Candidatus Njordarchaeota archaeon | reverse complement strand
CATATTGGGGGCCTCCTTTCGGATTGGTGTTGTTTCGTAGGTCTTCCCTAATACGTTACGGAGGCCCCCCACTCTTAAATTTGATGCTTCGACGTCTAGAATCAGAATTTTTTGACAAACCATTCCTCAAAACAAATTATTTATCAATCCATTGAATCGTTAGTAAACACTTATATTTCACTTTTTCTTATATAAACAAGTATGCAGAGCTAGGTGAACGAAAATGAGCATACTTGTTGTACTGTTGCTTATTTTACTAGAATTAATACTAAGCTTTTTCATAAGTATCAATAGCTATTATAAACATGGATATACATCGCTTCTTTATGATTCATTAACTTCCTTGTTCTTTATACTAGGATTATTATCTGAGCTAGCTAGTTTCTTTCTAAATACAGAGTTGATTATTTTCGGGAAAATTATTTTCCTTAACTCATTTTTAAGGACATTATTTATTGTTTTAGCTTTTCTATTTTGGATAATCTCTATAAATTATCTTACAAGTAATCAGTTATCGCAACTGGTTACTATTTTAGCTTTTATAAGTGGTGCAGTGATAATATCTTCACTCTTCGAAACAGATCTATTTTCTTCTGTAATTCTTGTATCGCTAGAAATACTAGGAATGATGATTGCTGGGTTCATTATAGGCAGGCACTTTATTTTCAGCATGAAACAACTAAAGAAGAGAAAGAATTTAAAGAATTACAAGCTATATTTGCTGGGAATTTCGATCTTTTTGATAGGATTTACCATACTTATCTTAAACGGTTTATTAGTGTATCGTTATGCTTACTTGATTGACTTACTGGATTTTATAGCTATAATATTAATATTTACTGGCTTTTCACTCATAATGTCGATATCAGCAATATACCCCACTATTTTAGCAACAACCTATGTTAAGCCATACAGCTTGTTTTTAGTAACGAAAGGTGGGGAAACTTTCTTTGAATATATTTTTAATATAGCTGGTAAAAAGCAGGATCCAGAGTTAATAGGTTCAGCTATGACTGGGATATCAATGATGACTAGTGAGATAATTGGAAAAGATATACCAATGAAATTAATAGAGCATGAAGCATTCTATATTATAATGGCTCATGGAGAGAAAATTTTAGGCTTTTTATTCACTGAGAGATTCAGCAGAATATTATTTGAGAGCTTGGAGAAATTGATAACGAAAATAGAGACGAAATATTCTGGAATCATTAGTGATATAGTTCTGCTGGATGAAGATATACAAAACCAAATGAAAAATGATATAGAAGAAGCATTTTATTACTTGATCTAACTTAAAAAAGAGGATTATTAAATACGAGTGCGCTGTATCGATTTTTCATTTAAAAAATACTACTATTGATTTATGCTTTTTTTAAAACACAAAAAATATAAGTTTGTAATGTTATTTGTGCTCATTGGTTTTTATCAGATCATTTCTTAATTAATTTTCTTAGCACATATGGTAGTATTCCGCCATGCTTATAGAATTCTACCTCTATCCAAGTGTTTAAGCTTGCTATTGCCTCAAATTCCGTAGTTTTATCTCCTCTTCTAGCTATTACTTTAAGTGTTTTTCTAGGATATAAGCCATCGCTTATCCCTACTATATCGAATTCTTCCTCTCCAGTTAATCCTAATGATTTCCAGCTCTCTCCGGGTTTGAATTCTAATGGCAATATTCCCATACCTATGAGATTACTTCTATGTATTCTCTCAAAGCTCTCAGCAATAACGGCTTTAACACCAAGTAATGCTGGTCCTTTCGCAGCCCAATCTCTTGAACTTCCTACTCCGTATTGTTTTCCAGCTAGAACTATCACTGGGATATTCATTTCCTTGTATCTCATTGCGGCATCATAAACTGTCATTATTTCTCCAGTAGGAATAAATTTAGTCCAGCCACCCTCTTTGTCAGGCACAAGATAGTTCTTTAATTTTGGATTAGCAAAAGTTCCTCTCATCATTACTTCGTGGTTGCCTCTTCTAGAACCATAAGTATTGAATTCTTCTATAGATACACCATGCTCTATCAGATATTTTCCTGCTGGGCTCTCGGGTGGAATTGTTCCAGCTGGGGAAATATGGTCTGTTGATACCCTATCACCAAGTAGAACAAGAACTCTAGCTTTTCTTACATCTGTAGGTTGTCTCGGTTCGATCTCGAAATCATCAAAATATGGTGGCTTCCTAATATATGTGGATTTCTCATCCCAATGATATGCAATTCCCGTTGGTGACTCTAGTTGCTTCCATTCATCGGTTCCTTCTTCTATCTTGCTATATGTCTCTCTATATAGTACGGGATCTAATACTTTATTGAAAGATTCTTTTATTTCTTTCATCGATGGCCATAAGTCTTTAAGATACACTGGTTTCCCATTTGGATCATATGCTAATGGCTCTGTTAATGGATCTATGTTTAATGTACCCGATATAGCGAAAGCTACCACTAGAGGGGGTGATGCTATGAAATTACCTCTAGACAATGGATGAACTCTACCACTAAAATTCCTGTTAGAGCTGATTACGGCTACAGAGTATAAATCAAAATCCCTAATCGCATTAGTGATAGCTCTATTTAATGGGCCGCTATTACCTATGCATGATGCGCAGCCAAAACCAGCTATATGGAATCTCAGGGCCTCTAGATAAGGTAATAATCCTAACTTATTTAAGTACTTCATCACTACTCTGGAGCCGGGAGTTAAACTAGTTTTAACGTGAGGTTTTACTCTTAATCCTTTTTCAACAGCTTTTTTGGCCAGTAATCCTGCAGCTATCATTACGAGCGGGTTCAGTGTATTTGTACAACTAGCTATTGAAGCTATAATAACAGAGCCATGATCAATTACTGATTTCTCACCATTTAGATCAACTAATACTCCTTTCTCCTCTTTGATTCCCGATGATGTAATAGTTGTGAATGAGGGAAAAGATCCTTTTTTAGCATTCTCCTTATGTTTTCTAATCAATTCATTTATCTTCTTCTTTAACTCTTTTAGAGGTATCCTATCCTCTGGATGAGCTGGACCTGATACTGCTGGTTCGACATCACTTATATCAATTTCAATTATATCAGAGTAAACTGGTGTTGTGCCGGGATCATAATATATCTTAAATCTAGTAACATATTCCTCAACTAATTTGACATGATTTGGATCACGTCCAGTCAATTTAAGATAATCTATTGTAGTCTTGTCGATGGGGATATATCCAATAGTTGATCCATACTCAGGCGACATATTAGCTATAGTAGCTCTATCTGGAGCTGTAAGGTAGCTTAGAGCTGGACCAAAATACTCTACGAATTTACCAACCACTCCTTTTTTACGTAGTTTCTCGGTGATGTATAAAACAAGATCAGTTGCTGTAGCACCTGGCTGTAATTCACCAATCAGTTTAACGCCAATTACCTCTGGGAACGGCATATAGTATGGTAGACCTAACATAACCCCTTCTGCCTCTATACCACCCACTCCCCAACCAACTACTCCTATTCCATTTATCGTTGTAGTATGGGAATCCGTTCCTAGAACTGTGTCTGGAAACGCTTTGAGTTCATTACTTATTTTTCTTAAATCGATCACTTTAGCAAGATATTCAAGATTTATTTGATGTATTATTCCCGATCCTGGTGGAAATACCTTAAAGTTACTAAAAGAGTTTTGAGCCCACTTCAGAAACCTATATCTTTCAGCATTTCTCTTAAACTCAAGCTCCATATTTTTCATTAAAGCTAATTCATTGCCAAAATAATCCACTTGAACAGAGTGGTCAATTATTAAATGAGAAGGCACGTGAGGATTAACTATGTTTGGATCCGCACCAAAATTTTTGGCCGCGTCTCTCATAGCTGCTAGATCCACGACAAGAGGCACTCCTGTAAAATCCTGTAGTATTATTCTACTAGGATAAAATGCTATTTCCCCGCTACCAGCACTATTGGGCCATTCAGCGAACTTATTCAAACCAAAAATATAAGAAGTGCAAGTGCTCCTGCTCTTCGACTTTTTAATGTAATCTATGAAATCTTGGCTTTTCAGATTCAAACCTTTTCAACTCGGCCCCACAGTAAAAGACGATCTAATATATCTCTTT
>JAHQWF010000053.1 GCA_029856055.1 Candidatus Njordarchaeota archaeon | reverse complement strand
ACATTAATGAGATTACTGGACGCCGGGGCGGGGCCACCCTCCCCGGCGACCTTTCCCCAGAATAATTTTCTTGGGGGGGGAGATATGTGCCGGGTCCCGCTCCAGTCTTTATTAAATATAATAAATCGTAATAGGACATTGCTCGAATATTTCAAGGTTGTTAAAAGGGGTCCTCTTCAGCGCACCTTGACTAGCTTCTTGTTCTACAGATATCCAGTGAAAAATTCCCTAAGTTTCCAGAATTCTAACTCTTATCACTATTCTAGCGAAAGCTGCTTTATTAATAAAACTGATTACTGGAGGTGCTTGAAATGCTAGGGAAGCATATCATCGTTGAGTTACATGGGGTTAAGCCAGAATTCTTAAATGACCCAAATTTTCTAAAGAGAGTATTGATAAATGCGGCAGTTAAAGCAGGAGCAACAGTGATAGGGGATATATTCCATAAGTTCTCTCCATATGGGGTAACAGGAGTGGTCGCTGTAAAAGAATCCCACATAAGTATCCATACTTGGCCCGAGTTTGGTTATGCTGCACTAGATGTATTTACATGTAGGAATATAGATCCGATGGTAGCGTTGAAGTTTATCCTAGATGAGTTAAAACCTGAATATCATATTGTTGTTCAAATGTCGCGTGGAGATCCGTATGTTGAGGATATAGGTGGTGATGGTGAAGGTGAATTACTTAAGAAGGCCGAAAGGCTCCCTATTCGATCTTCCATTATTTCAAGAAGCGAAGATAAAGATACTAGGGGTACCGTATGATAGTGGCCAAACGTACTTAGTTGGAAGCAGATTCGCCCCCTATTTCATTAGATTATCATCGGATAGCATAGAAGAATACAGTTTGTTACTTAGAACAGATGTGAGGGAAACAGACGCATCTGATTGGGGAGACGTAGAGGTATCTTTCGGAGATTTTCGAGAGACTAAAAGAAGGATACATGAAGTGCTTAGGAGCGTAAAATCAAATAAATATGTATTTTTAGGTGGTGATCACACCACTACTTTTTTTATTGTTTCTTTCTTCGGGGAAAAAATAAGAAATTATGTCCATTTAGATGCACATGCAGATTTTGAGGACGAGTATCTTGGATCAAAATTTAACCATGATTGTGTATTAAGAAGGGTTGGAGAGATACTTGGTTGGGATAAAATAAAGTTAATTGGTTTAAGGTCGGTGTCAGAAAAAGCTTTGAGCGATCTCGAAGCATATGGTGTTGAGTACTATACTATTTATGATATTTTAGATAACAGGAATATATTGGGCGATGTGCTTAGCAAGGCTGATTATATCTCTATCGATATGGATGTATTCGATCCCGCGTTTGCTCCAGAAGTTAGCAATCCTGAGCCCTTTGGATTGGATCCTAATGAATTATTTCTGGTCATTAATAAGATAAATCCTACCATTGTTGATTTAGTGGAGGTAGTTCCGAAAGATATTAATAGTATTACCTCTATACTAGCAGCATCTATATTGCGTGAAATAATTATAGTGATGGATAAAAAATAGATTTAAGCGGACGCTAATTCCTCATCAACATAAATATCTTCATCAATCATAGGCTCATTAAATCCTCTAAATCCTCTTAATGTCTCAATTCTGTATTGGCTAGACACGAACCAAGTGCTTTCAGGCTTTATTTTTACTGGAGCAACCTTCCAGCCATGCATCTTATCTAAGTATTCCCAATCGATATATTCATTGAAATCTCTTACGATATCTGTTATAACGACTTTAAACTCGTTTGTTAACATTTTCTGGAACTTTAACCATTTATCTAATGATGCATCAATACGTGTCAAGCCAAAATAACCGGCGCATCTTTCTCCGTGTAAAGCTGCTATACCTCTCCCTATAAATAATCTAAGTGCTTTGATTGTCTCTGGCGGATCTGTTTGAAATGTATCGAATCTCCCAACCAAATCATCTGGCAACGGCTCTCGAAGATCTCTAGTGTATATCTCTATATCGAACCCATATTTTCTTGATATCTCGGAAATATAGTCAGTCAATCTCTTATCAATCTCTATCACAGCTATCTCTTTAGCGAATCCAGTTAATCCTATTGCTAAGCTAACCAAGTCATCATCCCCTAGTATCAAAACTTTTCTACCCCTCAAATCGCCATAAGAATCCATAAAAGCAATTCTAGCAAGAGTGATTTCTGGGGCTACATAGCCCTGATCAAATTCCTGCATGGCTGATGGTCTGCGTTCATGAATCTTTAAGAATTCCTTAACAATATCTTCGTCTAAATTTTCGATAAGTATACCTTTTCCTTTACATTTATCGCATGTGTAGTCATAGCTGCCTAAGCCATTTCTTTTGATATACTCTACCCCCTTCCTTGAGAGATAAATTTTGTTTTCACTGAAGTTAATATAGTTTCTCTCAGCCAGCAATCTTAAACCTTCTGCCACAAGGTTAAGTGGTTCTCCCGAATACCTTACTATTGTCCAAAAATTATCAGATTTCTTAACTGCTAACAAAATATTTTCAAGGCTTCTAAGATAAGTAAGAATACTAGTTTTTTTCTCTAATAATTTTGCAATTTCCAACAATTCAGAAATGCTCATAGTAGTCACCAATTACTAGGACTTTATTTTTTATAAAAAAATCAGTATTAATACATGGAAAATTGAATAGATATATTGCTCTGTCTAATTTGAAACTATAATCTAGGCTTAATATGCAGGATCCCTTTTACGGTGTTTTAAGTTATGCTCATTGGCTGGAGTATTTCACACCAGGAATTCACGATAAATGATCAATATTATTTTAGTAGACTTCGTAAATTAATATTGGACATTAAACTAAATCTAATTGAAGTAGATACATTAACAAACCTAAGTAATTTAGATATCTTAGTTTTTAATTATCCTGAAAACCCCTTCAAAAATGACGAGATAAGAGAAATACATAACTTTATTGCTAGAGGCGGGAGAGTTATTGTGCTAGGTTACTATAATAATGAGGATAATGTGGCTGATTGCGTGAACTCGCTTACTGAATCTTATGGGATTATACTCAATGATGATATTGTTACTGACGAGACTAACAGTTTGAACGGAGATGGATTATTTATAGTTACATCTAAAATACACGGATTTAATGAAGGAGTTAAAAAGGTATTATTGCCTTGCACTGCGTCACTCACCATAACCAATTCAAAAGCTTTTATAATAGCAGAAGCAGAAGCCACCGCTAGATCTAATAAGCATAAAGCAGCTCCAATATTATTTGCTGGTTTAAAAATAGGGTCAGGTGAATTAATTGTAGGCGGTACATGCGTTTTTTGGGATAATTATTCCATAGGTAAATTTGACAACGCTAATTTTTCGATAAATCTTTTAACAAAAGAAATCTAAATTTGATTCCGAATCCTAAAAGTTTATAATCAAACTAGTAAGACTTGGGAGTAGGTGTTGTTCATGTCCTTAATCACTATACCTAAAAAAATTTATGTTACTGCTGTGTCAAGTGAAGGTGATACCGAGCTAAATGCATTTGATAACTGCTTAGTAAAAGCTGGGTTACCTCAAGTCTCGTTGATAAAGGTTACAAGTATTTTACCAACTAATATTAGCGTTGTTAAAGAGCCTCCGAATCTGCCAGTGGGATGTAATATACCAACAATATATGCAACTATTTCTTCCTGCGATCAAGGTAAATTGTTGGCTGGTGCCATAGCCATTGGATGGACGAATAGGGGACCGACATTAGTAGCTGAGTTTGCGAGGGAGGGGATAGATAAAAAGGAGGCAGAGGAAGAAGCTTTATTTAGGTTAATTAAAATGGCTGAAGTGAGAGGGCTTGAAATAACAAGGAAAAAGATATTTTCTGTAGAGCATGTTGTTGAGAAATGTGGCTGTGTGCTAGTTATAGCGGCTGAGGTTGAGTAAGTTATTTTTGGCTTTAACTTTAAATTGTTTCTCATAAAGTTCTCTTACAGTATTTAAAGTATCAGCCTCTTCAGGACTTTTATCATATCTGATCTTTATAATTCTTGCGAATCGTAATGCGTATCCTGACTCATATTTTGGGGATTTTTGTATCTCATCAAATGAAACTTCTACCACTATTTCTGGCTTTACGTAGACAGTTCTACCTTTCTCACCAATTTTTAGTTTTAGTAATCGCTGTGTAATTTCTTCAAATTCTTCATCTGTGAGACCCTTAAATGTCTTTCCTATTACGTAAAATTTCCCAGTTTTTTCGTCTCTTGCAGCTAGGTAATAATCAGACAGCCAGTTCTTACGTCTTCCGTAACCCCAATCTGCTGCTACGATTACTAAATCTAATGTGCTGAGAATGAGTTTGATTTTTAACCATTTTTTTCCTCTATTTCCTGGGGTATATTCGCTGTCTAATTTCTTTGCCATGAGTCCTTCATGTCCTTCTTTTCTTGCAAGATCAAAAAACTTTTGTGCTTCATTTGGATCAGATGTTATTGACCTTGGAACTAGTTTTATTCTGCCATGTATCTTCTCTAAAATATTCCATCTATCAACATATTTAGAGTCTATTAATAATTCACCATCAACATATAAACAGTCGAATAGATAAAGGTCCGCAGGAATCTCCTTGATAACTTTACTTAAGTTCCTGGCTCTCTTGAATCTACGCATCAAATATTGGAACGGTAAAGGTCTCTTATCCTTACCAATAGCGATCACCTCGCCTTCAACGATAACTTCATCGGCAATTATTTCTTTTCTGACTAAATCTACAATTTCTGGCAGACTTTCAGTAATATCTGTCAATCTTCTACTAAATATCCTTACTTTTGAATCCTTTTTATGGATTTGAACTCTGACTCCATCAAGTTTGAATTCGAAGGCCGATTTTCCGCCATGCTCTTTTAATGCTTCAAATATGTTTTCTACTTGTTGAGCTAACATAGGTTTAATTGGATGAAATAACCGCATTTTAATTTTCTTAAGTCCCTCGTACCCCTTTAATAATGCTATCCTCGCTACTTCGCCAATATCGCCGATCATCATGTTTGCTTTTCTTACCAGATCGATGGGGACTCTAAAAGCTTTAGCAATGGCTTCTTCCATCAGTCCTTCATTAAACCCATGGCGCATTTCTCCCAAAATTACTTTCACAATGTATTTAGCTTCTAGCGGCTTAGTCAATCTCAACAAGTTTTCTAATAAGATTTCTTTTCTTTCCCGACTACCTTCACCCTTAATTCTGGCTATTTTCTCTAATGTTCTGTAGACATCAATTATTGTTAGTTCAGGTTGACTCAAAGTCATTAATGTAGCTTGTTTTATAATTCCTTTTTTCTCCATCAGAACTTGTGTCATTTCACCAGGATCCCCAGTTTTACTAAATTCTTCTAGAATGTCTTTATTAGTGGCTTTTGTAATTCTCTTAATTAATTTTATTATGGTGCTCCAAGAAATCTCAAGTCTATAATCGCTCCACTCTGGGAATATTTTTCCTATTATTAATCTAACAGCTATATCGACTTCATCTGGGCTTATTTCCTTAATAAAGTTAGAGACAAGTGATATTTTTACATTTCTTTCGTTGATTTTAGCTATTTTATCGCAGAGCTCGGCTATTTCTATGAATTTGGCTGCCAATTTTAGACGCCAGTATTTAAAACGATAAAGAGAGTCTCAGAATTATCTTTTGAATTATTCTTTATATTTAGCTTTTATTATTCGAAATTAACAAACTAGCAGAGTGATTGAAGATGAGTATAAGTATTAAGTATTTCCAAAAAGCTATTTTTGATGCTTATTATAAAAGAGACAGCGAGAGAGGATTAGAGAAAACATTTATGTGGTTTATAGAAGAAGTAGGTGAATTAGCGCACGCTATAAAGGAAAACAACAAAGATAATATTGTGGAAGAAATCGCAGATGTATTTGCATGGTTGGTTTCCATCGCAAATCTACTAAGTATAGATGTTGAGTCAGCTATTATTAAGAAGTATAACCATATACTGGAGAGTACTTGATAAATCTTTTTTGATTTCTCATCCATAATTTTCTAATCTCAAGTAAATTAGGTCTATTCCCCCTTTTTAAATACTCAAGAACCCCGTATTCAAGATCCAATTCGGTAAAAATCCCCATACTATTTAGTATCTTCCATGCTTCCCAGATACTAACAGTATCTTTAATTGCTTTTGCCATTTTGCTTTGAGAGTAAAGAATCTTTGAATCTAAGAAAACTGTTACAGCTATTAAGATACCTAAAGATAAATCTACAGTTCTTGAGCCATTTCTGATTTTTATCTTGCCTATCTCTCCTTTAGCGGCTTTAAGAGATGCTATATTTGTTTCAGTTACCACTGTTCCCATTAATTCATCCATTAGTTTAATATCCTTTTTAGATATTCCAATTAACCCTAAATACCCTCCATGTCGCGTAATATAAGATAATCTATTTAAAATATATCTTAAACTTAATTCTCCATCAGTCCCTAATCCAAAGACTCCAATAATCGAATTTGTCATTAAATTCGCTAATACTGATAGCATTACTTGATCTGAGACAGGACTCCATAGATCTTCTTCACCACCAACAGCTAGAACATCTCCTCCTCCATCAATACCAATTATTAATTCTATTCCTTGGCTCTCTAAGAAGTCCTGTAAACCATTAATTACAGTTCTTACGCCACCTGAGATATCTATGGCATATAAATTTTCTTTCAGGGCTTTAGATACTTTTGCTATTTGTGGAACGATTTTTTTGCTGCCTCTTAATGCATACGTTTCGGAATTCACTGAAGCCACCACATTGTTTATCTTCTTGATATTGTGCATCTCTCTTAGACTTATAGGACCAGGTACAGGATCTACAACGAATCGCTCCCATACCACCGCTCCAACTAACGTCCTAATTCCCAAACTTTTTAAGAAATTCACAGTGGGAATAGTAGCAAGTATATCTCCGCCTCCGCCGATCCCGCAAACAAAGACTTTTTTATCCCTTAACTTAGTTAAATAATCTAGAAGAGATAGTGTGAGTTCATTTTTCATCATTATTACCGAATTTCACTAATTTGGCCTTAAGGTAATCTATGCATAATAAAATTTAACTTTATTTTTCAAGTAATGGAGTGTATCCTTTATTGGTTGAGGAAAATGTTTAAGCTAGACGCAGACCATCTATCAACTTTTGTTCAATTAGCATCATTATTCATAATTCTGAATTATAATACTTATTTCCTAGTACCTAATTTTGAAGCGATTAGATATGCTTTTAATGTCTCAGATATGTATCTAGGATTACTTTCGGGTGGATATCTATTTGCAAATGGTTTCTCAACCATCGCTTGGGCATATTTAAGCGAAACGCAAATGAAAACTAGGAAAAAGGTGTTAAGCTTAAGCTTTATTCTTGCTAGTTTATTCATGTTTTTTGAGGTGTTTGTTTATTCCGCTACATATTTTATAATTATTATTATTCTAACTGGAGTATCTTTAGGATCTGTTTTACCATTGGGATTTAGTATAATAGCAGATATATTTAGGAGTGAAGAGAGAACTCAAGCTTATACATTATGGTATACTATTGGTGGATTCGGTATCTCATTGGGAATTGCTGTTAGTTCAATTATTAGCTCGATATTTAGTTGGAGATATACAATACTCTTAGACTCAATATTACTTCTCATTGGGGGAGTCTTATCTTATTTCATTAAAGAACCTATGAGAGGATGGTCTGATATACGGTCATATGGAAAAGTAGAATTATTAACTTTTGATTCTAATTTAAGGCTAAAAGATTTAAGGAAAATAATTACCAATCGAACAAATCTAAAACTTATTCTTGAGAGTACTTTTCAAGTAATACCGGACGCAGTAATCTTAATCTGGGGTTTTCAATTTATAATGAGGGAACTAAAAGTTTGTAACGTAGCTGCATTAGTTTACCTATCAATTGTGGGGACTGGGGCGTTTGGAGGTATTATTTTAGCACGAATTATTGATAAAATATATTTAAAGAACAAAAAAATGAGGCCAATAATGGGTTCGTTATTCTGTCTACTAAGCGCATTGTTCCTCATTTTATTCTCCTCCAGTAAATTTGAGTTAAATATATATAACGGAGACATTATCGCCGTATTTTTTGAGATTTTAGAAATTATCATAAGTAACCCCTGCATTTTCGTAGCCTCTATTTTCTATTTTATTGGTAAGTTAGTCAATACGCCGTTAGGACCAATAAAGGAAAGCGTATTAGCAGACATTAATTTACCAGAGCATTGATCCTTAATGAAATCGGTAATGATCATAACAGAATTAATAGCGAGGAGCTTTAGCACAATTATTGTTGGAATATTATCTGACCTAATGGGAGTTAAAACTGCTATCAATTATATGTTGTTGTCGTGGTTAGTAGCATCGTTTATATGGATAACTATTGCGAAAAGTTATGTTATAGAGCATGACAAAGTTAAAAAAGAATTAATAAAAAGGTTCCAATAAAGATAGAAAAAGATACAAAAATTAATGAATTTACTTCTTCTTCCTTTTATTAGCAAACTCGATCATGCGACCATACTCCCTTAAAGCAGCCATAACTCTCATGGCTTTAGTTGGAGCAGGGTATACTGGTATTCCCTGTTCTTTCAGCCAATTAGAAGCTTCTTCTACTTCTTGTCCTCCTATAAATGTAGCTACTATTGGTATTTTTTTATCTCTTGCGACCTTAGCTGCTTCTGCAACTTTTATAGCTATTTTAGCTGGATCTGTTATTGCTGTATGACAATAAATAACTACAATACCTCCTACGCCCTTGTGTTTAGCTGTTTCTACAATCGCGCTATAGTAACTATCTTCATCAGCTTGTCCTGTCAAATCAACTGGATTTTTAGTAGAGCCGAAAGGTGGCATGTAGTTCTTTAATTTCTCAGCTAAATCCTTTGGTGTATCCATTAAAGGAATTCCGTATTTTTCTGCCGCGTCAGTTGCTATTACTCCCGCACCACCACCGTTTGTAATCACTATTATATTATCTGTCATAGCGGGTGGTTGCAAGGATAGAGCTAATGATTTATCATACAGATCAAATAAATCTTCTGCAGTTATAACATAGGATTGCTTGAATGCCGCTTTATAAATTCTTGCGCTTCCAGCCATAGAACCAGTATGTGACATAGTGGCTAATTCTCCACGTTTAGAGAAACCGGCTTTCAAAATTATGATAGGTTTTTTCCCAATCGCTTTTCTACATGCTTCAACAAACTCTGGACCAGCATCTGTTCCCTCCATATAGATAGCTATTGCTGTTGTACTGGGATCTTTCTCAACAAAGTAAGTTATTAATTCTGAGAAATCTATATCCGCTTTGTTACCTATACTGATAACCTTTGATAATCCTATTCTATAGAGATATGTCCAACCAATGAGACCTATTATTAAGGCGCCACTTTGCGATATTAGGGCAATTTTACCTGAGAAAGGTAGTTTTGGAGCGAAACTAGCATTCATACGATTATTTGAGTTTAATATACCAACTATATTTGGTCCCAAAACAGGTATTTTCTTTTCACGGGCTATCCTAACTATTTCGTCTTCTTCTTCTTTATTACCTACCTCACTGAATCCCGAGGTGATTATCGCTATTCCGTTAACATCTTTCTCAGCGCAATCCTTTATTACATCTTTAACTAACGGTGCTGGTACAGATACTACCACTAAATCTATTTCATCAGGAACATCTTTTACAGAAGGATAGCACTTTAAACCGAGTATCTCCTTTGCTTTTGGATTAATTGGATATATCTTGCCTCTATATCCAGATTCCAGCAGATTCTTTACGATTTGGTGACCAATTTTTTCGGGGTTTTTGCTAGCGCCTACTACGGCTACACTTCTTGGATTTAACATATAATCTAGTTTTTCGATGACATAATCTCTAATGCCAGGTATCCGCAATTCTGTTGCACCTCAAAAATTAAAATGAGAATAATTAGAATTGTTTTCAAAAAATTGTAAATAATGATTTCCTTATATAGAACGTATCATATATACATAATTTAGGAATATATAAGGATTTAGAAATTAGATTTCTCCTATTGATTTAAGATAGTTATAAGCTTTCCTAAGCACATCTTTTGCATTTTCATATGTTAATCTTTGTAGCGCTTTCTCAAAAGGCAACCATTCATATCCCTTGTGTTCGTACGAAAGTCTTACCTCTTTCTGATTAGTCTTTGCTAGATAAAAAACAACTTCCTTATATATTTTTTCTTTTCCTCTGAAGTAATAGTATCTTATCGTTTCTCTAAAACCAAAAATGAATTCAAGATCCGTGATACCTGTTTCCTCATAAACCTCCCTTTTAATAGTTTCAATTTCTTTTTCCCCTGGTTCAATATTTCCTTTAGGAAAATCCCAGTGACCTGCTGGATACCACAAGAGCAGAAAATAAGGTTCATTATCTTCTTTTCTGAAAATAACAGTTCCTGCGGATCTCTCCCTCTTCATATTTGTCGCCAGATTATAAGGAAATTATTAAAAATGCAAACATTAATCTCAATAAAAAATAAATAGATAGATAAATCAACAATATTACTCGCAAAGTAAACAATATGGCAACAAAGCAAATAATCGACTGGGGCCGTAGTCTAGCTTGGTAGGATGCCGGACTCGGGCTCCGGTGGTCGCGGGTTCAAATCCCGCCGGCCCCACCAAATCTTAATGATGCGTGATTTCTTTATTATTTTATTTATCTTGACTGGTGGTTACCATGAGTGTTGTTTATATGCTAGGTATGGCTGGGGCTGGAAAAACAACATTAACCAAGAGTTTTAGTGAGTGGTTAAAAAGCAGAGGAGAGATCGTTAAGACAGTTAATTTAGATCCGGGGGTAATTGAATTACCTTATGTACTTGATTTTGATGTTCATGAGATTGTCAATTTAAGAGAGGTAATGCAAAGAGAAAAACTTGGGCCTAACGGGGCTCTCCTCCGCGCTAATGAAATCATGTTGAATAATATTGATTCTATAGTTAAGAGAATTTCGGTTCTTAGGACTTTTTCGTCTTATATTTTAGTAGATACTCTTGGTCAACTTGAATTATTTGCTTTTCGAGAATTAGGGACAAAATTAATTTCTAAACTCAATGTTACGGGTAGCGTTGGGATATTCATAATCGATGCATCGTCAATCCTTAAACCTTCTGATGCGGTGATGGCTAGTTTACTAACCCTAGCGATTAGATTTCATTTAGATATCGATGTTGTAATGATTTAAATAAGATAGATGTCTCAAATAATAGGGTTATTGAGTATTTTGAAAAGATTTATCAGGATGCACCAGAATTTGTTAATGAAATAGATAAGGAGGGGTCGGGGATATTAGCTGAGATGAGTAGAGATCTAATTAATGTTATAAGGAATTTTTTGTCTCCCACTAGAATAATAGGTATTAGTGCGCTTAAGGGTTATAATTTAGATGATGTTTACGCAATTATTCATGATGTTTTTTGTGGTTGTGGAGACTTAATGTGACGTTTATAACGCTATAATTGGTGAGTAATAGTGCAGATATTTTCAGATTTTGGTTGGATAGAGGTTGATTCTAAACATCTTGAGGAAGATATTGTAGTAGATTATGAGGGAAACATATTTGAAAGGCCTAAGTATCTTTCACGAAGTAAAAAGAAGTTATATGGTCATACACCATTGACATTAGAGGAATTTAGAGAGATAATTAAACATATCAAGGACTTTGATGTAGTTATTATTGGTACGGGTTACCAAGGTGCAATGCCAGTAGAAGAAGAGTTATTGAAGTTTCTGAGGGATATAAATAAAAAATTTGTTATTGTTGATACTCCTAAAGCAATCGATGAATTTTTATCTAGGAAAAATAAGGAAAAAGTGATTGCTATATTTCATATAACGTGCTAAAGATCTTTGAGATGGATTGGGATGATTACGGAAATCGCCATAGATTTGACTGACATTATTGCAATAATTTTTTGTTTTGCATATGTTTTTCTTGTAATAGGTTTAATGAAGTCGCTTAAGAACGTACTTGATACGGAGACTAGGAGAAAGCTTACACATACAGCAATGGGAGTGTGGCCATTCCTTTGGTTTCTTTATCACAACGCTTTCGCAGCTTTCATAGTTCCATTAATAGTCACTGTAATGTTGGCTTTGGCTCCCAAGAATATAAGAGAATTATTTTCAGGAGGCGACGAAAAACATATCGGATTAGTTTTATACGCTCTTTCCTTTACAATCATGACCTTTTTCTTTTTTATGCATTGGATTGGTGCTTCAGCTATTTTTGTTCTGGCTTTCGCCGATGGCTTCGGTGGATGGATAGGAAGAAAGAAGGGGAAACACATGTATCATGTGCCATGGTCTAAGCCAAAGTCTATTGAGGGTAGCCTTGGAACTTTTGTAGCGTCGGTATTTTCAATATTAATTGCTCAAATTGTTTTCCTCGGTAATATAGATGTTTTTATCGTTGTTATAGGCGCGATTTTAGCTACTATAATGGAAGGTGTGTCGCCAAAACATTCAGATAATCTCTTTATACCTGTTGTTTTATCTATAGCATTATATGCAATATCATAATTTTCCCTCTAAGTTACGAAAATTTTAAATATACATTAGTGATAATCATTAAAGTTAAGATTGATATAGAGGTTTCCAAGAGTTTTATGAGGGGGTAAATGTGGCTATATTGCTCAAAGATAAGAAGATTCTTAAGGTTGCGGAGAGAGAAATACCTCTAACGGGGGGGCCAAAGCCTGAACTAAAAGAGAATGAAAAACTAGTTGCTTGGACTAGATCTGTTTGTCCAGAGGATTATAGAATTTTACCTGCAGCGATATTTGAGAGAGATGGTAAGATTTGGATAAGAAGGATTTGTCCTGAGCATGGAGAAATCGAAGAACTATACTGGGGGGACGCAGATCTATATTATAAAGCATTACAATTTGAAACTCCAGGTATAAAACTAGAGAATGTAAATGTAAACGAAATCGGGCCATGTCCTTTCAATTGTGGTATATGTCCAATCCATAAAAATCAAACAGCTCTAGCGAATATTGTTTTAACAAATAGATGTGATTTATCATGCTGGTACTGTTTCTTCTATGCTGAAAAGGCAGGATTTGTTTATGAACCTACAATAGAACAGATACGTGAAATGGTACGTAAATTAAGGAAACAGGGACCATTTCATCCAAATGCTGTTCAATTAACTGGCGGTGAACCGACACTAAGAGAGGATTTAGTAGAAATAATAAAAATGTTAAGAGAGGAAGGGATAACACATGTTCAGTTAAATACTAGTGGCATAAAATTTGCAAGGCTTTTCTTAGAGAAAGGACCTGAAGAGGCAGCAAATTATGTTAGAGCGCTTAGAGAAGCTGGAGTCAATACAGTTTATCTTAGTTTTGATGGTATTTCTCCTAAAACCAATGTGAAGAATCATTGGGAAATACCATATACTTTAGAAGCTTTCAGAAGCGGTAATATGACAAGTGCTGTTCTTGTACCTGTAGTGATAAGAGATTTCAATACGAACGAATTAGGAGACATCGTGAGATTCGCTGCGTATCATATAGATGTTGTTAGAGGAGTTAATTTCCAGCCTGTATCGATTACAGGTAGTGTTCCAAAAAGCGAGAGACAAAAGATAAGGATTACTATACCAGAAGTAATTAAATTAATTGAGGAGCAGACAGAGGGAGACATTTCTAGAGACGCTTGGTATCCCGTACCATGGACATATAACTTCAGTGAGTTCGTAGAGGCTTTGGGAGGAAAACCGACAGTTAAAATGGCTAATAATTCTGCATGTGGGGCAGCAACATATGTTATACCTGTGTACGAGAAAGTTAATGGAAAAAGAGAGGTAAAGAAGTTCGTACCTATAACGGAATTCGTTGATGTCGAGGGGTTATGGGCTTTCTTCGGTAAGAAAGCTGAAGAATTAAAGAATGGTAAAAGCAAGTGGAAAGTCTTGCTAAGCGTAGCATGGAATCTAAGCAAGTTTATAGATACAAAGAAAGCCCCAAAACACCTTAAGATCAAGAGGTTACTTTTGAAAATTATCTTAAAGAGGGATTATCACACGCTCGGAGATTTCCATTACAAGGCATTATTCCTTGGAATGATGCATTTTATGGATCTTTATAACTATGATATTGGGAGAGTAGAGAGATGCAACATTCATTACTTATCACCAGATGGTAGAATAATACCATTCTGTGCATTCAATATATTTTCAGACATATATAGAGATTACATAC
>JAHQWF010000122.1 GCA_029856055.1 Candidatus Njordarchaeota archaeon | reverse complement strand
CATAAAATTCCCTACGCTATCTTAAGAGCAAAAATAGTAGATAAACTTAATAAAGGTGAGCTAAAGGGCAGCGTAATTGATGAGTTTTTCTATCCTTCAAGAGAAAAATAAATAATCATCTGTTGACTTTAAAAAAGCTAAAAAATAGCATGCTAAGTATTTATAATCATTTTCTTAAATTCTTATAAGTATATCTTGTAAAATAGTTATTTTTTAAGGATTTATTGACATTAATTTAATTGATCTTTCCATTTATACAGTTTAGAGGAGTCTATTAATGGTTGAAAATGGGGAGGAATTAAAAGAATTAATAAAAGAGCTTAAAGAGCTTAGAAAGAGATTGGATGAAATCGAGAGAAGAGTGAATCAACTAGCTGAGAAATTAACTGAGAGACCTAAAGAAGAGGCAATCTTACCCCCTGAAGAAAAGATAATTCCTGAAGAAAAGGGAGAGATAATTGAAACTCCTCAGTACGAAGAGGTGGCAATAGAGATACCGGAAGAAAAGAGAGAACCTATAGAGGATAAGGCTAGTGCAGTTCAACCGATACCTAAAGAGGAAATTATTCCTGGAGAACCGAGCTTTCCTGAGAAGCCTCCTAAAGAAATAGAATTTACCTTAGGATCATCGGTTTTTCAAAGAATAGGCCTATTATTTATTCTAATAGCATTTATTTCAGCAGGGTATTGGATTTATAGTGAGATAACATATGGTACTTCTCAATACAAAATTATTCTAATCTACATATTTGTATTAATGGTTTATTCAGGCGGTTTCTCACTAATATTCGCTGGTACGAGAATACATCGGTCACCATCATTACCAACTTGGTATGGCGAAAGCATGTTAGCTACAGGTGTAGCAATCTTAATGGCTGGAGCTCTAATCTCTAGGTACTGGTTCTTTGTGATAAATGATATGGCTCTAGCAGGTATCATGACAGGTATAATAGGATTTAATTTCATTCTAGCTAAAACGCTTGAATCAAAGGGATTGTTGCTTGAAGGAATACTAAATGTAATTATCGTAGGTTTCATAATAGCTTGGTTCCTGCCTTACTATCCAGTAGCGCAGATCTACATGATGACTCTATTCATACTGCTCTTTGTAAGGCTACCAGAAAATATCAGAGAAAACTCAAAAATAATGGCTGGTTTTTACAGCAAATTCATAATTCTCGCAGCAATACAGAGATACGCTGTTGTTGTGAGAGGCGTTGAGCCTAATTGGCTAATCCAGTTAGTATCTGTCTTATCTATCTCGCTACTATATGGATCTTTCGAGCTTCAGAGAATTAATTACTCATGGAACTCGTTCTTATCCGCCTTCAGCATCGTTCTAATATCATTTATATTAAGTTGTGCACTTGAACCTGTTCTTGTAGCTATTGCATCTATTCTAATAATAGGAATGATTATTCATTGGTTAAAGAAGCCAGAAATAGATCTAAAATTCATTTTAATAGATGAAGGAATCGGCTTATTTTACTCTATATATTTAACAATATATGGCTTATTTAACTATGTAATGTTTGCTCCACCGATGTGGAGAGTCTCTTTATGGCTATTAACCTACCCCGGTTTATTAATTTTGATACTAACAAACTTGAAAATAGGGTTGTGTCTGAAATCATTATCTCCAGAAAAAATTGCAGAGATATCAAATATTCATGAAGTATCAATAGCAATACCTGTCCTTAATTACTTTTTCTTTGCCGTATTAGCTTTACTCACGCAGGATCCATGGACAGCAATTGTTCTTCCATTTATACCGATTTCACTAACCTTAATAAATGAATTAACAGGTATGAGAGGGAGTTACAATTACTTACTGGCAAGCATCTCAGCAAGCGCAATATTCTTTTTCAAAAACATAGATTACTTAGTAGTCTTGATAAGTTCAGTTTCATATCTCCTTTTAATACCGATGATGAGGAAGCTAGAACGGGGAATAAATGAACCATTAAACATGTTATTTATCAATACAATATCTCTAACCGCGATTCTAAGGATAATGATGATAAATTCTAGTCTCTCAAGTTACTGTTACATCATACTATACTCATATCTTGTGGGAAATGCATTATTACTCTATAGCTCTAAATCAACGGTATCTGAATTAAGTGGTAGATTTGATAAAGCAATATCATTGCTTTATCTTGACCAGATTGTTATAAGTGTCTCTCCAATAATCCTAGTGCCTCCTCATTTGATCTCGATTATACTTATCTATTCTACAATTAATCTAGTAGGCTATAAAAGCAGATATAATCACAATTTATCCTTAATAATCCTTGTTATTATTCCATATATATGGTCGATAATTAATAATGTCTCTATTTCTAACCTAGATATAATAGCTTTAGTTTCATGCTATGTATTCCTGCTATTCATGAGAGGAATACTAGTTTATTTTGATCATGAAGCTTTTGGGGATCTCGACTTCTATTTAACTATAGTAAGTGGATCAATAGCATTAGTTTCGGTGACATATGACTTAATACCTCTCTCCATAATCATATTACTATCATTCTTAGTAGCTAACTTATTGATAGGAGAGAAATTAGATTCAATGTTTCATCAAGCTATGAGCACCTATGCATTTATAGGTGTTGTCTCGACGTTCTACTTTGGGTACTTAACTTTATTTAATCAGATTGATATCACTTCATTATTATATCTCATGGCATTCTCTATCTATAACTTAATTACGTTGCAGAGAAAGGATTTTGACTTAGCCAAAGCAAATCTTCTTGCTTACCCATTACTAATATACCTTTTCTTTATCGGGCATGTTATTAATTGGAGTTATGTATATTTATTTGCTTTAGGAATAATGTCTCTCAGCATATACGGTCTCAGAGATAAATTAATACTTGAAAAACCGCTATACTGGATGTTTTATAACTCGATATTTTGGTTAACAAACTTTATTGGAGCAATAACAACGATAAAGATTAATGAACTAGCGATATTTGCCATATATGTAGCCGACTACTACTTATTATCGAGGAACAAGTTGATTGAGAGTGATATATCATTTATCCTCAATGTAGGTAATAACGCAGTACTATTGATGTTATGTTTCCCCCAGTTTACTTTAAGTGTGCCAGAGCTTCAATTGCTACTAGCAATATATGCTTACGCCGGTTTTAATTATCTTGCGGATTGGATTCCACACTCAAAAGATCTAACAAATCTTTTCTTTCCAATTCAATTAGCTTTCGGCTACTATTTCATTTTCAATGAGATTCAATTCATGGTGTATCTCGCTTACGCAACAATAGCTTTTATATCTCTTAGCATAGCTTTATGGAGAACCAGTTTAATGACTGCGATAAGCGTGTCTGCAGCGCTAGTTATAATGAGTTTCATAGAGGCAGACTCATATCTAGTATTAATAACATTAATTATCCTTATCGCTAGTTTCACTTATTTCGGGATGAATACTGAACCAGTGGCTGTCTTATTAGCATTGCCACCGATAATTAGTTTCACATATAATCAAAACATAAACCCATTAATATCTGCCTCTATAGGAGTCATATTTCTAGTTATCACAGAAATTCGGAGATCAATTAAAACAGAAGCTAAAGCATACTTCCTTCTCCACCCAATCATAACCTACTTAATATCACTCGGAATTATAATAGCCTCCTTCTATGTGTCTCAAATAGATTTATTCATCACAATCTTAACCTTTGGATTAGGCACCATGATTATATCATGGCTAATAGATTTTTTAAGAGATATCAGAGAATTATCATACTACACTTTACTAGGCTCGATAACATCATCTTTAGTAATAGCTTGGAGATATCTCTTAAGCGTAGAGACAACAATTTTTGTGGCGGTAATAGGGATCTTCACATTAGTGGCCGGAATGCTAACGGATCGACCACCAGTTAGGATAATTGGATTAACAACTATGTTAGCCATAGCTTTTAAGGGAGTTATGGACATAGTTTGGTTAATTGAGAGAACTATAATTTCCCAATTCCTTAGAATAGCGTTAATATCACTATTTCTCGGAGGTGTTTTCTTAAGTATATCATACATCTATATAAAATTATATAAATTCAGAGAGCAATTAAAAACACGAATCTTAGGGACGAAAAGGGATTGAGAGAGGGATTCAAATAGCTATTAAAAAACAAAATAGTTGAGCACTAAGTATAGATTTATGCTTCATGAGGTCAAAAATAGAGCT
>JAHQWF010000061.1 GCA_029856055.1 Candidatus Njordarchaeota archaeon | reverse complement strand
GCTGTATGCGATGATATCAATAATTTAGCTAGGGATGTCGCTGAGAATGATTTAGATCCATTCCTAATAAAACAAAAGTTAATTAAAATCATGTTTAAATGGCTTGGTGAAGGTTATTTCTGTGAACAACACATAGAGCTTGAAAACAAGAAAAATCTACTTAGAAAGTGTAGGTTATGCATGGTTTTATTCAAGAGCTATAAGTAATCAACTTAATTTCTCTCCCTCTAAGAAATAATCCAACGAAATTCTTACTTTCCTAGGACTAGAACTGTATTTTATGATTTTCTCATTCGGATTATTCTCAGCATATAGCCTAATCCATCTCACGCCTATACCACCAATTAAACCAAATGTAGCATCAATTGGTATCCATCCATGCTTTTTACTCTTTGCTTCTAGCCAAGCATGAAATCCTCCATCTAATACATAACCAATTATAACTCTGATATCGTACCCCATGGCTTCTAATAATGATGCACATAAATCCGTTATCTCATCACAAGCTCCTTTACCATGCTTTAATGCGAATAATGCACCTAGCCTAAAATAATTTCTAACATACTTTACATTTGATTTAATGAATTTTACGCAATTTATGATTGTGTTAAGGTCATCTCCCATCTTTAACTTTTCAGCTAATTCCAAAATACCTGATTTAGGTTTAAATTTTTTATTATTGCCTGATTTAACTAGTTTGATCTCGCTAAAATCATCTATCTTAAATTGAGTTACATTGATAACCTGCTCTATCGTTATGTTTTCAACTCTTTTTGGCGGCAATACTTCCTGACTATAATGGAGAACTAGATTTCCATTTCCGTCCTCATTTATTATGGCTTTATCATGACTCTTATCTATTTCAAGAACTTTCTGATGATTATCTGAGGATACTAGATAAACTCTAAGATCAATATCTTTAATTCTACCCTTACTAATCATCGGCTCTATCTTAATTCGCGTTTCAAAGTTTAGATTCCTATTTACTTTTGATTCAAAGTAATAACCAATTACTCCACCACTATTAATCAATGGAAATACTGTGAACTCCCGCTTATCTATAAATTTAAGATCATTTACTATGCCGTATTTAATCCCAAAGATCTGCTTCATGAATAACACACTAAGTAATTATTTAGGTTCCCCTAGCCACCATTTCAGACCATTTTCTAGCTAACTCATCTCTCAAAGGTTTATAAACCTCGTTAAAAAACCCTCTTTGAGATAAAAGTATTTCAGGTTCAAATTCCTTAACGATGCTTATTGCTTCCTCCCACACCTTAGGAAAAATATTACCAAAACGCGCTTCTATCTGCCTCCTAAAATCTTCCTCTGTCTGCGGTTTTCCTCCAATGGTGAAATATAATCTACCTTCTACCTCCATAGTGAAAGCAGCTTCATCGCCTAGAAATTGAACATTACCTTTTCTTAATAATGGTTTTCCCACCAGTTCGGCCTTCTCCCTTATCTCTCTTCTCGGATATTTAACCTTCTTAAATCCTCTCTTAGCTGCAGCATAAAAAATTGCCCTATTAAGCCCCCAGCTCTTAGCTAGATAAAGAGGCATACCCAGAACATAGGCTCTGGCAGCTTGAAGCACTGCCATAACTTGAAATCTACCAATTTTCAATAATTATCACTTCATTTAAATTAAGTTTTATAAGCAGTTAATATGTAGTCAAGATCATTTAACTATTTGTGAAATTTTAAATTTTTATTCATACATATTATTTTATTTGCTTAGTTTATTCAAATCTGCTTTAAAATATAAGCAGTGGAGACTCGATTTAAATGTGCTATGATATATTTATGGATTTACTTAATGCCCTTAAGAAATGTATATGGGAATGCAGGGATAAAGTATCTTTAGAGAGACATCTGAGAAACTTGATAGTTCATTTATGTTACTGTGATGACTTAACTAATGAGGACAAAATAGAATTGCTTAATTACGTGATAGAAGAATTGATGAAAATAAATGGTGATAGTTCATTTGTTGTTAATAACAAGATCTATGCTATCAATAAAATAGAGAGAGAAATATTTAAACTAAAAAAGAGTAAAACCAAGAAAAAGAGGAAGACAGCTCGACGCCGAAAAAAATAAAACAATCTCATACCAAAATATTTGCTTATGTTGTATATACAATAACTAGAATTAATTATATATCTTATTGACTCTTTCTTTACATATATACATAGACAATTGGTCAAGATGAACGAGAAAAGTGAGGGATCTTAATTGGTTTCATGGAAAAAAGGAATAGTGATTCTATTAATAGTACTCATTAGTAGCTTTGGGTACTTAATGACCCCACCTAGTCATTATCCTGGTACATATTTTACTAAAATTAGTGTTAATGAGGATTCCGTTAAAGCTGTAATAAATTTTAGTTTTGATGTTTTAACTAGTGAGGTTGAACCTAAGACTGTTAGTTATGTTAATCAAAGTTTTGTTAGAGAAGAAAGCAACGTATTAAATGTCACTGTGGTTGCTACAGGTTACGATAAATATACGTTAAAGCCAGGAGTTAAAGTTGATTACATTCTTAGAATTTATGTTAACGGCACTCTCCACGAAGTTAATCCTATCAATGTTAAGAACACGGTATTTACTCCAGATGGGAGGGTTGAGGAAGGATTAATTCTTATTCATCGAAATGAGTTAGTATTTAGATTCGCTCTGAGATATAAATCTAGGATAGCGATGACTGTTTTTCTATTAATAGCTGCGCTATGGTTAACGGAGATTATCCCCCTAGTTGCTTCAGCAATCTTAGTACCAGTAATAGCTGTTATTCTTGGTATGACATCTACAAAAGAAGCGCTCGCCCCAATGTTCGATCCCGTTATAGCCTTGTTTCTCGGTGGATTCCTATTAGCTAGAGCAATGAGTAAGTATGAGCTTGATAAAAGATTATCTCTTAGCGTTATTTCACGCACTCGTTCACCTACGGTACTCATATTTGTATTGATGATGATAACGGCTTTCCTCTCATTTTGGATGTCCAATACTGCAGTTGCAGCATTAATGATCCCAATAGCATTGGCTTTATTGAAGTCTATTGAGAGATTTAGTGGTTCAAACTATGGTAAGGCCGTTATTTTAGGTGTTGCTTACTCAGCAACTATAGGAGGCATGGGAACCATCATTGGATCCCCGCCTAACGCAATAGCTGTAAGTATGCTTAGAGACATCGCTGGTATAGAGTTAAGCTTCTTAGGATGGATGCTCCTATCTCTGCCATTCACCATCATCATGTTAATCATAGCATATTTTTACTTATACAAGATTTTTGATATTAAGAACGAGGTTAAATCTGGTAAGATTGCACTCACTTCTCTAGATAGAGATTCGATCAAGTTACAACTAGTTGAGCTAGGTCCTATGAAGCTTGAGGAGAAAATAACGACCTGCATATTGGTTGTCGCAGTTCTACTTTGGATGACTCAAAAGCTTCCTTTCCCTATATTAGGTTGGAGAGGTCATGGTATATCTTATGGAATAATCGCATTGTTAGCTGGAGTAGCGCTTTTCTCAACTAACATCCTTGATGCTAAAGATATTAATAAGATCAGTTGGGAGACCCTCCTTATTTTTGGTGGCGGAATCCTCTTAGGAAATCTAATAGTTTCCTCGGGTATAAGTGAGTGGATAGTAATCAATGTTTTAACGATAAGAAACCCATTGTTCATCATGATTATTTTAGGATTCTTAAGCCTAATTGTTACAGCATTCGCTAGCAATACTGCTTCAGCAGTTATATTGATACCACTAGTAATACCTTTGGGAGCTGCACTAGGAATAAATCCAATTATACCAGCTGTAATAGTCGCTCTCGCAAGCAGCACTGATTTCGCTTTACCAATAGGTACCCCCCCTACGATGCTAGCTTATAGCACGGGCTACTTCAAGTTTAGAGAAATGATTAAAATAGGCTTCTTATTGATGATTATTGGTATACTTATATTAACTCTTGTGATTATGCCGCTATGGCTCCTATATCTATAACAGAGTTTTAAAAAAATTTAATGAAATATTTTACACAATTATGAAAAATTTAAACAATGAAACAAGTACTAGTGTTATGCAAATAGATCAATTTTTCAGTTTTTTGAAATTGTTTTCATTTTCTTGATATAGTCTATGGAAAATCTTTAAATACCCCTTTACAAGATAATGATTTTCCAGAAATATATACTTGATTCATAATCCATCTGGACATTGGGGCTGA
>JAHQWF010000015.1 GCA_029856055.1 Candidatus Njordarchaeota archaeon | reverse complement strand
CGTTTAATACTTGGATAAACATACCTAGAAATGAAGTCAAGGAGGTTCATTGGTTAGCCTCATTTTAAATTAATAAGTACAGTACTATATTTTTAGTGAAGTAATACTAATTGGTTCATTCATCTATAGACAATATAAAAATTATCATTTTCGTTATTACAACGTTATATGAAAGATTTAATGTGATCAGTATCAAAAATAAATCATAGAGTTTAATTGGCAATTGCACCTCTTATATAAAAGGATTTCATATTTTTAATTGACTCATTTAGTATTGGTGCTGATGTTGGATACAGACGAGATTATGCAAATTGCTTTAGAGTTGGCTGGTTTTGAGGAGATACCTTCTGATTCCGCAATTTATGTTCCTGGTGATAATATAAATAGAGTAATATTCTCTATTGATCCTGACCCATCATTGTTTTATCTGGCTAAAGAGATGAAGTATGATCTAGTGATATCGCATCATTATACATCTGCATGTGTTGATGCTTGGAAGGTTTTTTTGAAGCATATCGATCAAATGGTTCAGATGGGAGTTCCTCGAGAAGAGGCAGAGAAAGCAGTTAGAGATAAATTACTGGCTCTCAAGGTTACCGGTCATGCTAGGAACTATGATATGGTTGATTCTATAGCGAGAGCCTTGAAAATTCCGTTCATGAATATTCATAATCCATTGGATGAAATTGGTAGAAGAATAATGCATGAGACAATCTCTGAGAGGATCAGGGGTAAAGATAATGTTACGGTGAAAGATATTATAGATGCTTTATACAAATTAAAGGAATTTCGGGAGGCTAAAACAAGGATAATGCTTGGTGTTGGGCGTGAGGACAATGTTGTTGAAAAATTTGTTGTGTCCCATGGAGCATTAACAAGTGGGGGATATGAAGTTGCTAAAACGTACTTTAAATATGGAGTCGACACAGTAATTTATATTCATATATCCCCAGGAGATTTATTGAAGCTAAGGAAAGAGAATATGGGTAATCTCATTATAACGGGTCACATTGCTAGTGATTCTGTTGGAATTAACCCGTTTTTAGATAGGCTAGAAAGAGAAGGTTTAGAGGTATTGAGACTAGGTGGCGTTATACCTCCTTCAGTTTAATTTCTATCTCATTCTTCTAGGATCCTTTTCTTACGGTGATTAAGTTTTTTAATAAATCTTTTTCTATCCCTCAGATAAGTCTTGCTGGCTTTTATCCATGAAATAGATCCAATATAGTAAAGCGAGAAGCTTGCTAAAAGTCCTAAATACAAGCTATTGAATAGAGAAGATATCGCTCCAACAAGGACTATTCCCAGGCTTCTACCAACATGATCAGAAACAATCATCATTCCATATAAAGCACTTTTCTCTTCTGGTAGGTTAACTTCAGAAATAACTGTTCCTCTTATCGGTCCAGCTGCAGAACCCATGAAATTTCCTGAGGCACCTATGAATATTGATAATGCAAATGTTGTGTTACTTGTTATGTATGAAAGTAGCAATATAATAGATGTAATAATATCTGATGCTGCAATTCCTGGATGAATCCACTTCAGTAAGCTATACATAATAATGTAAGATGTCCCTTCACCTGCAACCAATAACCCCGCTATAATCAATTTAATAACTAGATCTATTTTCTGGAACCTTTGAACGATCCTAGCAAGTATTATTGATGATGCGCCACCAAGACCAACCAGCCCAAGTATTCCCGCGGCTTGAACTTTATCTAGGCCAGCCTCTCTCGTCATGAAGTGAATGCCCCAACCCATGTAAGCGCCCCAACCAGCACTTATGAAGAATGATTGTATTAGAAGGAAATAGTTAGTTCTCTTAAAGATCGTTCCAATGAATTCTCTTTTGTTTAATCTATAATCATAATTTTTACCTTTCTCAAAAACCTCTCTTAGGATGTGTTCTGATTCTCCTCTCTTCGGTTCTCTAATGAATTTAAGTGCTATAAAAGAGATTGTCTGTGTAATAGCGATAATGAAGAAAGCTATTCTCCAATTAAAAAAGTATCCTGACGCGAAACTTAAAGCGAACCCGGCAGAGGATCCCAATCCAGAAAGAAGATTCCAGACAGCGATAGCAAATATCCTTTCTTCCAACGGAAAATAATCAATAATGACACCATATATCGCTGGAATAGAGAAGCCCAGTGATATACCGATAAGAATGTTCGATATCAACAATAAATATGCATTATTAGATAAGCCAGCAAATAAATCAAATATTATAGCTGAGAATATAGCTAGATATAATCCCTTACGGCGATTAATATTCAATGCATCAATAACGTAACCCCAGAAGACTGCTGAGACCCCATAGAAAAAGAAGAATGATCCAGCTATAATTGATACTAGTAAATCACCAACCAAAAATTCCTTACTTATTAAATCAAGATTAGGTACTGAAACATAGATATTAGTTGATATAGTCGCCGACAGTAACCCAAGTAACAATATGTTTTTCCTAAGTTGTTTATCCATCGCTAATCCCTAATATTAAGAGCTGTTAGAATAACTGTATCCTCGGACACTGTATGAAATACATCACAATTTAATAATTCGATTTAAACTTTTCTATGTCTACAAATTTAAATACTGCGATAAAACCTAAAAATAGCTGAATGAGAAGGTGGTCATTGATGGGGGTCAAAGGTATTATATTTGACCTAGATGGGACGCTTCTGGATACATTGGAGGGAATTATATATACATTGAACAAGCTTGGTGAGAAATGGGGTAAAAAGTTCACTAAGAATGATTTCCTTCCATTATGGGGCTTATCGGCGGAGGAAATATTATCTAAGCTATTTGATACAAATGATTCTGAAACTATAAGGAATCTAGCTAAATCATGGATCATTGAATTCAACAAGACGTTGACAGAAACAAATTTAGTTAAGGTTTTCCCAGATACCTACGAAACACTAGAGCAGCTAAAAAATCTTGGGCTCAAGATAGGTATTAGTACCTCGGCGCCTAGAGAAGTATTAGAATTAGTTATGAATAAGTTTAGGTTAGATAGATATATCGTTGCATCAACAAGTAGAGATGAAGTAGAGAAAGGTAAGCCTGACCCAGAGATTTTCAGTAAAACAGCTAAGAAAATGGAATTGAAAAACAATGAAGTGATTATCGTCGGAGATACTAAATTCGATATTCTCGCGGGCATAAAGGGTGGGTTCATTACAGTGCTAATTGATCATTATAACAGATATTCAATCACAGATATAGATCCAAAACCTCACATAATTATTAAAAATTTTAAGGATTTATTAAAAGAGATTAAAAGATTTCTTTGATGTGCTTTGGATCTATGTTCCCTCCGCTTAAAACCAAGCAAACCTTCTTTTTTCTAAATTTATCAGCATATTTCTTCAATGCAGCAAGAGTAACTGCAGCTGCTCCTTCAATTAAAATTCCTTCTTTATAGTAAAGATCTCTGATAGCGTCTCTTAAATCATCCTCACTAACTAATAATATTTCGTCAACGTATTTCTTAACAAAATTAAATGTGATAGATCCTTCTTCAATATTACCGTGTAGCCCTTCAGCTAATGATGGCTTTAGATGAGCCTTAACTATTTTACCTGCTTTAATGGATTCATACATAGATGGTGAAGCCTCGGATTGAACACCTATTACTTTTGTTTCAGGAGAAATGGTCTTTACAGCGTAAGAAATTCCTGAGATTAGTCCTCCACCTCCAATAGGGACAATGATTACACCTGTATCCGGTTTTTGTTCCATAATCTCTAAGCCTATAGTTGCTTGACCCAGTATTATATCTATATCATTATAGGGTGAGACAAAAACGTAATCATCTTTTTTAGATATGCTTAATGCATAAGATTCAGCATCGTCATAGTTATTACCATGAATAACTAAATTAGCTCCAAAAGCTCTAACTCTCTCTTTCTTGAATTCCATTGCGTCAATGGGCATTATGACTGTCGCACTAAGATTAAGCAACTTAGAAGCATAAGAGACGGCTAGAGCATGATTACCCATAGAACAAGTAACAATCTTTTTATTTCTAAGGAAATCCAAGTTTCTTAAAAATTTATTCAGAACGCCCCTAATTTTGAAGGATCCAGTCACCTGCAGATTTTCTAGCTTAAAGTAGACAGATGCGTCCATAATATCAGAGAAGATACCTGAATAATAAAGAGGGGTTCTCCTAATAAATTCCTCAATAAGCTTCCTACTAAAGTAAACATTTCGAAGAGATAAATTAAGATTCATAATTAACACCAATCAAAAT
>JAHQWF010000073.1 GCA_029856055.1 Candidatus Njordarchaeota archaeon | reverse complement strand
GACAGGGTCAAGAAATAGAAGGATATAAAATATTTAACGAAGTTATAACTGAGTTAGGTTTCTCTCTATCAATAATTAATGAGGTAGCTGACCTAAACACAAATAAATGCAAAGTTTTGATAATTAGGTCTGAGCCAGAATTCAAGATTCTTTCGGCAGAGGTAAAATTTATCATTGATTACTTAGTAAGCGGAGGAGCATTAATATTGTTGCTTGACCCAAATTTAGAGTGTGCTTTGAAATCAAATATTAAGGATATAACTGAGATTCTAGGGATTTATCCTCGTTGCGATATTATAAGTGATGGAAATAATGAATATTTGATTAAGGTAATGGCACTAGATCACTTTAAAAAGCAATTAAAACGCGATATCAGTGATATTTGCTATCCAAAAGGCACCTCCCTTATAATAAAAAAGAGACCATTTACTAAAGTTCTTCTAAGAGCACTAATTAATGAAAAGAAAAGTAATCCGTCAATCATAGTTTCTACTAAATATGGAAATGGTAAAGCCTTAGTAATAGGGTCTTCGGCAGTTTTTGATGATAACTTTATTCTAAAGGGAAAAGATAATTTAACATTAACAATAGTGGCATTAAGTTTTGTTCTTGGGAAAGAGCTCTCTAAAGATAAATTCAACCAGATTTATGGTAAAATAAAGCAAGTAACCAAGAAGCCTGAAGCCGTGGAGCTTAAGGAGGTCAGTGAGAAAAAAGAAGTCGTTGAAGAAAGTTTAAAGGAAGTTGTATCTTCTGAAGAGGAAACTAGACAATTAATCAAAAAAGCAGAGCTAATGCAGGGACTCATAGATCTAATAGAAAAAATTGAAAGAATTGCAAAAGATCTTTCTGATAAGATAGAGGAGATGTCAAAAACAATTAAGCTAGTGAAGGATAGAATCAATCAAATTTTAAATAGGCCTGATGATAAAGCAATGAAAGATATAATAAAAGAAAATGCATGAAAGTATTTTTGGAGATAAAGAAAAGCGCGATTGAATAATATTTAGTAATGTTAGTAGCATTAATCAAATGTTTTGGTGGATATCAAATGAAGAAAGTCATTATAGCTATAATATTAATTGTAATGATTACAAATATTGCGAATTCTACGCAATCTCTTCGCTCTGAAATGGGCAGAATCGAGCAGAGTTCATACATGTATGCAATGAAAAAGCATCCAAATTACTGGTTGCTTAAAGAAAAGCTCTCTGTTATTCCTCAAGTTAAAATCCGCTTTAAAAATGGCTCAGTCATTAACTACACGTCAATAGATACCGCAATTATCGCAATATACAGGGAGGTTATGAGCAATAAGCTTTCGTTAAATGATATAGTGAATGTATCTATGTTAACATTTAGTAATTATTTGAAACTAAAGGACAATGTGACTTCAATAGATAACTATACGGAGTATCTCCCAGGATATAAATTATTTTTCTCAGAGCTATCTAATCCCGCTAAATATAATTACTCAGGAAAATTTGTAGCTGTTTCAGGAGAAGAATTCTTATACAATGTGTACGGTGAAAGGTTAACGAAATGTGTCTTATATGGCAAGTTGAATAGTTTGGAAGTTCGTGATGTTTATAGTAGTCGCATAATTCCAGAGGAAAACAAACTAACCATAATTTCATATGTTAATGCTAGTGATAAATCAACTTTTAGAGAAGTGATAAATGAATTAAATCGAACTGCTTATTCTTATGTAGATTTAAAAGTAATTGTGGTGGACATATCAAATACTCTGAATTCGTCTTCTGAAATAGTTGCAAAATACCCAAGCATATATTTCTCTAACAACATTAACACAAGCATAGGTGAGAATACTAGTGGGTCATTTGAATCATTTGGGTTCATAGCTACGCCTGCATACGTATATGTTCTGGGAAATTTACTTGTTGTTAGAAAAACAATTGGTTTTGAAAGCAGTGAAATTATAAATCAGTTTGTTAAAACCATATTACTGGGTGATCGTGGATTATTCGCATACATAGTTAGCTATATCTCTGCCAATAATTTAGTAGCGGGAAAGAAGGCTGAGATCTATATTAGAATAACTGAAGGTGTGGGAAATGTCACGGTAAACGTTGGATACGAAGTGCTTGATAAAAACAATAATACTTTACTTACTGAAACATTAACTAGAGTAATACAAGAATCAACGTGGATAGATTTCAAAATAGACTTATCAAATGATTCTCGGTCTGTAATTATCAGAGTTTCAATCTACAGAAACAATTCGATAGAAAACTATATTAGCGAATCATATGAGATTAAAATAATTGAAACAAAAGGCGCTGAAGAAGGGTTTCCTTGGGACTTAGTAGTAGGTATAACGATCTTATTAATATTCATAATTATAATTGGGACATATGCATACAAACATGTAGTAAGCACTAGTAAGGTACGTAAGAAAAGAGTAAAAAAGAAACGGAGAAAATAATTCCAATATTTTTTCTAATAGCGGGAAACTAGACCGTATTTCTACATTTTAGTACGAAGTTTAGTCAGGAATAAGCCAATGGTTTCATGAAGATGAGGATAGAAACGTCGACCATAAGCATCATAATAGTCATTTGAACCTATATACGATATATCTTCTATTTCGATTGTTAAATTATGTAGATAGCTAGTTAGAAGTTTTTCTATCAATTTCTCATTTTCCTGAGGGAATATAGAGCATGTTGAATAAACTATATCCGCCTCCACCCCTTTTTTAATGAGCTGGGAAACTATGTTTCTTAATATATCAAATTGTATATCAGCAAAAAAGTAGATATCGCTAGGTTTTAATTTCCATTTTATGTCTGGTGAGACATTTATTATACCTGAAGAAGTGCATGGCGCATCTATTAACACTTTATTGGGTTCAACTGGTAGCTTTAACTTTCTAGCATTTTCTTGGATTAATATAACATTTCTGATGCCAAAATGTCTGAGCATTTTTGTCATTCGTTTTAGTCGTCTGACATCTATATCAACAGCATATATTTTTCCTGTTTCGTCTAGATAAAAAGACATCAATATAGTTTTTATACCAGGAGCCGAGCAAGTGTCTAGAATGATGTCTCCCGCGCTGATGTCTAGGGCTTTAATTACGCCTATGCTAGCTTTGCTAACTGGTAGGATTAATCCTTTGTTAAAAGCATTTGTCTTGTTTATTGGTTTGCTGAATCTATTAATCTTCAGGGCGTCTTTGAAATCTTTATCTATTTCAACTTGGAATCCTTCTTTCTCAAGTGATTCCTTAGCATCTTCTGTCGAAGATTTTCTTATATTTACTGCAACCCATGCAGATGGTCTTTTGTTTAGACCTTCTAGTAGTAGATTCAATCTATCTGCGTCTAATGCTTCTAATAGCGTCTCTATCATCCATTCAGGAAAGCTATGTCTAAGTGCAAGGTCTTGAATTATTGTTTTCCCTCTTGGAAAATCTAGGGCCAATAATATCGTTCTAAATAAGCTATTTTCTATCTCCAGTTGCCCCAAAACTTTATCAATTTCATGTTTATCAAACAATATTCTGTAGGTACCTACGCGTAGAAGATTTATTTTATATCGTTTAAATGCAGATAATTCAATGCTAGTTTTATTTGCGGCTATTTTAATTGCGGTATCAATTGTTAGTAAGTGGCTTATAACTTCGAATAATAATCTCTGAACTCTATGTCTTTTCTTCCCACTCACATTTATTCTGTAAGCAAATTTCTTCAAACTGATATTTTTTTCTTTATCTAGAAACAAAGAAAGATATCTGGCGGCAATATGATCCGTATTCATGGCATTATTCATCCTCTTCCATAGTTTTTAATCGCTTTTTACGCCAATCGTCTAATACGCTTTCTATTTCAAACGAAATTGCTTCCTCTTCCGGTAAGGTACGCACCTTCATGTTTCTAATCGCTCGCTTATATTGTTCAAGTGTTACAAATGTGATCTCATCTCTAAAGTTGATTTCGTCTTCAAAATCGTCAATAAGTAGGATAGGTATATTCTTCGTCCTGAATATCTCAATGGAATCGTTGGAAAAGCTATTTTCACTAACAATCACTGCCCTAATATTTTTTTCAGCCAGTAAACTGGCAGTTTTTTTACCACCACCACTTGGATCTAATATGTAAATAATATCACCAGGAAAAATGCCATATTCATAATCTAGTTTTTCAATTTCCTCTCTTTTGAATTTATTTAAGCGTTTAATAGGAATTTCTTCATCCTTCTTACTTAATAAGCGTTTTAGATTAGATATCTGATACTCTAGTCG
>JAHQWF010000039.1 GCA_029856055.1 Candidatus Njordarchaeota archaeon | reverse complement strand
CAATTAAAGGGGAGAAAATCATAAAATTACCCGTATTCAATGATAAATATCTAAAGTTTACTAAAACATAATACGAGTTGACTTCAATGGAAGCTTTGCGTACAGGGAAAGTAATCGCGAAATGGGCGACAATACTCACAATACTCGAATACATAAGTATATTTGCCCTAATGCTTTTCACTCTAGTAATAATATCTAATTTAGGTCCAGCTAATTACGGGTTATTCGCTATATCAGCCGCATATTACCCCATCTTTCTTATCTTACCAGAAAATACGATTAACTTACCATTAACAAGATTAATCTCTCTTCACTTGAGTAGTAATTCTAGTAAGAAGGTAGAATCATTAATAGGTTTTTCATTTGTTTATATATTCTTGTTAACCATTAGTCTAATTGGTATCTATTACCTAGTGGTTCCATATATCATAGTTAATCTCTATTATAGACCAGAAATAATTAGCTTATCAATCTTCTTAAGCTTTATGATATTCTTTTACTCGTATGGTGGCTTAGTAAGAAGTATTATATTTGGATTAAAAAAGTTTCAATATATTGCGTTATTAAGAATAATAAATTCCACGACATATATTATCGGCACCTTTATAATTGTCTACTTATATGATTGGTCAGTCAGATCAGTCATAGTTGGATTAGTGCTACATGGCTTCATGTACTTTCTGCTGGCTATAGCTTTATTAGTTCACTTACTTAGGAGCATGAATTTAAGTATCTTATTTAATTTCAGGAAGGAATTCTTAAAAGAGATAACGATAGAAGGTAGCTACTTTATTGCTGGTAGCTCTCTTTATAATCTATTCACAAGAATAGATATAGCTATAATGCCTCTTTTCGTAAGTGATGTCATGATAGGCTATTACTCATTCGCTAAGAATTTAGTGATACGTCTGAGAGTTATATTTAACAAGTTAAATAGTATTCTTTTCCCTATTTTTTCGGGTTATTCCGGCGAGGATTCTATAGGAATAGCTAAAAAATTATTACGCTATAGTTATCACTTCTCAATCTTATATAGCACTCCAATCGCGTTTTTCTTATTATTCTTTTCGAAAGACGTCATATTATTTATTGATGTTTTTATTAGTGTCAGAAGTTATTTTTATTCAGCAATTTACTTAGGAATCTTTAGTCTTCTATTTTTAATTTTTGCTGTATCATCAATCATTGTGTCTTTTTATACTGGTATTGGAAAACTTGACAAACTATTGAAAGCGAACTCAATACTAATAGCTTCTGGGCTCATATTAATATATTCATTAACAAAGTTCTTTGGTGCGCTTGGAACTACTATTGGTTATATATTTAGTCAATATCTCTCTGTATCTTACTGGCTTATAAATGCTCGAAGAGATGGGCTATTATCTTTAACTGAACTAGTTAAATCATCGTTAATTGCATTAACATTGTCCATAGTTATGAAGTTCTCATGGAACGTAATTAGTGGATTCATTGGCTTTTTATTAGGCGTCCCCTTGGTTTTTATAATTTATTTAGCTTTAAATACACTTATCTACATGTTCTTGGACATAATAAGTGAGAATGATTTAGTTATTATGTTGAAAATATCCAGAAATAAGAAATCTCTGCGCAAAATAGTATTGTTTATGCTTAGGATCTATAAGACCATAAAGAGAAAGTAACGGGATCAAAAATGTTAGAAAAACCATTAGTTTCAGTAATAGTGCCGGCATATAACTGCGGAAAATTTGTTGGTCAATGCTTAGAGAGTCTTGTAAATCAATCGTATAAGAATATTGAAATAATTATTGTTTATGATCCCTCCAAGGACAATACTTTGGAAATAATCAAAAAATATAAAAATAGGTACAAGATATAATCCGTGTGTTCAAGCAAAAAAAGAAAACTTCACCAGCAATAGCTAGAAATGTTGGCATAGCATTTGCGAAAGGCCAGTATATCGCATTTTGCGATTGTGATGATTTATTTGATAAAAATAAAATTATTAAACAAGTTTATGAAATGCTAAATAATAAGAATGCAGTACTCACATACACGGATGCAGTTCTTATGGATGGATCAGGAAAAGTCATAGGATACGCAAAAACTATGGAATGGGATCTAAAAACTTGGATTAAAAAAAGATACATCACATTCTCAAGTATAATGACATATAGAGATGCTATACTAAAAATTGGGGGCTTTAATAATTATTATACCGCTTCAGAAGACCTTGACTTATTAATTAGATTAGCTAAAATTGCTCCATTTAAACGCATTCCTGAGTTATTAACTTTTCATAGAATTCATCCAAATAGTATCTCTGCTAAAAAGCTAAAAGTCCTTAAAAACACTGTAATAATATTGTTAAATAGTGGCTTTATCAAGCAAGCTTTTTACGAGCTATATAAATAACTTTAATTCATTTAAATTCGAAAAATAGGTATTTATATATGTATTTATCATGATAAATTAACATCATATATGATTTCACCGTTAATTATCGTCTTGAGAACATTCATATTTTTGTCAAGAATTACGAGATCTCCTATACTACCTATTTTTATACTTCCATACTGGTTTTCAATACCCATTATTTTAGCGGGAACATAAGTAGCCATCTTTATCGCATCTTTTAATGATACATTCAAGTGTGTTACTGTGTTTTTCACTGCCCTATCTAATGTTAATGTACTTCCAGCTAATGTCCCATCTGGTAAGCGTGATATACCATTCTTTATTATTATTTTTTGTGCTCCTAGCATATATTCTCCATCCTCTAAACCCGCAGCCATTATACTGTCTGTTATTAATGCTACTTTATCAGTCCCTTTACATCTAATTACTATTTCTCTGGCCGCATAATGATGATGAACCTCATCTACTATCATCTCTGCAAAAACATCATCCCTCGTTAACACCGCACCAAGAATGCCAGGATCTCTATGATGAAACCTTCTCATCTGGTTATATATGTGATTAGCAATGGTGGCGCCAGCTTCAATGGCTCTTATAGCTTCTTCATATGTCGCATTTGTATGTCCCATAGCTACTATTATTCCTCGAGATCTCAGATATTTTATAGCTTCTATAGCTCCTTCTATCTCAGGTGCTATTGTTACCCTTTTGATGTATCCTTGACCTAGACTCAGAAATTCTTGTATTATCTCCAGTTTTGGTTTCAAGAGATATCGGACATCTTGCGCACCAGCTTTCTCATAACTAAAGAATGGACCCTCTAAATGAATACCGAGTATTCTAGCTCCCTTAATACCTTTATTAATAGCTTCTACAACGCTGACTATTGATTTCTTTATCATGTCTATAGGACTTGTAACTGTTGTGGGGTAAAAACTGGTTACGCCATGCTTCACTATGAATGTAGCTATTCTCTCTATTGACTCAATTTTTCCCTCAATCGTATCAGCACCATAAGCACCATGAATATGAATATCAATAAACCCAGGTGCTACAATGTATTCACTTGCATCCACAGTAACCTCACTTTCACCTCTAAACTCCTCTCTAGGACCAATAAAACTTATTTTACCCTCCTTATTTACCCCTACTACATAATCAAAGTATATTTGGAATGGTGTTATTAGCTGTCCAGAATAAATAGCTAATTTTAATCTAGTCATTTATCCGACCTCACAAATGTTTTATTCTATACTTATATTTCTCAACATATTTCTTATTGAACTCGTCTCCGCCAGGAACATTAGCACTTAACCAGATAGGCGGCTCGACGCCTTCATCAGCAAGCATTTTAACGCCTTCACCTATAATACTATGTAATATAGCTGCGCAAAGGATTGTTGATACAGGTAGAAATTTTGTCTTTATTCCTTCGACTTCAAGAGCTGCGTCGCCTGTCGGCACATGATTATCAATAACAATATCCGCAACCTCAAACAATCTTTTCCCTGATTCGTGTCGAGATGGCAAGCTACTCGAGTAATTAACTGATGTTACTCCTATTACTTTAGCTCCACGTTCCTTAGCTTTCAAAGCCATCTCAACTATTAATGGGTTTCTGCCCGAATTAGAAACAATGATAAGTACATCATCCGTACCGACATCATAGTAATCTAAGAGAACTTTAGCATAGCCATACAATCTCTCTATGCCTGTGCTTTTTAGAGCACCGGTGTAAATCGATGATCCCAAGTCAAGCATCGCGTTAACTGGAACTAAACCACCAGCTCTATAAAAGACTTCAACTGCTAAAACTTGCGAGTGACCAGTTCCATATACATGGATTAATTTATTTTTCTTCAAAGCCTCTTTAATTAAATCAGCGGCTTTAATCATCTCATCTTTCTGAGTATCTAGAATCTTATTTAATAATTCTATGAC
>JAHQWF010000139.1 GCA_029856055.1 Candidatus Njordarchaeota archaeon | reverse complement strand
GCATAATCTAAGCGTCGGTTTATTTTTATCTTCTCCGGTCTAATTACGATCTTCACTTTTCTTCCAACTTGTATATCACTGAAAATTCGAAAGTATAAACCTCCCCTTGTTTTAATTACAGCCTCTGAATTTTCCCTTGAAGTTATCACACCTTCAAAGAAATTTGTTCCTCCCATAAACTTCGCTGTGAATTCCTTTTTCGGGTTCTCATATATTTCTAAGGGGGAACCTATCTCTATCAATCTCCCGTTTTCCATCAAGGCGATTCGATCGCCCATAACCAATGCCTCTGTTTGGTCATGAGTTACAAAGATCGTTGTTTTCTTGGTTTTCTGATGTATCTCTCTAATATCATTTTTAAGCTCATCACGTAATTTTGCATCTAGCATGCTTAATGGCTCATCCAAAAGAAGTATTTTAGGTTCTATTGCTAGAGCTGATGCTAATGCAACTTTTTGTTTTTGACCAGCGCTTAAGGAATTTACTTCTCTATCGAAGTAATCCTCCATTTCAACCAATTTCAGTGCCCATTTTACTTTTCTCATAATTTTTTCTCGTGGGAAACCTAGATTAGCTAATCCAAATGCTACTGATCTCCAGACCTTTCTTGATAGTAATTGATCTTCTGGGAATTGCATAACAGTTGAAATCCCTAATTTGAATCTCTCTGAAGCATTCAATGTAGTTATATCTTCATCTAAAAAATAGATTTTTCCTGAAAAATTACCAGGATAAAAGTGGGGTATTAATCCATTTATAGATCTGATTAAACTTGTTTTACCGCTGCCAGATCTACCGATAACGAGGATTACTCTCTCTCTAGGCACTGATAAATTTATGTCCTTTATAGCTGCCTTTGTCCTTCCTCTATAAGTAAATGAAATGTTTTCTAGTTCTAGTGCCTTAACCAATCTGGAACCCACTCAGGAGGTAGTTTAGACGTAATTAGTATTGCTCCTATCACATTAATAATTCCTTGAATAATATTAAACACAAATGTCAGCAACAATAATAAGCTTACCGTATATCCATAGAAACTAGCTATCTGCTCTATGGGTCCCCAAAGGATAGCTATCAAGTAATAATTAGCTATAGTTAATGCTATGCTTCTAATTATGATGGAGACTAATCCAACTAGTATTAAATAATTAATTGTTTTGCTTGATGGACCGTTTTTCTCGGATTTCTTCTTAATTAGAGTAACTAGAGATGAAAGTGCAACTCCATTAATAAATATTGCAAGAAATTTAAATAAAGCGCCTATAGGGTTACGGATAGCTATTACTAATGTAATAATAATAGTTGAAATAATTGTAGGTACTGTTCCAAATAAAAGGGCTATCATATAGACTGGGATCTCAGCTACATCAAACTTCAAGTATGGAAGATAGATAAATGAGTATTCGAAACCGATAAGCATCATTACAACTGATAAGGCAGTAAGAGTAGATATGTTAGCGATTTCACGGGATGTTAAAGGCAAGATAATGCACCTTAACAATAAATTATCATTTTTTCTCTTTTGGGTAGCCTAATTAATTCTTCGCGTATATATGGAGGAAACTAATTAGGTAATTAATAATCAAAGTTATTTTTCTATTTAACTGCGATTAGAATAAATGCATTTCCAAGCAAAAACTTCTTGAAAACGACTTTCCTAAAACCAGCATTATAGAGTTTTCCAACATAGAACTCAACAGGTTTCATTTTCTTAATGCTTCCTGCCAATCCAATTAATAAGTTTCTCCTTTTTAAAAGTAATTTTGAGTAAATTCTACCTACGGCCATCACGTAAAGTATAAATAACTTCGTTGTGATCGTTTCTGAATTATTGGTGTCAATAATAATCAATCTTCCACCTGGACGTAAAACTCTACTAGCTTCTGAGAAAAATTTCTCTTTATTAAAGAAATCCCTGAAAGAAAAAGAACAGAATATAGCGTCTATAGAGTTATCTTCTATAGGTATGTTTTCAGCAAGCGCTAGAATATGATTAATTTCACTATATCTACGAGAAGAGTAATATATTAGGTTAGGAGATGCATCAATAGCTATTATTAAACTATTCTTAAAGCGTAGCAATTTTTTTAGAAATGTGCCTGGACCGCTGCCAACCTCAATTATTCTTGATGCATCCAAAACGTAACGCAATGCTAAGTGCCTTAAAATCATTATTGTCCCGAAAGAAACCAGATTATTACCAACTTCGTATATTAGCTTTAACCTATCAATGTCTCTTATTATTTTAGACCATGCATCGATGGATAAATCAGAAAAAGTAAGATTTTGTTTTCCACTAGCCATATCTCATCATTGCCTCTACCATGAATCTAGGAACGAAGCTAATATATGCCTTGAATTTACTCTCTGGGAAAAAATTTAGATCTCTCTCTATCTCTATCAATTTTTCGTTTAATAAAGAAAATAAATTCGATTCTAGATCTATTTCCTTAGCTATAGTGACTATTTTTTCTGCATCATTTATTTTCCACAATTCTTTTGCCTCCTCATCACTTAAATCACTAAAATGCATGATTGCTAATTTAGCTGGCTTTAAATCAATCGTTCCTCCATCATTAGTTAGAGTCCTTAAATCGAATATATCATCAGCTATCTGATAAGCCTCACCAAGCAATAATCCGAATCTATATGCGTTTCCTCGGTAAGCATCATTTCCAGTTGCCAAAGCACCGAGTTCAGTAGCACCTGCGAATAGCTCACCAGTCTTAAGTTTAATGACTTCGGTATAAACCTCTCTCTTTGGTCCTGGATAATTGAATGGTAGAGATTCCAGTAATATTCCTAGTGTCGTTCTGTAGATCGATCTACTCATTATACCCAAAGCTTTCTCACTTATTTTCGAGATTCTTACTCCTGCATAAGTAAAAATGAAATCTCCCGTTATTATCGCTTTATGAATATCAAATACTTTCCATAAACTGTATTTTCCTCGCCTAAATATATGTTGATCTAGTACATCATCGTGTATGAGAGTAGCTGCATGAGTGAATTCTATACAAGCTGCGAATTCCGAAGCTTTATCGAAATCGCCATCTAGCGCATCACTTATCATTAAAGTCAATACTCCCCTGAATCGCTTACCATTTCTTAGAGCATCATAGATCAATTCTTTAAGAAACGGCATATCCGCTATCCATTCTTTTATCTTTTCATCAACGATCTTCTTTCTGTCCTCATAGTAAATCTTCAGGTCACTAAATATCTTCTTGTTTAATTCCATATTTCTTACCATCAATAAGTACTGCTAATTAGAAAGTCACTAAAAACCAAATGAAAGAAATAGTTAAAAATACGTAATAATTTTTCGTTAGAAAAAGTTTATGGCGCTACAGTTTTCAGGAAATTTATTAGTGGATCAGGATTGATGCCTAACAGAATAATTGTCAATCCTGTTAAGACTACTGGAATTAAATAGCTAATGGGTCCTCTAGTACCTACGCCTTTAGGTTCCTCTACAGTTTCGAAGTAAAGGAACTTTATTATTCGAGCATAATAGTAAAGTGATATTGCGCTATTGATAACAGCTATTAAAGCGAGAAAAACATAGCCACTTTCTACTACTCCAAGGAACAGAATATATTTGCTCCAAAATCCAGCTAGTGGTGGTATACCTGCCAACGCTAATAAATCTATAGTTAAGAAGAACGAAACAAGTTTTTGAGTTCGTCCCAAACCAGTGTAATCAGTTATTAAATCGCTACCTATAACGTAAGCTAAGTAAGCAGCAGCAATAAAAGCGAGGATCTTCATTATGGCGTGCATTAATATGTGGAATAAACCGCCTGCCAATAAGTTAGCAGAAAAACCAAAAGCTCCAAATAATAGAATTATGTAACCAGCATGAGCAATGCTACTCCAAGCTAGAAGTCTTTTCATCTTGTTTTGAGCTAAAGCTGCTAGATTCCCATAAGTCATTGTGATTATCGCTAGAATAGCGAATAATGGACGCCAAATATAGCTAACTGGGTTTAAACCATGATAAAATAATCTTAGACCAACTGCGAAAGCCATTGTTTTTGAGGCTGCTGCGAGGAAAGTGGTTATTGAGTATGGAGCTCCATCATATGTATCTGGTATCCAAACATGGAAAGGCACTATAGCCATTTTGAATCCTAGACCCGAGATAAGTAGTATTAATCCAGTAAATATTAGGTTGTAGTCATATGAACCTATAGCTAGTTTTGCAGATATCTCAACTAGATTTAAGCTACCAGTAGCCCCAAATATGAATGATATACCAAATAGAGCTAATCCGAAACCGATAGATCCAACAATAAAGAATTTCATAGCTGCTTCTATAGCTATCGGATCTTTTCTTTTTATTGCGATGACAGCGTATGAAGCTAGGCCCGCCAACTCCCAGCCAACAACGATTTGAATTATGTTTAATGAGGATACAGCTACAATCATACCGATATTCGCAGCCAAGATTAATGCTATTGCTAGTCCAAATCGAGGTACATCCGTGAGTTCGCTACTTAATGATAGTATTATTAGAAATGACGTAATCAAGAATATTATTGAGATAAATCTAGAGAACTCATCAAATACCGTGTAACCTGTCTGAGAAATAGGCGTATCCAGGAGATAAAAAATAGATACAGCAACCACTATCTCAGCTATTATTACTGCAATCCATCTATTCTTTCTATCCAAGAGGATTGATGCTATTATCCCCATCGTAATAATGAGGATAACTGTATAAATCCCTGGTAAGTAAGATATTTCAGGTAGCAAGTGAAGCACCTCCAGTTTTTCAAAAAAGTTATGGAGCAAGATATTGAGCTATAGCTGTAGCTGGGTTCCTTATAAATGTCATAAGTAAAGGCGGATAAATACCTAATAGAACTATTAATATCGTTAATATCGTGAAAGAGATTATCTCTGGTATACAAAGATCTTTTACTTCTTCCTCCTCTTTCTGAGGACCAAAAACAATTCTCTGGATAGCCCATAAGATATAAGCTGCATTCAACACCGCCCCAAAGACCACAATGGCTATTGAAAGACCCCACGTATAAAATGCTCCTAGAATCGCTAAGAACTCTGCGACAAATGCTGCTAACCCTGGTAAACCTAGACCAGCAAATCCACCAATCACTAAAAACGCGGAGGTTAAAGGCATTTTATGAGTTAAGCCAGCTATATCTGGAATCATCCTTGAATGAACATGATGCTTGTATACACCAGCTAACAAGAATAATAATCCATTAATTAATCCGTGAGCAAACATCATGTATATTGCTCCTGCAACACCAGGTGTGTTACCTGTGACAGAACCTAGCACAACTATACCCATATGAGCAATACTGGAGTACGCTATTAACCTCTTTATATCTAATTGCCACATAGCTACAAAACCAGCGTAGAAGATGTTTATAACACCAATAATAGCTAGATACCAAGCTAATAACTTAGCCGCATTAGGGAACATTGGTAGAGCAATCCTAAGGATACCGTAACCACCCATCTTCAGAAGAACTCCAGCTAAGATCACTGATATTGGTGATGGAGCCTCAACATGCGCATCTGGTAGCCAGGTATGGAATGGTACTATTGGAACTTTTATTCCAAACCCAATGAATAATGCTAGGAATAAGTATATCTGTATAGTTAGAGCTAATTGAGCTCCTGTTTTAACCATGTTGAAAAGATTGAAGGAATACATCCCTATTACTGAAGGCGTGTTCCAGTATACGTAGAAGAATGCTATTAGCATTATGACGCTTCCAACATGGGTATAGATAAAGAACTTTATTGCTGCATATTTTCGCTTGGGACCGCCCCAAACAGCTATAAGGAAGTACATCGGTACTAGTACTAGCTCCCAGAATATGTAGAATAGGAATAAGTCAAACGAGACGAATACTCCTATTAATGATGTCTCGAGCAGTAGGAATAGGGCATAATACAAGTGTTCTGAGTCATGAATATGATTGCTGGCGATGACAGCGGACAAGGAAAGTATTGTAGATAGAAGAACCATTATCATGCTGAATCCATCAACGCCTATATAATAAGTTATTCCTACCGAAGGAACCCAATTAAATAAATCAACAAAGTAAAGGTTAGTTGTAGTATAATAACCATTGACCCAGAATATTAAAGCCAAATGTAGAGAGAGTATCAAGTCGATTAAGCTGACGATTATTGCTAACCATCTCGAAGCTTTTTTGCTAGCTAGTCCAACAAAATATGCTATTGGCGAAGCAAGTATAGGTAGCCATAAAACTATTGATAATTCAAATGGGAATGCTTCCATTCACATCACCTCATCCAAAAATAAAACCCAATATGGGATACCCCATCAAATACAGACCATAAATAAAAATAAACAAAGTTCCAAGAGCTATAAGTAGAGCGTAAATCTCAATGACTCCTATTTCGATTCTTCTAAGTCTACCGCCAAACCACTTTAATGTGTCTCCTATAGCGTTAACCAAGCCATCAATGCCATATCTATCGAAAATATCTGACATTTTGGCGATACCTAATCCAGTTAATCCTACTAGATTGACAATACCATCAACAATGTTTCTATCGAACCAACTTAAGCCCCTAGATATGCCCTTCCAAGCTAATTTCTCAGATAATAGTAGGTAAAATGCATCAAGACCATACTTGCTCTCTAATATCTTGGAAATTATTTTACCTAGACTCTTAGTGGCTATAGCCTCCGTATTTAGCCTCTTAGTTGCGTAACCCTCATAGGCTATCCAAATTCCCACTAATGCGAAGCTAAGAGAAATAATAGCAACGGGAATGCCTTCTATCATGAAGCCTTTAACTATGGGGACATAGTGAACACTAGCGATGCCTTCTTCACTTAAATATATATGATACGGTTCAAGATAAGTTGCTAGAAATTCAATGAAACTATGCTCAAAGAAAGGTATAATAACACCTAACGCGACAGTTATCGCGGCTAGCACTATTAATGGCCCAGTCATAACGGGTGGTGACTCATGTAAATGTATTCTTTTCTTATACTTCTCTCCATGCGACTCCAGCAATTTAGGAGCTCTTAAATCACTCCAAAATGTATTAAACCATAATCTCATTATATAGAATGCTGTTAAAAAGGCTGTAATGACAAGTAACCAATAAACAATAGGATCTCCCGCCTCAAATGCAGCTTCTATAACAGCATCTTTACTCCAGAAGCCCGATAATGGAAATATACCAGCTAAAGCTAAACCGCCTATAAGCATTGTCCATGCTGTAATTCTCATGGGCTTAAATAACCCACCCATATACCTCATGTCCCTAGAGAGCCAAGGATCATGAACGATCTCATGCATTACATGAACCACGCTTCCCGCGCAAAGGAATAATAACGCTTTAAAGAATGCGTGACTTATTAAGTGCAGATAGCCTACAGCGAAACCACCTACACCTAGTGCTGACATCATGTAGCCTATCTGACTTATTGTGGAGTAAGCCAGTATTCTTTTAATATCCCATTCAACGAGAGCTAAGGTTGCAGCTATGAATGCGGTGAACGATCCTACGTAAGCTATGAATTGCATTGTGGTTGGAGAGGCCACAATTATTGGGTATATTCTTAGTACTAAGTATACACCAGCCTTAACCATCGTTGAGCTATGTAGGATAGCGGAAACAGTTGTTGGACCTTCCATAGCATCCCACAACCAAGCCATAAGAGGGAATTGAGCAGATTTACCCATAGCTCCTATGAAGAGGAATATTCCTACGAGAGTTAGCATTCTTGGATCTAATAATGCTAGTGTCGGTGCTAGTGAGTTTAATTCAATTATATTTAGACTAGAGAATTGCGAGTAGAGGTATGCTATGCCAGCTAACATGAATATATCTCCCATACGTGTAGTTAGAAAGGCTTTCTTTGCAGCGCTAGCTGCAGGAGGTCTAGCATACCAGAATCCTATTAGTAAGTACGAGCTCACACCTACGAGCTCCCATCCAATGAATAAAAGTAATAGGTCTCCCGCCATAACTATTGTAAGCATACTTCCAGCGAATAATAGCATCTCGGAGAAGTATCTAGCCAAGCCCTCTTCTCCATGCATGTAGCCTAATGAATATATCATGATTAGTGTTGCTATTAAACAAACTATATCCATCATAACAATAGAGAGAGGATCTACCATCACTATAAAATTGAGCTTAAAAGTACCTAAATCAATCCATGGGTACTCTACATAGCTTTCTTGATAGTGATATAGTAAGTATTCGGTAGAAACGATTAATGCTAGTACAAAAGATAGTGATGTACCTAGTATACCTAGCTCAGCACCTTCCTTAGGTAATTTCCTTCCAAATATAAGTGCTACTGGACTCAATATTAAGGGTATAGCTGGTATTAACCAAGCATACTCAGCGTACATTCTTACTCACCCACCTCCCTTAACCTGGAGACTTTATCTAGATCTGGTGAACCGTAAAGTCTGTATAATGCCAAGAATATCGATAAGCCTATCGCTGCTTCCGCCGCTGCAAGCGTGATTATAAACAACACGAATACTTGAGCTTCTAAGAAAGCCAGATCATAGAGATAATAAAGAAATCCGATTATGTTTAAGGCGCTTGCATTTATCATTAATTCTATGGAGATAAGCATTTTTAGAGCGTTCCTTCTTGTAGATAAACCGTAAAGACCTAATAGGAAAATAATGATGGATGATACAACTATCATGTAGAGTTCATTCACCATCTCTAATCCCTCCTAACACTAGCGATGTATGCAGATGCGATCATCGTCATGAAAATAACAATTGCTGCTATTCCCACCAAGAATAGATATTTCTCAATTATTATCTTAGAGAATGCCTGTAAGATAGATGAGATATCACTATAATTTACACTTTTTTCAACTATAACTGGGTAAACATAGCCAACACTAGTTAAAATCAAGGAGAATAAAAGTAGAACGATAATTAAGCTAGGATACCTTATAAGAGGTCTCTCTAATCGATCTCTAGTTTTTGGTATGAATAATAAAGTAAATAGCATCAAAACAGTTACGCCTCCTGCATAGACCAAGATCTGAACGACGCCTAGGAATTCTGCACCGAGCAAGATATATAACTCACCTATGATCACGAGAAGTATACCCAAAAAGAATACAGCATGCATTAATTCTCCAGATTCAACCGCCAAAAAACCAGATAAAATACCTATAGCAAGTAAAATACCTAGAATTATAATTCCAAAATCTATCATATTTCAACACCTACGGTAAGCTTACTTGCTTAATGATCTCTAACACAATTTCCTCAATCTCTCTAGCTTTCTTATCCCAAGTCTCTTCGTCAAGCTTCCCGTCCAATTTCATGTACCATAGATCCCTCCATCTCTCTCTAAGCTTCTTAATAACTTCCTCCCATTCTCCACCAGCAGCGACTTCAAGTAAATCTGTCTGCATAAGCTCCCTAATCTTAGATAATTCATCATCATAGATTTTCCTTACATCATCCTCAGTAGCTATTTCGTAGGGGGTTCTTATTAAATCTAGTCTGGAATCAGACGTAGCGTAAATCTTGTATTCTTGTGTATGATGTATTGCGCCAGTTGGGCATGCTTCAACACATAATCCACAGAAAATGCAATGACCCCAATCAATCGCTGGTCTTCTTAACTTCATTTGTTTTCTATCTCTAGGATCAACGCCTTCTGGGTAGATATAGTCTATACAATCATTTGGACAAGCCATTCTACATAATCCACAACCAATACATTTATTGGAATGTAACCCATGTAGCCCCCTCCACTGCTTCTTTACAACAGCTTTCTCTCTTGGATACATCACTGTAAATGGCTTACTAACCATATATTTGCCAGTAACTCGCATAGGTAATATTATACTCTTTATCTTCTTTATTATGCTCATAATAATTCACCTCATTGTAGGAGGGGGATAACGAATGGATTGATTAGAACTACCCAAAGTAAGTTAAGAATTGATAGTGGTATTAGTTTAGTATAAGATATCTTGATTAATTGATCAGGTCTTGGTCTAAAGAAAGTTACTCGAACCCAGACCATAGCCAGCATCACTATATGCATTTTAATCAAAAAGTAAATAACTGAATCAAAGAATGGTCCATGCCAACCGCCAAGGAATAATGCAGTGAAAGCAGCGGAAGCTATGAAGAACTTAAAGTATTCAGCAGCATAGAACAAACCGAATTTCAATCCGCTATATTCGGTTCTCCAACCAACTAATATTTCGCCTTCTGCCTCAGGAATATCGAATGGGGATCTCTCAAGTTCCATTAATGTAACTATGAAGAAAATGAAGGCCCCGATAGGTTGTAAAGCTATGAACCATATATTGCTTTGAATCTCTATAACCCTGTAGAAATCTAATGACTGGGCCATTAAAATAACTCCAAGTATGCTTAAGCTTAATGGAATCTCGTAGCTTATAAGCTGTAATCCAGCTCTAAATGCACCTATTGTTGAGTATTTGCTGTTCCCTGCCCAACCAGCTAGCACAACTACTCCAGGGATTAACGTTGAGATTGCATAGAATAATACTATGCTTGTGTTCATTCTCATAAAGAATGTTTCTGGACCGTATGGAATCAATACAGCCGGTATTAAAGCGATAGAAGCTATTAAAACAGGTGAAGCAAAGTGCATGAATTTATCAGCATTAGAGGGGTGCATATCCTCTTTCACCAATAATTTAATTAGATCTGCAACATTCTGAAGGAATCCAACTGGTCCAGTTTCCGTTATAGATCTCCTATGATGTATCCTGCCTATAACTTTTCTCTCCATCCAAATTATAAAGAGAATGTCTAGAACCAATGCTAACAAGAAAGTTAAGGTGATGGCGGTTATAAAAAGTGGTAGATAAAGCCAATCGGGTAAACCAAGAATGCTAAATACAAAATTCAATGTCTCACTTATTATGTTTAAGATAAAACTAATTATTACAAGAGCGGGATCCACCATACTCTTCACCTATCAACTTCAGCCATACACGGATCTAAACTACCAATTATCGCTGCTATATCAGCAAATTTCGCTTTTCTCAAGATATAGTGAAGCAAACTTAGATTCACATATGTAGGAGAACGAATATGAATTCTATATGGCATATTTTTGCCGTCTGCTACAATGTAAATTATCGCTTCTCCTCTAGGATCTTCCGTTCTCCCAAATCCTTCGCCTTTACCACGCATTTTCGCCGGTGGTACCTTGGTTCTCAGCGGCCCTTGCTTGGGTATATTCTCAATTGCTTGCTCTATAATTCTTACACTCTGTAGCATTTCATTAATTCTAACCCACCATCTATCATAAACATCTCCGTTTTTACCTATAGGTATGTCGAAATCAAGCTCATCATAAACTAAATACGGATCCATCTTGCGAACATCATATTTTATACCTGCAGCTCTCAAGACAGGTCCAGTTGCGCCAGCTTCTATCGCAGCTTTCCCTCTTAATATCCCTATATTCTTAGTTCTTATGTGGAATGATTCACTAGCTTCCGTCATATCTAGATACTCTTGAAGTTTATGTCTGAAATCTCTTAGAACATTCTTTAATTCATTAAACCAAGTATCCGGTACATCTTCAACATGCTTAAAGATACCGACCCCACCTATCTTAATGTAACTGTAAGTTAATCTTGCACCACTCGCTTTCTCAAATAAATCAAGGAACTTCTCCCTCTCTCTTATTGGGTAAAGAAACATCGAATGGAATGTACCTAGATCAGCCGATAATGCTGCTAACCATAATAGGTGAGAAACAATCCTCTGCATTTCCGCCAATATGACCCTAAACCATAAGGCTCTCTCCGGGACTTCAACACCCAATAAATCTTCAGCAGCAAGTGCATATGTTAGATTCCAAGTTAAAGAGCTTGCATAGCATAATCTATCAGTGTAAACAATAATTTGATCAAATGTTTTATCCTCAGCCAATTTTTCTATACCTCTGTGAACCCAACCAAAATCTGGCCAAGCCTCCAATATGGTATCTCCTCTAAGCTTGAGAATAAGTCTAAAGCTACCATGGACAGCTGGGTGTTGTGGACCTAGACTGACGTAATAGATATCATCGCTCTCCTCGGACGGTATTATAAACGGATCATAGAACTCTCTGGTTTTTTCCCACCATGGATATTTCTTGGCTTCGTTTGGATCCCAATCTTTTCTTAAGGGGAATCCTTGTTTCCAATCCCAAGGTAAAAATACGTGTCTTAGATCTGGTATATTATCAAATACAACTCCCATCAAATCATATGTTTCTATTTCATGAGGAAATGCTGCTCTCCAAAGCGGTGTTATAGAGGGGATTCTTGGATTATCTCTATCAACATTTACGTATATCCAAGTCATTAACCCTGAGTCAACCCTATTGAACTTATATACAAGCTCTATTATGCCTTCAGATGGTCGGTCTATTCCAGTTATTAATACTGGTTGAGCGTATCCTAGTTTCTTTAAAGTTTTAGCTAGCTCAGTTATTTTCTCTGGCTTAAGCAAATTAAAACCAATATACTTATCCCATTTCATTTCACGTAACTCTATGTCAGAGCCCAGAACCGAAGTTATTTCTTTAATAGTTGCTTCCTTTAAATCTACACTACTCAACATGGATCCCTCCTACCCAAGCAATGCTTTTTCGACACGACTTAAAACCTCTTTCCTAGCCAGCATGATCCTCTTTCTCCTTTCCTCTACCTCCCTAGGTACACTTGATCTATATTTCATTGCTAAATCCAGAAACATCTCTGGTCTAGGAGGACATCCCGGTAGATAGAAATCAACTGGAATGACCTTATTAACCCCATCTATAACGGAATAACTACCTTTAAATGGTCCACCAATTATAGCGCACTCTCCAAGCGCGACAACAAATTTTGGTTCAGCCATCTGATCATAAAGTGCCTTTATTCTGGGAGCCCACTTAAACGTTATAGGTCCATTAATAATAACAAGATCTACTTGCCTAGGACTCCCTGAAGGTATGATCCCCCATCGCTCCATGTCGAACCTAGAGACGCCTACGGCCATTGGGATCTCTAAGGCACAACACTTTATTCCTAAATAAAGTATCCATGGTGATTTCCCTAATCCCCAATTAAACAACCATCCTAATGCTTTTCTTAGTATTAATTGGATGGGGTTCGTTTTCTGATTGGGAAGTGTTATGTCGTACTTCTTAGCTAAGTCCTGAGAGATTGGTTTTATCTCTGGTTCCTTCTTAATTATTGTTAAAGGCTCGATTCTAAGAAACTCGCTTAATGCTTCTTCATCGCCATTCGCTGCTCTGTCGATCATATCTAGATACTCGTCAGTTTGATAATCGGGAGTCACCAGTTTTTTACCGTCTCTTAGAACAGCCATCATCATTCCCAGAAATAAGAAAAGTATCAACAATACAAAGAAACCATTTATCAACACATTATTTGGGGAGTACGAGACTGACCACAAGAATAAGAAGGGTGTAAATACGTCGAACACAATAAAGATCAGTGGGAATATATAATACTCTATATCAAATGAAAATCTTGTTTTCCCTATTGGAACTTCTCCACACTCGTAGCCTACATATCTGTACGGCTGAGGAACTGTTGCTCTCTTGTTGAAGATTGATAATTTACCACCGCTAGCTAAGAGCTTCCATAAAATTATTCCAAATATCATAAAGCCAATCATGAGAGAAGCGAAGAGACCAATAGTTAGATAATCAACCGAAAATAACATTCGTATCTCCCTAAGCTAATAAAAACGGTTCGGATTTTTAGTGCAGTAAATTGCCATCTAATTTGTCAGCAAAAAAGATTATATATTAAGGAATAAAAGATATCGATATATAAAAATATAAGAAATACATAGGATAATATTAAAAGGGTGATTTAAAGTCTAATTTGTATATATTTTATAAGTATTTAAATACTTTTGACATTTACTTGTATATCTTCATAGTTCAAAGACAATCTTTATTTTAACTCGTATATTACTTTGCCTTCTGCTATAATTGCCTTTGGTCTAGCAGATAATTTAAATGGATCATCGTTCCATACTACTATGCTTGCTAATTTACCTTCCTCAATTGTTCCTAACATATCGCTAATTCCGAGAATTTCTGCTGCTTCCTTAGTTATTATGGATATAGCTTTTTCAAGCGATAAACCATAGAACAAGAAGTATCGTAGCTGGAGGTATAAGTTTCTTGAGAGCATAACTGGATGATCCGTCATTAGTGTGTATTTCGCTCCAGACTCTATTAATGCTTTCACGTTTTTATATGTATCGTGCTTTAGCTCTGTTTTATAGGCAAATGAGTCTATCGGACCATATACTATAGGAACATTATTCTCCTTAAGTTTTCTAAATATACCTAAGTTATGTACATCTCCTAAGTGATCTGCTGTTGTTTTCAAATTAAATTCCCTAACTAATTGGAGCAGGAATATCACGTCATCCTCCTTATGAACATGAGTTTTTAGGACTTTCTTTCTCTCTAAGATCTCAAGTAAGGCCTCCTCATATGGTTCAAATTCAAGTTTTATTTCTTCATGTATTTCCTTTTCTATTTCTCTAAATTCCTCCTCGCTTATTTCTTTTTTCTCTAGTTTTTTCTTGAGATCTCTCAACTTATCTTTTTT
>JAHQWF010000113.1 GCA_029856055.1 Candidatus Njordarchaeota archaeon | reverse complement strand
AAGACATGCTAGGGCGCTTGGCCATCTTATTTCGGACATGGGGCTACATGCATCCTTGATAAGGCTTAAATAAGCCACCAAATATTACACATTTAGAGTAATAGAGCTACTTAAAAAATCGTTCCGAAAAAATCATCTACTTATCATGTAATCCTATAACGCAATCTAATGATATTGAAGCGCTTATAAAGAATTATGACATAGAGATAATTCAACCAATAGATTTCTTTCCGCATACCCCACATATAGAGAATCTAGTCATATTGTCAGAAAAATAATGGAAATAGCAAAGATTTTTTAATCCAGAGTTTATGTTTTGTCCTTTGAAAGTAATTTCTTGAATAATTCTTTTATCTCTTCGGATGGCTCAAAAGATATTGGGAATCTAACAGGAACTAGCATCAAAGTATTGTTTTCGCGACCAATCTCATACAATATATTCATCCACCTCAATTCAAACGCCACAGGATTTTGGGTGTATGTCATGGCAGCATTAAGCATTTTCTGAGCCGCTTCAACTTCTGCCTGTGCTAATGTAACTCGTGCTCTTCTCTCTCGTTCAGCTTGCGCTTGCAGGGCAATTGCCTCCTGAAGTTCTTTTGGAATCCTAATGTCCCGTAGCTCAACTGAGGTGACTTTAATCCCCCATATCTCTGTTTTCTCATCGATTATTTCCTGTAAATGACTAGCTATCTTCTCTCTATGAGCCAGTAATTCATCGAGTTCTACCATACCAATTACTTCTCGTAATGACGTTTGAGATGCGAATTGAGTGGCGACTTCGTAATCTTCCACATGTAAGATAGCTTTTTCGGGATCTATAACTCGGTAGTAAACTACTGCATCGACCGAAACTGGAATGTTGTCTTTTGTTAATGTTTGTTCGGCCGAAAACATATAGGGAAAGATTCTCAGAGATACTTTCCGCGGTACTGTCTCTATTATTGGCCAGACAATGGTGATTCCCGGACCTCTGACATTAACAAATTTTCCTAGTCTTAATACAGCTATTCTTTCCCACTCTCTAATAATGTATATTGCTGCAGCAATATACGTTAGAATTCCGATTAAAGCTAGTACAATAACCAGCAATGGTTCAAGGATTCCAGCAAACCAAGCAGTTAATCCTATTAATATTATGAAAAACCACGCTGTAGCAACTCCAGCGTTTCTTCCACCACCATCAGGCATATAAAATACCCCTTATTTAATTATAATTGCTTAAAAAATAATTTATTCTAATCAAGATTTATAAAGTTTGATTTAAAAACACTAAGCGTGATCAAAAATACTACTTTTTAAATAATTAAATAAATGTCTAGACCAGTATAAATAAAATCACGGAGAAATTAAAAGATTGGTGAACTATTAATGGCTAATAATGTACCGATCGGAAAGGTAGTTATTAAGTTAAATAGTCTAAGAGATCTCATCAGGCTTACAGCTTTTCTATCACCCCTTTTAGGTATAGAACGCCCATATATTTTTCTTATTCATAATGATGAGAAGCGAGTATATTTCTTTGCAATTAAGCAATTTGCTTACGGCTATAAGCCATTAATCATATATTTTTATCACGAAGCCAAAAAAGAGATCCAGAAGAAGTATGTTGAATACAGTAAAAATGAAGTAGAACAAATCAGATTTATTGAGAGTTCTGAGATTAGAGATCCTACTAAGACTTATATAGCAATTTATAAAGTAAAAAAACTAAATTTAATATTAGACCCATTTAAAGAGGACATATCCAAGAACATAATATCTGTGAGCACTTTATCTCAAGAGTGGGTTCCTAAGATAAAATTTATGAACCTAAATGAACTAGTAAGAACAGCTTTTGTAGCGCGTAATTTATTAATGGTTCAAAAGCTATCGGAAGATAAGTATATATATTTCACGGGACTTCCAGCTCCGATTACTGGATTATTGATTGAAGAGTTTATTTATGGACCTGTTTTTTATTGCATATCTGATCCACCATTAGTTGGCGATAATTTAGCTTTTTTTGTGTCATACAATGAGATAGCTGATGAGAAGAAATTGGAATTCAAATTGGGTGTTGATATATTAGAGAATGCAGTACCACTTATATATGTAAAGAATCATCCCTTAGGTGCATTAAGTTAATTAGATTAGAAGATAAATGAGATGCTTGTGGGATGTAGAATATTAAATGGAGTGAAATCACATGAAATTAATAGCTAATATACCTCGAGAACTAAATGATTTAACAGTACTAGATAACAAGAATCTTCTCCTAGCATCTGATGACTCTGTATATGAAGTTAAGATATTGGAAGAAAGCGGTAACAGGTTAAAGCTAAGAGAGATTTTTCGTTGGACTGGAACAAATATGCTCTCAGTAGACTCGTATAGAAATATTGTTGTAGCAGGGACTAATCGGGGAGTAATCATTTACGATAATAATAAAGCAAATCCGGTTTGGGTAGGATATCCTTGTAACGTTTTTGCAGGTAAGTTTTCAGATAAGGTAGACATTGTTTGTTTGGCTAAACCATCTCACAAGATGAGTAGGATATTAGATGTTTTCGTTTTTTCATCTAAAGAAGTAATTAGTGGGCAGATTAAAAGTTTGCGTGGAATTGAAGAAGAGATAATATATTTCTCGACTAGTATCGGACCTATTCAAGAATTTGCTTTTAATATGATGAAGAACTTAACAGTAAAAGCAGATATTGATAATGATGGTTATTTAGAGTTAGTCTTAATTACTCCCGAAAGAGAGCCTAAATTATGTATTGTAGATATCATGGACGAGTCAATTTATCTGAAAGAATATGATTTACCTGTTTTTGTAGGGAATCCGATATTACTTGATATTAGAGATTTGAATGAAGACGGGGAAAATGAATTATACGTAGTATCTATGTTAAGCGATTTTGAAGCAGTTATATCAGTTCTAAGGTTGCAGGAAGAAAGAGTTACGGCATCTGTAATCACAAAGATAGATGTGAGGGAATTCTTTGGAGACAATATTTCAGATGATGGATTGCTATACGTTTTTATTGGTCAATTTGATAAGGATGGTTTGCCTGAGATTGTTGGATTATGGGAGGAACCTAGTGAGGAAGATGGTTATATCTCTAGATTAATGTTGTTCAAGATAAATATTCTAGGAAGCGCTAAAGTAGAAAGAAACAAGATAATAGAGGAAATCGCTATAAAGAGGATATTACCAGTAGACATAGACTCTGATGGGCTTCTGGAATTAGTGATTTTTAATGAATCTGGTGCATCAATATATAAGATAAAGGAAAGCCGTAAGGGGTTATCTCTTGATAAAATTAAGGAATTTAGGTTACCTATTCTTATTAAACTAGTCAGCAAGATGAAAGAGAATTTATTGATAGGTGGTCAAATAACAACTAGAACTAATTCTTATTGGAGTTTGTTAAGAATTGATCTTGAGTCAAAAATAATAGAATCCATTGATATAGTGCCTAGTTTACTTAATATTTGGCAGTTTAATGACTACTGTATAGCTCTAACCGAAAATAGAGAGTTATTAATAATTGGTAAGAGGTGTACAAAAAGAATCAGAAATGTTTTGGATGCCATGTTATTAGGTTCTAGAGTATTGACAATTATTCAGAAAAAAGGATTGCAAGAGTTAAAGATAGGTAAAAATAAATGTAGACTACGTGTAAAGAAAATTATGGATATTGATAAAATGTCGTATAATTGTTTCATGATCATGAGTAAAGCGAATATAGATAACATTTACATTCTAAACAATAATCAAATAATCGAGGTAAATGCTAAAGAGATACAAGCAAAAATAATTAACATCCCTCTAGAAGCTCTTAAAAACAAAGAATTACTAAACGGCTACCATTATATCGAAAGGAGAAAAGATTATTTCTTAATTATTTCCAGAGAAAGTTTCACATTATTAGATAAAAGAGGGAATATAATCCTGAAGCAAGAAGTAGATTTCGATGATAGAAGAATATTGAAATTTGTACATAAGAAAGATGCTGTATTGTTATACACGAGAAACGGTGAATTATATAAATGGGATCTCTCGAAAAAATTTGAAGAACGCTTGAATCTAGATAATGTAACAGCTTTAAATTTTTTCGATCATTCCGAGAGACTATTAATTGCGTTTAGCAACAACTGGATAGCAGAATATACCTTAGATGAGGTGATTAGCCCTGAGTACAGTTCTCCAAATACATAGATTCATGGATACGATACTAAAGAGCTGGATACTTGGGATACAGCAAAGATCTATTAAAGGTATAGTATCACTTAAGCTGAAACCCAATGATCACGGAGATATAGCTATTAAATATTTCATAACTATTTCAAAAGAGTTTAGTAGAAAGGGAGAAATGCTAAT
>JAHQWF010000059.1 GCA_029856055.1 Candidatus Njordarchaeota archaeon | reverse complement strand
AAGCCATATGATTAGGATTCTTAAGTTGGAGAAAAATGTACATTTACTTGACTATCTACCTAGAGAGAAATTGATTAAGTATTATAAGGTAGCAGATCTTTTCCTTCATACCGCTTATGGTGGTGAAAGCTTTGGTATAGTCCTTTTGGAAGCAATGGCAGCAGGTTTACCTATAGTTTCCACGCCTGGAGATGGATTAAAACAATTAATTGATAAGAGTGGTGCAGGTGTCTGTGTTGATTATCCATCTGCTAAATTGATTAATAAAGCAATACAAAAACTAATAAATGACGATAAAATAAGAAAAAGAATGAGCAGAAATGCGTTGAAGTTCGTTAAGAAATATTCGTGGAAAAGAATAATAAGGGATATCGTCAAGATATATAGGAATGTCTTATGAGAATATTAATTAGAGCGATCAGAATATTTTTGATTTTAAAGATAGTATTTTGTCTGGGAAATCTGAAGCTATGCCATCAACTCCTCTAGCTATAAGTTTCTGAGCTAAGCTAATGTCATTAACTGTCCATGTAATAACGAATAATTTGAGCCTATGAGCTGTACTATTAGCTTTTTCTGTAGCTAAATTATATCTAGGTAGAACTATATTAGCCTTAATCTTTTTAGCATCGAATATTCTTCCTGGCGGTTTGAAATAAATTAGCCCTGTTGGGATCTTAGGCAAGATCTTCTTTGCTGTTATTAATGCTTCATCAAAAAAGCTTACGATCCCCACCCAGTCTTCAGCATTTCTCTCTCTTATTATATCTATTACTTTTCTTGTTGTATCTGGTTCCTTGATCTCTATGAATAACCCCACTTTCCCATCTATTAATTCTATTGCTTCATCCAATAAGGGAACTTTCTCACCATTTAAATCCACTTTATGAAGAATCTCGCTATAGCTTAATTCTCTAGCCTTCAGATCCAACCCTGCCAAGCGCTTGAAATTATCGTCATGCAACAAAATGATTTTGCCATCTTTAGTAGATCTCACGTCGACTTCAACAATATCTACTCCAATATCTATTGCTCTTTCAATGCTTCTTAAAGTATTCTCAACTTCATAACCAGCAGCTCCGCGATGTCCGATAACAACTAATCTCTCTGTTCTTAATTTTTTGATTATGTAGTGTTCTTCCATTTTAAGGGCCTTTATTGCTTAGATTTTACTTCTATCACTTTTATAGCGTAATTATCATGCAATCTAACAAAGAATCCCTTAACAACAACTCTCGCATTATTGAATTCATCGAGACAAACATGTTCTAGACCATAACAAATAATCTCCTTGTCATCTGATTTCAGGATAGCTATGCAATATTTTTCATCTGGTAAATTAACTGAGTAAACAGGTAAGCGAGGGGATTTGCCTATATAAGTAACTATTCCCTCAACCTCAACAGGTGTACCTTGAAATCGCTTCGGCTCCCTCAATAACTCTGATAAACTAATTTTGAGAAACTTCGTCATTATAAAAAGCACCTCTCTTCAATAAATATTTCAAAATGATTGGGGTTAAAAATGTTGTAGTCATCATAACAATAACAAGTGATGAGAACCATACATCATTCAGTAAACCCATCTCTAAACCAATCCCAGCAAATATCAAAACAACCTCAGCCCTAGGCATCATTGATGTCCCAAGTAACAAAGCTTTAATTTTCTCTCTAGTCTTAAACGATGTTGCGGCGAAGCCCCCCATAACCTTACCAATAATCGCTATAATCGATAAAATGCTACCAATAATGATTGCTTCGCCAATCATAAGTAAATTAAATCTTAAACCGATATTAACTAGAAATATGGGGACAGTGACGTGAGCAAGTGGAGATATCGATTCTATAACATCGGGCTCAACATCAGTTTCAGCTAAAACTAAACCAGCGAAGTAAGCCCCGATTATAGGGGAGAACCCAAGTACGCCAGCTAGATATCCATATAAAAGCGCGAAACTGAATGAGAAAATTAATAGACCTCCACGTGCCCTAAATTTCTGTAAGTAGAAGCCAATCCATTTTATGAATATTATCATGAGGATCGCGGTAATTAGGAATAGGATTATTAATTTACTTAGCATAAAGAAAAGATTCGTTATAGAGAAAGATCCTATCTCGATGAAATCTATCGCTATAACGAGTAGGAAAATTACTAATAGATCGTCAATTACAGCTGATATAATTATCTTTTGAGCTAGAGGTGTCCTTAGCTTCTCGAACTCATCTAGAATTCTTACTGTTAAGCTTATACTAGTGGCGCCTAAAATAATTGCTAAGAACAATGATAAACTCGTATTACTTGTTAAAAAATAGACGAGGACATAGACTAGCATAAATGTGAAGAATATACCGCTTGCAGCTAAAATGAATGCGGATCGACCTGCTTTCTTAAGTTGACCAAAGTCTGTCTCTAATCCAGCAATGAAGAGCAAAGTGAGAGCACTAATCTCGGATATGAAGTTAAAGAAATCATTAGGAGTTATCAATCCAGATATATATGGTCCCAATATAATACCGGCTAATACTTGACCAATCACCTCAGATTGATCTAAACGCCTCAAGATTTCAGAGATTATTAGACTTGATGCTAAAGCTAACCCATAGAGGAATATATTGTAAGTGATTTCTGCCAGTATCGCCATTATAATCTACCCCAATAGACAGTTATTGAGAATCTTTCTTAATATGAAATTCTCCATAATAAGAGAATGTTTAGGAACACTAACTTGTCAAAAGTATCTTTAAAATTTTTAAATCTTACATTAGAGAGAGCAGTAATCTCTTTGAATCATTAATAGCTTTGTTGATATCTTTGTAAGCTTTTGAAGCTAGTCCCACTATGAATAAATTTGGGATACTTGACTCTAAGTATCTTGTTAGAACTGGTGATTTCATTTCATAATCAATTTTAACACCTATCTTACTAATTAGATTGATATCTGGTAGGAAACCCATACTTATTGCTAAGGTATCAACGTTTATTTTTTCTTCCTCTCCAGACTCAATGTTTCTTAGAGTCACAGACTCTAGTCGCTTTAAACCATGGACCTCAATGATAATAGTTTTTTCTATTACATCCACGTTTCTTTCTCTGATCATATCTAGAAGTTCCCTAGATAAATGAGACGATGTTTCGTTAGTTATAATGTTAACTAAGTCAATACCTGCATCACTTAATTTTAATGCCACTTCTAACCCAATATCGTTGTTAGTGTAAATAGCTGCCTTCTTACCTATTTTTCTTTTAAACTTATTGATTAATCTTAGTGCCATTAAACCAGTAAAGATACCTGCAGGGCGAGTTCCCATAATTAACAAATCAAACTGATTTATTTCTCTTCCACCAGTGGCTATGATAACTCGTTTCGATCTAAATTTCTTAACACCATCCTTACTTACACCAATTGCTGTAAATAAGCTTTGTTGATGTATTAGATCAATTATAGTGGTACCCGTATGAAGCGGAATGCCAAGCTCCATTATCCTAGTTCTTAAATATTGAATGTAATCCTGTGGAGAAAGAGGTTTAGGGATCTCACTTATTTCAATTTTATATAATTCTAAATCCCTAACCAAACCACCAATATCTCTCTCCATCTCCACTAACGATACCCTAATACCTCTCTCCCTTAATTTAACTCCAATATAACTCCCACAGGAACCAGCACCTATAACTAGAGCGTCTGTCTCAAACTCTTCCATAAAACTCAATCCTCCACAAAAATTTCAGAACTCTCTCCCTTTACAGTGATCTTACTTATATCTATCCCTAATTCATCAGCCATTATCTCAATTATCTTGTGTAAGCATCTAGACCCCTGGCATCTTCCCTTACATGCATTAGTTCTGAATTTAATAGAATCTATTGTTCTAGCGCCTCTTCTTATAGCTTCTCTTATCTCCGCTTCAGTAACTTGATTACAGGCACATATGATGTTTCCATACATCTCATTTTCGTAAATGAGTTTATCTAACTCCTCATAGTTGAGACCACGGATAGATTTTATATCTTTCCTATATGGATAAAAGTCTTCTTTAGGCACTAATTGTAGCCCCTCTGAACGTAGGATATCAACAATTTTTTCTGCAATGACTTGAGAAGCGGTTAAACCAGGAGATAATATGTAGGCAGCGTTGATGAATCCTCTGATATTTGTAGGACCAAGGACAAAATCCCAAGATGTCTCATCAATTGGTCTCACGCCTGCATAATACTTCATTATCCATTTATCAGGAAAGAATCTTAGTAATGGTTTGAATTTTTGAATAATCATCTCGATATCGTCTCTTGAGACTCCTACATCAAGTTTGTCTTTTGCTTCAACTAGATTTGGACCCCATATTGGTACCCCATCCACAGTCAGACCTATTATCCCACCTTTTGTTCTCGGATCTAATCTAATAGGCATCGGTGCTATGAAATGATGATACATGTCGCCGATGAAAGGATCAAATAATAACATTACACCTTTTCCATGCCACATCTTTCTATCACTTATACCTACCAGCTTCTCAATTTCATCTGAATATAAACCAGCAGCATTTATTACGAATCTGGTCTCTATCTTCCCTTTATCTGTTATAACTGCTTTAACTTCATTATTTTCTATCTCAAAACCCGTGACTCTAGTATTCAGAACTATTTTAACTCCATTCTTTACTGCATTTTCTGCATATGCAATGGTCAATTTCACAGGATCTGTTTCTCCAGCTGATGGCACGAATATAGCAGCCTTTGCTTTTCTACTAATTAAGGGCTCAAGTTCTCGAAGTCTACCACGCCGTAACCATTTTATTTTGATTCCTCTTAGTTTTAAGTAGAAGAAGGCGAAAATAAGAGCAAGAAATTGTAGAAACAATAAAGCAACAATCAGCAAACCAAATCTATGGAAAGGTATATCTAGCTCATAAGCTACTTCATCAAACTTCTTATTTCCCTCTATAACCATCTTGCTCTTCAATTTACCGAATTGAGGAACAAAAGGATGCACCATACCGACATTTCCCTTGGTTACTCCCCAGCCTACATCGGGCTCTTTCTCAATAGCTACAACCGATAAATTAAACTTAGATAATTCCCTAGCGATAGCGCAACCTACAACACCACAACCAATTATAACTATATCGGCACGCTTTGGTAATTCTTCAGTAAACATTTATGCTCACTAAGTTAAGTGTAAACTTGTATAAGTAGGGTAAAAATATAATAAAAATAGATAATCAAAATCAACAAAGCAAAATGCGTGATTAATATAATAATTCGATGATTAAAAATAAAACAATAAAAATCAATAAGAAAGCATTAATAATTAATTTTCATAAAACTATAAATACTAATAATATCCTATATAACTCACCACATGGAATATGAGAGTGTAGTAATGTGGAGTGTCTTTGAATACATAGAGTTTATCTCCGCATTATGTTTCAGCTGTACACTAATAATAAACGCAAAGAATTACATCAAGGAAAGAATTATCTCATCACTTTTCAGTGCCTTGATATCACTATTCTTCATGCTAGCCATAGCGTCCGCACTACTAGAGTCAGTAATTAATATGACACATTATTTTTACGATTTCAAAATTCATTTGGGAGATTTCCTGGTTGTATCATTCATAGCTATGGGATTCTTAACATGGTTCATATATATGAATTATCTATCATCTGAAAAGATTGGATTAGGGGTTATAACGCTTACATTCATAGCTGGATTAATAGTGATGGGAGAATTATTAGCGAAAACTGCTACTACGATTAACATGGTTAACTTCATAGGAATAATAGCTTTATCATATCTGGTCTATTTTTCTACGAGGTTCTTTCGAAACTTGAATTCAGTGTTAAAGAAAAGGAGACTTGATTCAAAGTATGCTAAGCATCTAAAGATTTATTCAATTGGTTCATTAGCATTTATAATTAGCTTCATAATAATCCTGATGGGAGATATAGCCGTATTGACTATTTCAAAGGAACTAGCACGCCGCTTTTATTCAGTAGGATACACACTAGTATTTTTTGCCGTACTAATCCTAGTGATAATACCGATGATCAATCCATTAATACTTGAAGCAAATCTCTCATATCCATACTTAGCTATATTCGTTACAAAAGATGGAAATCCAGTAATTCATAAGGAGTTCCAACCACAATACTCAATATTTGATCCAGAGCTAGCTAGCGGTATTATCACAGCGATACTTAACGCTTCCCAAGAGATTATCGGAATTGAGGCTGACTTGCAAGTAATAAAGTTCGATAAATTCAGTATAATTGCAGCAGTAACTAAGAACATAGCAGGCTATTTATTCGTGAAGCGACCCACAATGATCCTTAGAACAATATTATTGAAAGCAGTTAAAGTTATCGAGACAAAGATAGATTTCACAAAAGACATTATATTAATTGACAACGCAACAATGTCCCTAATAGATAAAGAATTAGACTTAATATTTGAGCCCTTAATTTAAAAAATAATTGATTGGAACAATAAGAAAAAATAAACATTAAACATAATCTAGTATAATTAAATAAATAATTCTAATGGGATCAATAATGTTCAATGTCGAGAAAGGCGATCTAGCTGAGAAAGAGCTTTACGATATATTCAGAGAAGCAGGATTTACCGTAATTAGGATGCCTCAATCAGGTAGGATGCTTCCTTTCCCAGACCTAATAGTTATCAAAAGAGGCGTCTTTTACGGATTCGAGGTTAAATTCTCTAAAAAGAAGAAAATGAGGTACTCTGAATTACAGTACGATAATTTAATAGAATGGTTAATGATGCTACGTAAAGAAGGTGTATCTGTAAGAGGTTTCATAGCAGTTAAAATAAATGATGAGTGGGAATTCATTGAGATCGATATAGATGTTAAAGAAGTCTATTTCCCTAATGAGAATAGCTTGAAAATAGATGACGTAATAAAGCTTATGAAGAAAAGGATGAGAAGAAAAAACATTGATTGCTCAATCAGATTAATGGGGAATAAAGAAGATGTCTACAATGTATCGAAGATTGTAAAGGAGACGCTAGAGAAAAAGGGATTCAAGCTTCTTATTCGTGAATATGTTATGTATAAAAACAAAAAAGAAAGAACAGAAGTTGACAAGACTAAAACAAGGATATATATGAGATTAGGAAAATAATTAATAATTTTAAGGAATTTAAGCTGTTTACTGAATCTCTAAGACCATCTTAGGTCTGAGTTTCTTCGCAAGTAATCCGACTATAATCCATATAACTATTAATATAGCTGCTTCTAATCTCAGAATTAGCTAGTTCTTCATTGTTAGCCAGATGAAGTAAGGTATCATAGTTATGCTGAAGATATTAGATAATTTAATTAGTAGTATGTGTAGGGATGGGCCCGATGTATCTTTAAGTGGGTCCCCAAATATATCTCCTACCACAGCCGCTTTATGGGCATCCGTGCCTTTTAGTCCAGCTATTTCAATTAATTTCTTAGCGTTATCTAGTTGACCGCCAGCGTTAAATTGGAATACAGCTAGAAGAGCTGAAGATATCTTTAGACCAATCAAATAAGCGACTAGAACCCATATATCAAATATTGTTCCAATCAAGATAGGCATGAATAATCCGAGTGTTGTTGGTGAAATCATTTCTGTTAATGCATATTTGGTAGATTTGTCAACAGCTCTACGTAATCAGGTAAAGCCTCTCCCCTAAGAATCGCTGGATTCTCCTTAAACTGGCTTCTCACCTCTTTCACCATCTCAAAAGCTCCTCTAAAAGCTCCGCTTATCACCCATAAAGTGAATAAGTATGGTATGGCTATACCTAAGATAATCCCTACAAGTAATTCTGGAATTAGTAGATTAATATTCGCTATGCTTAATATGTAATCGAAGGTTATTTTACCAGTTGGTGCGGGTATGATCTCTCTCTAACGCAGTATCGATGTAATCAGCTATTAGAGCAAATAGTATCGATAGAGATGTTAATAGAGCTGATGCCATTCCGTATGCCTTTGTTAGAACTTTAGTGATATTTCCGACAGAATCCAATTTCTCAAGCGATGTACCGACTTCATCCGTGATTCCGCTTAAAGTAGCTATTCCAACCGCATTATCAACAATTGGACCAAACGTATCGGAAGTCTGAATAATTCCGGCCATTGTCTGCAAACCTAGTGCAGCTGTAGCTATACCGAATAATCCTTTAATTCCGGATAGACCAAGAATATTGAATTCGCCAGCCGCGATATAGAAAGAAAGGATTGTAATTACCGCTACAACTAGTGCTTCAGGAAATATGCTTTCCATACCCCAGTATACCCCTGCTAAGATATCTATTGCTGGACTTCCCTTAGCCATACTTGCTATCTCCTTGACTGGTTTATTTTTTGGACCAGTATAGTACCAAACTATAATCGCAATAAGTAAGCTACCAGCCATCCCAAGCATAGTTGTGAACCATAGTCTCAGTCCAAATGTAGGATCTGATAGATTTATCATTATATCTCGTGGAATCATGAGTTCGATTATAAAATAGAAACCTATAACGAGAATTATTCCCGTTAAGAAAAATCCCTTGTATATGCTTTAACCAGATCTAATCCCTTTATGAATAATATTCCTACTATACTAGCAATTAAACCCATAGCCTGTAGAACTGGAGCTAATTCAACTAGATAAATTACTTCACTAGGAGGAACGATTATAGAGGCTAGAAAAGCACCAACGATCATCATTGTGATAATGTTATCAGAGAAACTTTCGGATAAATCACTAGCCCTACCAGCGCAATCACCAACATTATCGCCTACTAAATCAGCGATCACAGCTGCATTTCTCGGATCATCCTCCTCTAATTCCGCCTCTACCTTTCCCACCAGATCAGCACCAATATCTGCAGATTTTGTGTAGATTCCTCCACCAAGCTGAGCAAAAAGCGCAGACAGAGAAGCGCCGAAGCCATAACCAACTATTAACGCTGGATCACCAAACATCACATATAATATCCCAATACCCACTAAAGCTATCGACATCAATGACAACCCAGTTACAGCCCCACCTCTAATAGCTATTAGTAATGCTTTTTGAGGATGAGATCTAGCTGCTTCCGTTGTTCTCACACTAGCGTCTGTAGCGGTCTCCATACCTAACCAAGCCATGAATAATGATGATAAAGCTCCTACAATGAACCCTAATGGTATCTGCCATGCAATTATTTGGTTATAGGCCAGAAACGATAGAACTATCACTATAGCTATTATGAAATAAGTAATTGTCGTGAACTCCCTCTTCAGGAATGCTCTAGCTCCAAGAATAAGCGTCAATCATTTTGCCTGATCCCGTAGGTTGATCAAGCACCCATTTCCTAAGCCAGAATACGATTATTAACCCTATTAATCCAATAAATATCGTTACATTAGACATGCAACATAAAGGTCGACCTGGCGTTTTAGGTTGCCAATTGAACCAATTCACTCTTTTGGAGAGATATATCTTGTATTCAAATTAACTGCCCTATCTTTTTTATATACAACATATATTAAAAACAAAATAATATAAAGTTAGGAGCAAACGAGAATCTGAAAACAAGCTCTTTAACGCTTAGAGATATTAAGTAAAAAATAATTTTTATAACTATTATTTCACATTATTTGATAACACCCTAATAAAGTATGATGAATAAAATGAGATGATGATTCCAGAGGTTCTCTAATGCTAGATAGAGTCCAATACTTAATAGATATGGTAGAGTTTTTCAAAGGTAAATATGAGCCACCAAGAATACTAAGGATATGGAAAAAGACAAACTTAGTTATTTTGGTAGAATTTGATGGAGAGAAGTACATTCTCAAAGATTCGCTTAGGGGATATGGTTTATATGAGTTAATGTATATGAAACTGCTTAGATTGGAAGGTTATCCCGTTCCAGAACCAATTGATTTTTACCCGATTGAGTTAGTGACTGACGAGGACTGGGCATACGGTAACATTAGTCGTTATAGAGGAATACTAGTTTATAGATATGTTGAAGGAAAATGTCTTTGTGAAGATATGAATGAAAAGAATATTACTCTGGCTCTAGAATTAATGAAAAGAATGCATGAGGATCCTAGACATGTAAGAAAGAAACCTTTCATACCTGGTTACAAGGAAGCGGAAGTAAATAGGCTAAAATATTATATTAAGCGCTTAGGAATTAATGGTGAGATAAAAAGGCTTTTAGAGGAATTAGCTAAAAGATATTTAGATGAAAAGATAGATTATACATTGATACACGGTGATTATAGGCCCCAAAATCTGCTTTTAACTGGCTCAAAAATATGTATGATAGATCTAGAGGGAGTTTCTGATGGTGCTGATAAGTATAAGGACGCTGGGACGTTTTCTGCTGAATCTCTTAGAATAGGTTATAATGATATAGAAGACCTTATGAGTAAATTTGGATATGACATAAACTCCATTAGGTACTTATTTTATTTAATAAGAAGATTCCTAGTTATTCTTCGTTATGATAAGAGAATTGAGACAAAGAACAGGATAACAAATCTAATGGAATCTTTCTTGAGAGAAAGAGTCAAGAGGTAATCTCTCACTTTGAAGCCAATTTTAAAGTATTAATATTAATTATTATATTGACTTAGAGGAAGTAAAGCCTAGGAGAAAAATGGTTAAAGGTAAAAACATAGAGTTAAAGAAGTATTTACCACATCTTAATGGAGATGTTTCAGAAGAAGAATTGGTTAGATCGCTCATAAATAGGGATAACGTTTTCCTCTTAGCAGTAATTTACTACTCATTGGCAATACGTAACAATGATAACGAGGCATTATTGAAAAGCGTGAAAGCATTCGAGATGGAGGGAAGAACGTTCTTTAATATGGAGATATATGGACTTGCTGCCCTTGCTTATAGAGATGCTGGTAAAGTGCTTAAACAAGCAGGTCACTGGTTAATAGCTGAAGAGTATTTAGATAAATCGGATGAAATCTTGAAATCTCTTAACACAGAGCTAAAAAGACGCTTCATATAGGTGCTTAAATTGGATATGTCTAAGAATATTGATGAGGCATTATTAAATAAGATTGAACATCACGTTATAGGGATTCTAGAGGACTTAGAATACAAATACAATCTAGCTCAAGGCTTAGATAAAAGAACGAGATTTCTTGTATCACATAGTCTAAGGGTAGCTAATATAGCTAAATACATTGCTGAAAGAGAGGATCTAGATCCTACTTTAGTATATATAGCAGCTCTATTACATGACCTAGGAAAATTTGTTTGGAAGAAAAATCGGGAATATGAAGGAGCTAGGGAAGAGGAGATAAGTGCTAGATACGCAGAGAATATATTGGTTGGTCTCAATCTGTTAGATAATGAAATTGTGAAAAATATTAAAGAGATCATTCAGAAACTATATGGAGAAAAAGAGTTAAGCGATAAGAGAGTAGCTATACTGCATGATGCGGATGCTCTAGACAGAGTAGGTTACCACGGCGTTTATACATTCTTATCCAAATGGACTATTAGGGGAGAAGATTTAGAAACAATTATCTTAAAGAGATTGCCAGGCGAATTAACCTATATACAAAATATAGAGAAAGTAATGGTGACGAAAACAGGTAAAAAGTTAGCGAGATTATTCAAAGAGAAAGCTATAAAGTTCTATGAAGGATTACTAAGAGAGCTAAACCAATTGGGATTTAACTATGCCTTGAAAATAGAGGAATACAAGAATATGAAGATAGTTTGTGTCATCAAAAATAAAGAAATAATTAGTAGCGATAAGAATATAGAAAAGAAATTAAAATGCATGTGGTATAGCATGAGAATTAAATATATTGACAATGAAATACAGGAGTTTGGGTTCTGTTTACCAGAAACAAAATAATTATGTATAGAATAGATCATTGATTTTTGAATTTTGGGTTATCAATAATTCTTACAGAATTATTTTCCTCTATAACCAGCTTACTGAAACCCTTTTCTAATATTGTACCATAATCATGTCCTGCATCGGATGGATAAATAGCTAAGAAAATTAACTTTTCTTTACCCGTATTCACTGCTCTATGAGCATGGTTTGGCGGAACATAAATAACAGAGTGGGGTTTGATTTTCACGTGGTATGCATTCCCTCTATCATCCATTATAAGCATTAAACCAGATCCAGATAAACCTAAGTAAATCTCAGCCCTATCTCTTTTTTCATGAAAATGACCCTTCGTCATGAAAAATTCATTGCCTATTTTACCTGGATAAAGAATCGTTGTAGCAAAAGATAAATTCCCCACACTGTCTCCCGTCTCAAATGCATAAACCTCGTAAATTACTGGATCATTTTTAGATAGTATCTCATCAACCACGGATTTATTGAAGTAAAATTCTTTCATATCACTTAATTTTCTAACAATCCTTTTAGTGTAATTCTCTAGTTTCCCAGTCTTCGTGTCTATTTTAATAGCATTCATTATATTTTTCAAAGAAATCACCGCTATAGGCATTTTATTTATTCAAGATAAACCTTGATTAATAAATTTAATTGAAAAGTCATTGATGATTGATTCACTCTAGGAACATAATAAATTGAATTAAGTATCCAAAGAAAACGGTAGCAATACCTATGGGTACTATATATTTCAGTAAGATTATCCAAATTTTGCCTATGTCTTCTTCAATACGCTCTATTCTCCAAACCCAGCCAATAAATACTGATGTGACCAATCCTATGAATGGAGGTATTATTGTCCAAAACCAATCAAACAAATACCAAACATAATAGAATACTGCTGAAGCTAATCCAATAATGAACTGAAATAACCCAACAAAAATAGCAGCTTTAACCCTGTTGAATCCGTACTCATCAACTAAATAAGCTGTCGCCACTTCAAAGGCCGCCTTAGTGCATTCAAGAGCAGCTATTGCGAAGCTTAGGAAAAATAATACTCCAAATATATATCCGAAAGGCATTTTAGCGAATACTTGAGGCAAAATTATGAAAGCTAATCTTTCCCCAGCATCCGGTTTTAATCCGAAAGAAAAGACAGCTGGGAATATAGCTAGACCAGCTAATATAGATGCTAAATTATCACCAAATGAAACCATATACGTGTTTTGATCGATTCTCTGATCTCTGTTCATGTAGGATCCATAAGTGATTATGAAACCTATTCCTAGTGCAGTAGTGAAATACACTTGGCCCAGAGCCTGCAACCAAATCAAGGGATCGTTCAGCATCTCAAGTTTTGGGTAAAAGAAGAACTTAATCCCAAGAAACGCATTAGGTAATGTCAAAGCACGTATGATCCCTACAACTAATATAATGAAGAGTAATGGCATTAATATACTATTTACTTTCTCTATGCCCTTAGAGACACCTTTAGCTATGAAATAAGTGCAATAAAATGTAGCTATTCCCAAACCCACAGCTGAGATTGGTCCAGGAAATACGTCATGCCAAATACTCTCTAGAATTGCTGTATCAGTTGTGAAGATAGAGCCTGTTAAAGCCAGGAAAAAATATATAACAGTCCAACCAACGACAACCAGGTACTGAGTATTAAGAATTGTCCCAAAAATCACTGTTAAATCACCGAGATACCTCCAATTTTTATTTGCTTTTACCTCATTGGCCGCCAAAGCAAACGCGCCAGCGGGTCCTCTCCTTGTGTATTTACCTAGAGCCGTTTCACCCATATATGCGGGAATACCGATTAGAACGTAAGCCAAGAAATATATAAGGAGGAATGCTGCTCCGCCATAAACACCTACCTTATATGGAAAGCGCCATAAGCTTCCTAATCCAATTGTGGCTGCCATAAAAGCGAATACAGCACCCAGTTTAGATTTCCATGTAGTTCTCTCGCTCATGATAAGAACCTATTATTAATTCTTAATATATTTTGGAGAACTAGTGAATCAATCAAAAATTACATTATATTTTTTAAGTCTATAGATGCTAATTTAAAGCTTAGATAACCTCGAATATAGCATTGATTCTCCATTACATCACGCGTTTTTTAACATGATTCTTAACCTTTTAATAATCAATTAAAATTCTCAAAAAATTAGTGTTATTGACGGAATAATTATTGATGTGGACTTAAAATGAAGCAATATAGGGTTATCCAGAAAAATTATGAGGAGTTACAAGATAAAAAACTTATAGTGAGTGATCTAGTAAAGAGATTTGGTGAGAAAATAATAATAAACAAAGTGTCTTTCTCCGTAGATCCTGGTGAAAGACTCATAATAGTTGGTCCATCAGGAAGCGGTAAGTCAACTTTACTAAAATTACTATGTAGATTGCTTGAACCGGATAACGGGGAGATTTTTCTTGGGGAAGTAAATCTTCTTAAAGAAGATGTATTAATTGTTAGAAAACTAATAATATATGTCTCCCAGATCCCTGTTATGTTTGAGGGTACTGTAAGAGATAATCTGTTGCTAGCTCCTAGATACTTGGGGATGAGAATAAGTGAGGATGATCTAAAGCAAATAATTAGTGAAGTCGGTTTGAATCCAAGTTATTTAGATATGGTTGCTGACAATTTATCTGTGGGTGAGAAACAGAGAGTAGCTTTGGCTAGAGCACTGCTTCTAGACCCATTAATACTCTTACTAGATGAACCTACCTCACATCTAGATCCAGAGAATACCAGGATATTAGAAGATTTGATTATAGAGTTAAAT
>JAHQWF010000084.1 GCA_029856055.1 Candidatus Njordarchaeota archaeon | reverse complement strand
TATTCGTCGGGCAGCGTCAGATGTGTATAAGAGACAGGGTTTACTCTACCTACTCAATAGCTCTCTTTACAATTTTCGTATTGCTAGGCTTAATCTTCACTTTATCTTACTGGGGGCGATTCCAAGCAATATCTAGCTTCCTTAGAAGCCGGATAGGGTTAGGATTATTATTTGTTTTAACGCCTCTTACATATATGCTACTAGAATTTGGATTTTATGCTGGTTTAATGTTCAATTTCTTTAGTTTTGATGTAATAATTTATGCAGATATTTATAGAGCTTCTTTATCTTGTGGAGGTGATGGTTTATTATCACTGGTATTATTTTTGCTCATATTAGCGATTATTGGTGAGATAAAGAATTACAAATTCATCTCAAAATTACCTAAAAGCAAGATTAAGCTATCCATAATATTTCTACTTATTACGTTTTTATTGCTAGTACCAACTTCAATTAATTATCAATACCGGGAAAAAGCTTTAGTTGTGATTCTACCTCAAGATACAGATCCGTGGATGTTAACAATAGTTAAAATGGATTATGTATGGCTACCTATAGGGGCTCATGGCACAAATTATTATTATTTAGTACCTGGAGAAAGAAGTAATCCTAATAGTAAGTATTATCAAGCTTGGTTTGGTATTTACTGGGTTAATGGAAAATGGTATTCCGAAAGCGATATATCTAAGGTAAAGGATTATATCTATAAGTTCGCAATAATAGATCAGAATTTCTGGCTAGCTGAGCACGGTGATCCAAACCCTTATACTTCGGTTAAGTCTGAAGAGGAATTCATAAAACACAGTGTTATTGGCGTCGAGGGATGGTTGATGATCGGAAGTATGTATACTCACTCAGATGTTGCAAGCGAGAATTATAGAGATATTTCTATTAAAGGATTCTTTTTCGCTACATACTTCCCAGAGCTAGATAAAACAGCAATAGTTTATGCTTGTACATTCGAGCAATATTACAATGATAACTATCTTGGCATTAGAGATGAATTATTCAGCTTGCTAAATTCATTAGAATTCAGCTTTATTTATCGGGGTTGAAGAAATGCTAAGAATTATTAAGCTTGGAGGCAGTGCTTTAACAGTAAAGAAAGAGCCCTTAAAAGCTAGAAGAGATGTTATTGAAAGAGTAGGAAATGAAGTGAAACCAGCGTACCCAAATATTATATTAACTCACGGAACGGGATCATTTGGCCATCCTTTAGTTCTTAAACAGAAACTTCATGTAGCAATAAAAGGTTTAGAGAAACTCATCGGCGTATCTAATGTTAAGTATTGGGTGAGCGAGCTAACACAAGATATATTAAAATCATTGATTAATGCGGGCATTCCAGCATTCCCGTTTTACCCATCTTCCTTTATTATACTAGAGAATGATAGGATTGCAAATTACTTCATTGAGCCGATCGAAAAATTCCTGAAATTTGGAATTATTCCAGTGGTTCCTGCTGATGGGCCTTTTGATAGAGTTAAAAAGATGCCTAGAATAGCTTCAGGTGATTACTTAGCTTACTTTCTAGCTAAAGAATTGAGTGCGGGGGAAGTAATATTTACTATGGATGTAGATGGTTTGTATTATGGGAATGAGATTTTAGAGACGGTATCGATAGATGAGCTAAGGGAGATAATAGATAAGATTCATTATGAAGATGATGCAACAAGGGGTATGAGAGGGAAGTTAGAGTGGGTTCTAAAGATTCTAGAAGAGAAAATACCTGTAGTCTTCATCAATTTAGTTGAGAAAGACAAATTGAAAAAATATTTAAGTGGTGAAAAAGTCATATGTACAAGATTTAAACCTTAGGTTGTTGAAAATGATCCCTCCGTTTAATTTAGAACCATTAATTTGGAACATAATCTGCACTTTCTTTGTACTGATATACATAATGAGTATAATAAAGTTCATGGACATACTGGTTGTGAGAGGGTTTCCTCAAGACGTATCAAGAAAAATTGTTCATATTGCAGCAGGTTCCTGGGTTATTTTCTGGCCATTGTACTATGAAGCTCATTGGTCTTACATCCTCAATATAGCTGTAGCATTTATGTGGACTATACTTTTCTTGGTAAAAGGATTAACAGCTAGCCCAGATGATACTGCTGTTAAAACTATGACAAGAACGGGAGATCCCAAAGAGCTTCTTAAGGGACCTTTATTTTTTACGCTAGTCATGGATGTTCTAGGCATATTTTTCTTCATGAAGTACTCAGCTGTGGTAACTATGGCTATTCTTGGATGGGGTGATGGTCTAGCACCAGTATTTGGAAAGTATTATGGTAAAAGGAAATACGAGTTATTAGGTAACGAGAAAAGCTTTGAGGGGTCACTTGGTATGCTTATTTTTGGGATTATAGGATCTCTAATACTTGTCTCTATCATTAATCCTATTGGAAAGCCGGTTAGTATTCAGGGATTATTCCTGGATATAGTTTTAATATCTTTGATAGCTACATTTGTTGAAGCAATATCGCCAGCAGATATAGATAACTTGTTGATTCCATTCGTCACGATGCTGTATTACCTATCCATATTCCCGATTTTATTCTAAGCTTTTTTAAAAGAATTTTATTTTCTTCGCATATCTACTTTTTATCCAGGCTAGTATTATCTCAGTTATTATGCCGCTATCAATTATCTCAAGTAGATATTCTAGCTTCTTATCAATGATTAATGCCCTATCGCTTCCTGAGACTATTACTAGATAAGGTATATCTTCCTTGATTTTCTCTATTTTAATTCCTGATAATGAAGGATTAATGTTCTCGAATTCCGTCATGTTTGTGTATATAGTTACCTTAGCCTTAATTTCATCCAGTTTTGCTATTTTCCATAGCTCCTCTAACAGATCGCTAGGAAGAAGAATTGTTAGATTATTGTCATTATCTCCGCTGAACATGCTCTTTATGTATTCAATCACCATATCTTTCCCATAAACTTGTTCACTTATACCAAGAAATCTCTTGGATTCATTCTTCATATAGGTTAATAGTGAATTACTGAAATCTATTAGATTTATTATCTCTCTTGTTATAACTGCATCTTTATTACTCATCTTCCTTGCATATTCTTTTTCGAATAATGAAAGCATATCTTTAAGATATTCAACAGGCTTCGTTACAGCATGCTCATATTTCTTTAACAATGATAGCACTTTCTCTTTATCATTAGATAATTTCTCTGTATTCTCTCTCATTTCGCTTAATCGAGAACATAAATCTTCTAATGTATTATTTAATTCCTCCACAATTGACTTTAACTCGGCAAGCAGATCCACGCTCTTTGAGATTTGCTCTTCATAATCACTAATCACTTCTTGCCTAATTGTATCTAAAACTTCATAGAGACTGTTGAATAAAACTGAATTTATAGAATTTAGATAACTTTTTAATTTTTCAGCATCATGATATAACTCCTGTAATCTTGCTATGGAATCCTCTATTAATCTTGTGTAATCGCTCTTTATATTATCAAGTCCCTTACTGCACTGTATCAACGTATTTCGATGCTGAGAAAAAAGCGCTTTGCTTTTATTTATATTACTTGACACATCTTGTACAATGGTGCTAAGAAACTCTTTAAAATTATTCTCGACTTGATTTTGTAACTCTTCGATAGAACTACCAATGATATTTGAAGCTGCATCAACTAGATTTCTTGTAGATTTCAGTATTTCTCTGTGAATATTATCCATAGTCTTTTTGAAAACGCCAATATGATTCTCAATGTCTATCTTTTTTAATTCTTCAACTTGTTTAATTATGTTATCTGCCTCTTTTACCAAATTGTTCATTATTTCATCAACATGTTTAGAGAAATCTTTTTCAAAGTTATTTGTAGTGTTAATGTAGTCTCTAATAAGTTCATTTAATGTCTCTATATTTTTATCTATAAGCTCTCTCACATTGCTTGATAAACCATCTAAATATTGGTTTATTGGGTTAATAATGCTTGATAATTTTTGTGATAAAGAACTAATTATCTCTTGATAAGATTTGATAGGTTCGTCTATCGTGCCAAATAATGCTTCTTTTACATAATTAAATTCTTCTTTCGCTACATCTCCTATATCTTTAATCAAATCATTCAATAGATTCAGAACTCTATCATGATAATTATTTATGATCTGGAAAACCTCGTTTAGCTCACCTTTTTCTGACAATAAACCATCTCCCAGTTGTTTTTCAAGGTTATTTCTCTCCTCCTTAATAATATTCTGCCCCTCATATATCATTTGCATGATACTTTCTTTTGTTCCTTCATAAAGTAAATTGATATACTCTTCTAATACCTGATTATAAGTATCTAGTATTAGTTTACCAACATCTTCATTTATTTTCTCGATAACGCTTCTCATAGATCTTATTGAGTCATTAGTAC
>JAHQWF010000116.1 GCA_029856055.1 Candidatus Njordarchaeota archaeon | reverse complement strand
AAATCTAGCCGCCATGCGCACTAATCATAGAGTACTTATATAGCACTTTCTCCGCTTCTTTCTCTAAGTCCAGATTGATTATTGAGGCAACTAAAAATAGCTGGATAAATGCCTCTAGCAATACTTCTTTTGGATTGTCCTCTTTCAATAAGTCTAAGGCCATTATCTTTGCTGATAAAATTAGATCTAAGTCCATATTCTCGGTACTAATTAAATTTGTCTTCATTACCATGTCCATGATATTTAATAGTTTCTTAAGACTATCTTGTAGCTCACGAATTCTCATTTGGCTCACCTCTATAAATAAAGGATGTAATACATAAATAAATAGTAGATAACATGCATATGTCATGTAGAGAATACATTTGAAATAATTGTGAGTTAAATGCTAAGTGAAGCAAAATTAAAAATAAAGATGGAAAAAAACGATTTCATCGTTATAAAGAAAGAAAATCCCTATTGGAGAGCTTTTTATGCTAATGGCTATGGTATTTCAATGAACGACTACCTAATTCTGCATGCTGTTGAAGCTTTGTATCTCATAGAAAGCAAAAAAGCAATAGTTTTTGATAAGAATAGAAAAGAAATTGATTTCGAGTACATATGCAAAATGATCGGAAAAGAAAATGAGTTTATATGGCAATTATATCTAGTTTACAAGGATGTGAGAGATAGAGGCTATAACATACGTGTAAATGTTAAGCAAGATTTAACACCTTTCGAGATCTACGAAAGAGGAAAAAATCCACTTCAACACGATTCGTTCGCTATTTTATTTATAGCAGAATCAGGAAAAGAATTACCCCTAAATAGATTATCAGAGGCACTTGAAATAGCTAAAAGACACCAGAAAAAACTAGTAGTAGCCCTAATAGATGAGCTAGGTGATTTGACTTACTACCAGGTAGACGAAACTCTTACTGAAGAAACAATCTTGAAAATATATAGAAGAAAATAAATTGGAGTTAGGTTTTTAGAACTCTCCTCCCGCGCCACCTAATCCCTCGTAGCCCTCTCCTGGCCCTTTAGCCCCTTTCTCTTCTCTCTTTGGTTTGCTCGCGATAATGTCATCGATCCTTAGTATAGTCATTGCAGCCTCAGTTGCAGTTGTTATTACGTATTTTTTGACTCTTAGCGGATCTAGTAGACCAGCTTCGAAGACATTTACGACTTTTCCTTCAGAAGCATCAAATCCGTATTGCCCTCTCTTTTCTTTATCGACATTAGCTTTTCTTAATTCGGCCTCTAATTCTATCACATCTCCACCCATGTTCTCGATGAGTGCTTTAGGTATCGCCATTAGCGCATCTGTGTATGCTTTTATTACTAATTTTTCTTTTCCAGTTAGAGACGGATCACTATCTGCCCATTCCCTTAGATAATGATATAGCGCTGCCTCGACCGCTCCTGCTCCTGGTACGATCTTCTTGTCTTCAAATACATCCTTTAATACATTTAACGCATCTTTGAGAGCTCTTTCAGCTTCATCTGTTATATGTTTGCTTGCTCCACGTATAACAATTGTTGCGGCTTTGGGATTCTTGCACTCTGAGACGAATATCATCCTATCTTCTCCAACTTTATGTTCTTCGACCAACCCAGCATAACCTAGGTCATCTTCGCTCAGGTCTTCTAAGGAACTAACTATCTTTGCCCCAGTTGCTCTACTTAGAAGTAGCATGTCTGCTCTTCTTACGCGTCTAGCAGCCATTATGCCGTTCTTCGCCATTATATCCTGAGCCAAATCGCTGATACCTCTCTGGCAAAACACTACATCCACGTTTAGATCAATTAGACGGCTAACCATTTTCTCTATTTCCTCTTTCTCTTTCTGCTTTAAGGCTTCCAATGCTCCAAGATCTCTTAGTGTAACATTACTTGTTACATCTGCTTTCTCCATTTCTATATTTTGATCTATTAGAGCTATTCTGGCATTTCTCTTTATCTTGGGCATTTCTTCATGTACGATCTTCTTGTCTATAACAACTCCTTCGACTAGCATGCTGTCCATGAGAGTTTTTCCTTCTTTTTGAATGAGGCTAATTAAGTCAAGGTCTAGATAATTTCTATCAGCATCATATGCTAACTTTGCTGCCTTGTACGCTAACTCTGCAAAATATTCTCGTACCTCATGTGGTAACTTACTATTTAATGAACTTATGGCTACTTTTATTAGTAAATCAGCATCCCGCTCTACATCTATCTCTTTGGTTAAGTATTTCTCAAGAAACTCCCTAGCTTTATCCATAGCCTTCTTGTAACCATTCACTATAATTATGGGATGTATGCCCTTATCTAGTAGTTTCTCAGCTTGAGCTAATAATTCACCAGCTAGGACAGCAACGCTGGTGGTTCCATCGCCAGCAATGCTGTCCTGAGCCTTTGCTGCTTGTACCATTAGTTTGGCTGCTGGATGGGCTACATCTAGTTCATCAAGAATCGTCGCCCCATCATTTGTTATGATGATGTCACCTAACGAATCAACAAGCATTTTGTTCATGCCTCTTGGTCCCAGTGTAGATTTTACAATCTCAGATACTGCTCTCGCTGCACTAATATTTCCATAAATTGCTCTCTTCCCACGCTCTCTTCGAGTGTCTTCTTTAAGAATTAAAACCGGAATTTGCGATGTGCCTGGCGCATATGCCATTTTATAATTCACCTATCAGTAACTATTTGTTTTTCTTAGATTTAGAATCTACCTAAATTGTGTATCAAAACGGTCTTATCTATATTTAAGATTTATCCTTTAAGATAAGTATCTTATTAAACGTTTCTTTAGTAAATATTCGATTTATAAAAAATCATTGTAAATAGATTATATCATTAACTTCACTAAATTAATTATCTATTTCTAAGAATACTTATAACGTTTTTTGCATTGTTGAAATCGCCCAGAGCTATATGTATTGCAACCATTAGACCCAATAACTCAAATCTAAAGCCAAATTGTTTTATTATCTTTTTTATTAATTTGAGAGAACCCAAATCATCGCCAAGCAGATATCTTATCAATGCTTCATTGTATGCTGTTGCAAACGCTATAAAGCCGTTTCTATGCATTTTCTTGGTTATTTTTAATGCTAGATCTAAGTAGCCACATTCCAGCACTTTGTCTAATAAATCGGATAATTTTATATAATCGTTTATATTTAAATATAACTTTTCAAATATATATTTTGCAACGTCATTACATCCAAAATCGTGTAAACTTTTAGAAAGATCAGATAATGCGTTAATTAGTTTATGATTTTTCCAGTCTGGTAAACTTAAAATATTATTAATTAATCTACTTATATTAGAGCAAATGGGCCTCACAACAATTTTGACATAGTTTCGAATATATCGAATCGTTATTTTATAATCCTCAAAAATTTTTGCTTGCTCTCTCAGGAAAATTCTGAATTTTGAAATTGATTCCTTAATCCTTTTTATAAACGATGTTTTTCCAGAGTTATTATAATTCTCTATTAGATTATGTAAATCTCTTAGGTAGCTGTATCCTTTCTTCAAAATATCATTATATCTTATTGACATTTCTTATAGTCTCCTTTCAATGATTTAAAAAGAAATAATTTGGTGCCGGGGGCGGGACTCGAACCCGCGAGGTGTAATCACCACCAGGTCTCGAGCCTGGCGCCGTTCCAGCTCGGCAACCCCGGCGTAGGATATTACGCATTATTCTTTTTTTCCATGATTTACATTATTTTCTTTATATTGTTCTTTATCTTTTAACTCTTTTTTCCTGATGATATAATATGGCCGTACAATAGCTACCGCATATGTCTCCACGACGACTTCTACATTAATCACCCAGTCGGGATTACTTAAGTTCACAATTCCTTTGTTAATTTTACTAGCTATTCTTTCTATTAGCATCTTTTTACTTACCTTACTTTCATGTTTCTGAACCCGTATTTTCCACGAATCCGAATTTTTTATTCTTTCTTGTCCTTTTATCTCTATGAATTCTACGAGTCTATTTAATTCATTTGTGATGAACTCGATCGGAACTATTCCCTGTGAAAAGCGCATTATCCAAGGTCTCTTTAAAAAATAATTTCTAATCTTTTCAACCGCAAGGATAGGATCGCTATCAAATATTACACCGAATAAACCCCTTAGGGGTCTTTTGCCCTTCTTAATAAAAATTATATTTGCATCTTCGCAAACTCCAGTGGCCCTAAGGGCATGCCAAACTTCACTGGCTGCATCTAGCTCAAATCTAGTGATTGCAGTAACAAGCAATTTTGTATCTATTGGTAATCTGTGTTGATAACTCATCTTTTGAGCTACCTTAACTATACCAAACTATGTACCAAGATAATCAAATTTGTTTATAAATCTGCTCTAATAGTTCTTTTTTCTCAAGTTCACTTAGTTTTCTACCAATTCTTCTCTCTAGTACTTCACCTAAAGTTAATCTCAACATATTTCTCCTCTCTTCTACAAAGCCAATAACCTTAAGGATATCAATGATTCTCTCATCTGTAGAAGCTAAAGCTTCTTGAAGCGGTATTTCTTGTAGTTTTATTAATTCTCTTATAAGTGTCCTCGCTGCAATACCTAACTCCCTTATCTCACTTATTATCGATTCTATGACCTCTTTGTCATAAATTATAATAGCCTCAGTGGTTTTTTCTATCTTGGTTTTTTCCGCTCTTGCAGTTTTATGTCTAGCACTTTTACTCCTCTTAACCATGATTTGCTCTTTTAATGTCTCTTGACTTTCCCTTTTATGTGGTTGTTTCGTTATCTCCTCCATCTCTTTTATAGTCACTGGTTTAGATTTCTCTTTCTTTATAACTTTTAATTCCTCTGTAATAGTTTCTTCCTTCTTCGCAATCATTTTTGATGTCTGAAGAGCAACCTTTTTTACCTCTTTTTCAACTAATTCCTGTCTTTCTGGGGATCCTTTTATGTCAAATGAACATTTCGGTCTAATTTCTATTAGAACAGGTAATCTTAGAGATGGTGCCTTGAGATAACCCTTCCCAGGTGTAAGAGTAGTCAGCGTTTCTGCAATGCCTTTAGATACACCAAAAATTCTTGAGAATTCTGAGATGTCTTCTCTATGCATTTTTAGCGCTAGTACACTATTACACTGCATTAGAACAATATCACTAAGATCCCTTGGGCTTTGCGAAGCTAAAATTAACCATAATCCATATTTTCTGCCTTCTCTCGCTATCCGCTCAATTATCTCTCTTACTGGATCTTTCTTGCCAGCCTTAGGCGCGAATATATGCGCTTCATCTATAACAATAATTGATTTATGCGTAATTTCTCTCTCCCTATACTTATCATATAGTTGTCTGAGAATATCTGCAACAAAAAATCTTATACCAAAATCGCCTAAAGGTGTTCCAGCTAATCTAAATATGGTTAAGTAACCAGGTTTGACAAAATCCTCGGGTAGTATATATCTGCTGGAAAATAACCCGCTTTCTTTTAGATCGTTTATCCTTGTCAATAAAGCTTGTTTTGTAGAGTGATGTATGTCACTTATTTCAACAAGCTCTCTAAGCTCATCTAAAGATGCTTGTCCTTTTTCTTTTATTAACCTCTGTAACACTAATGCATGCCTTTGTTCTTTCATGCCATATATGAAAAGTAATCTATCTGGTGTGAAAATTTCACTTAATTTGGGAGGATTATATTCCCAATCAAATAATAAAACATTTTCTTTGAATCCTCTTGGGGAAAGATCATAATTTTTAAGTTTACTGATCTGTACTTCATCGTCATTTGGTAATAACAATCCACCATATTCATTATGGACATCAAAAACAATAATTGAGTACTCTTTTTCAAACCTTTCCATGAGCATAAATAACTCTTCTATAATTACTCCAATTGTATATGATTTACCGCTTCCAGTTGTAGCAGATATAAATAAGTGCCTAGCTAGATCATCTGGGTTATAATAAACAGGTACAAATTCTGGGTGAAACAACAATCGGCCTAACAACAGTTTTTTCTTTGGCATGGTTTTTGCCAATATTTTTTCCAACAGATCTTTAGGTGGCATTTTAACCTTAGATCCAGCGGATATTGGTCTAATGGGTGGTACTAAGTTACTATCTCTAATCTCCCCCAGAACCTCACAACGTGCAATGGCGCTTTGTCCGACAGTCTCAATTTCCGTTATTTGTGCTAGAAATAGTTTATTATCCTTCTTCCCTTCAACTAAAACGTATTGCCCCTGCATAATCCTTTTTATATCATATACATTAAAAGAGAAATTTGATGTCCGAGTCCTACCATATACTAGTCCAAGAAGATCTTTATCCTCCAAACCATTCACCAATGTGTTTCAATTGATTATTATATGTGGTACACCAGGTACTGGTAAAACTGAGGTAGCAAATCTTTTAAAAAGGCATGGATTTAAGGTGATTCATCTATCTAATTTAGTTATACGAGAAAAACTGTATTTAAAATACGATGAAGAGAGGGATTCTTACATTATCGATGAAAAAAAGTTAATTGACAAACTTATAGAAATTGAGAAGGAAACTTCTGAACCATTAATAGTTGAAGGCATTGGTGCGGAGATTATACCAAATAAATTTGTTGATATCTGTTTCGTTCTGATCTGTGAACCAAAGGAATTAGAAAAGCGACTTAAATCAAAGGGTTATCCATACACAAAGATACAAGAAAACTTGGAAGCTGAGAGACTAAGCTTGATCTGGGGTGAGGCCTTAGATAATTATGGACGATCAAAAGTAGTTGTTATAGACACGACCGATCTCACTATTGATGAGGTAGTTGAACATATAATGAAAGAAATAAAAAAGAGAGGATTGCTGTAGAAGTTTTTTTAGATCTGTAATAGGGTTTTAGCTATGAAATTAAAGGATTTAGGCGAGAGAAAAATATTACGGGATATTATATTCAGATATATTAACAGCAATAAAAATGAATTAGGAATAGATGAGGATGCGGTAGCATTAAGAATAAATGATCTTTATTTAGTTCTTAATGTTGACACGTTCGTAAGAGAGACGGATGCTCCGCCCGGAATGACTGAATATCAGATGGGATATCGCATAATCACAATGACTATAAGTGATTTATTGTCTAAAGGGGCGTTACCTAGCTCTGTTCTGCTATCAATCTCCGCTCCTGATAATATGGAGATAGACAAATTTAGGGCCTTGCTAATCGGCATAAGTGATGCTTGCAAAAAATATCATGTTAGTTATCTAGGAGGCGACTTTGGGGAATCAAAAGATTTAGTTTTATCAGGTGTTGGCATAGGGACAGCTGAGAGACTAATCTATCGGAATTCTGCTTTACCTGGGGATACAGTATGGGTGACTGGTCCATTCGGCTTCTCTGGTGCTGCACTTCATTACTTATTGTCTGGTGGAAAAGGGAATAAGGAGATTTTAGATCAAATACTCCAAAATTACTTCTACTCGCCCCTTAAATTAAATGATGGTAAAGCCTTACATAAAGTAGCTAGTGCAGCCATGGATAGCAGTGATGGATTAGCTTTTACGTTAAATACAATAGCTGAAAAAAGCAAAGTGAAAATAGAGATAAATAAGATACCTATAAGTAAGCCAGTTTTAGAGTATGCTAGAATTAATAATCTCGATCCAGTTAATCTCGCGCTTTACAGTGGTGAAGAATTCGAAATCGTATTCACTGTGCGGGGAGTCAGTGATTACAAGGTAAGAAAAGTATTTCGTGAATTAAATGCTAGAGACCCAATTCGTATAGGTGTTGTGACTGAAGGAGTAGGGGTTTATTATAGGGGAGAGAGAGTTTCATTTAAGGGATGGGAACATTTTAGGTGAATCTAGATTGAGGGATGTTGATTCAAAAATAATTAGAAGGAGATACCTTCTCATTGATTCCTCGCTTCTTATGCTTCCTGTAAGCGGTGGAAAAAAGAAGAGAACTATAAACATTCAAGACTCCCTTTTAAGAGTTTCAGAAGGAAGGACTTTAGCTGTCCTCAGTTCAACAATCGAGGAATTAAAATATCTGAGCTCCAAAAGAAAAGGTAAAAAGAAACTTGCTGCTGATTTTGCTTTGGAATTTATACGGCGTAACCGTTTACCAGTGATTCAGGTTCCAGAAGAAATTATACAAAATGTTGAAAAATTATCGGAAGGGAAAAAAGGATGGGAGAAACATGATGAGATAATTGTTCAAATGGCAATTAAATTAAAAGCCGCTGTGGCCACCACAGATCTAGAACTCATGCATAGACTTAGGGAGAAAGGTATCCCCGTATTCTATCTACGAGGGAAGAAATGGATTTATGTAGCTGGTAGCGAGCTCTAGTAACGGGATGGTATTACGTTAATATCACTGTCTCTTAAATTAAAGACATAATCTTCTCATCTAAAAAAATCGATTTTAATAATAGGGGATACTTCAATGATAAGCTTTCTCAAAAATAAAAAAGAAAAGACACCTAAAAAAACAGAAAAACAAACTATAGAAAATACAATTAGTATGGATAAAAAAGAAACAAACGTAGCAGTATATGCTATGCAAATACTATCTATAGCTGATGTAAAGAAAATGATAGATTATCTTGATTCGGGTAATATCGTTTTAGTAAGCTTTAATCCCTTAAAGAAAGAGAATGCAGAAAAAGCCAATGAATTCCTGAGAAGATTAATCGAATATACACGCTCCATAAAAGCAAATGTGCTACTAATTGGTAACGAATACTTAGCTATTTCCCCTCAAAAGATTACCATAAACAGGATAACAAGCAACAAGAAAGAAAAAGACATAGAGAAGCTAGAGAGTAAAAAGAATCTATCATCTCAACCTATCTACGCAAATAAATAAAAGAGCTATTTCTTCTTCTTAGCTTTTCTCTTAATAGCAGCTCTACGACTTGGTCGTATCTTCTCAGCACCTTTGCCCTTGTTTCTTAAGCCTCTAGATTTTTTTCCTGCACTTGTAAGACCTCGAAATACTCTACCCTTATGAACCGGCCTAGATATCCAAGATAATTGCGAATCCCTCTTTATGACGGGAGAATCTCTTTCAACTAATATAACCTCAAAGTACTTGTACTGTCCATCTTCTCCAACCCAATATGAGTTTAAAACCTCACAGTTAGGGTATTTTCTAGCCGCTCTCTCTTCAGCTATCCATTGTAGTGACTTTCCAACAGTATGCCCAATAATTCCTAAACTCCTTGTTTTTCTTCCACTTCTTGGTCTCGGTTTTCTTTGACCCCCTTTACGTACTCTAACTCTCACCAATATGATGCCTTGCTTGGGTTTCCATCCTAGCGACCTAGCACTCCACAGATTTGTCGGTCTTTCTATACGAACAACTGCAGGTTGTCTACGCCACTCAATCGTCCTCTCTTTCATAATCCTTTGGAAAATTTCTGATGATTTATTGGCCCAGAACTCCTTTATGTACTTATATACGCCCATCCCATGCACCCCAATGATACTGAATTATAAGTCTTCACATATCGAGAGTATTAAAAAATTAATTGAGAGATATATTAATCTTGCGGAACGGAGACGTACATTTCAGATATATTCAGATTATTGATGTATTTTTCTAAGTGCGATCTAATAGCCTCTCTAATAAATTCACTTCTGCTAGAATAAAGTTCCTGATGCACCAAATCGTCAATTAATTTTATCATCCATTCAGGTAATTTTACAGAAATTGTTATCAATTCAAATCAACCTTAAAAACTCAGTTTTAAATTTTAAATACAATTTATTAATTTCACATGATTGTAATATGCAGATATATTCTATACGTAAAACATGTATAAAAGGATTTTTTAACATAATTATTTAAAGGATTATAAAAGGTCTGAGGGACTCTTTTAAATGCTTATACAAAAATTTGTATATAAAATAGTTACTTCTAATTCACTTAAAGAAATTGCATTAGAAGAAATTAAAAGTATTTACATGTCTTTTTTTAAGCCGAATGAAAAAACTCTGAAGATCGATTTCCTTGAAAATGATATAATTATCTTAGAGGCCCCATTCTATGTGGGATACGAAATAGCTAGACGTGCTGCCTTAGTGAAATGGTCTGGCGTACTCTTAGATAAAAACTTATTCTTCAAGGACACAGTGCGCTATAAAAAAATCAAGAGTATTCCTTTAACATATAGAGTTGAGTATAAAAATAATCAACTAGATAAGATTTTAGAAGACATTAAGAAAGTAATAGGAGGCGCAGAGGATCATCTATTTATTAATCTAAAGGACCCTTACTACACTTTTAGAGTTATTAGGAAAGAAAATTCATTAAAATTAATTATCGAGGTCGGACGTCCGCGGGAGAAGATATCGAAGATAAACCCGTTCTACAGACCATTCGCACCACCAGCAACTATGGATTCAATTACTTCAAGGGTCTTAGTGAACTTGTCTAGAGTAAACGTTGGTGATGTTTTCTTAGATCCTTTTGCTGGAACAGGATCATTGTTATTAGAGAGCTATTTTATTGGAGCTTACCCTATAGGTATCGACATTCATCCAAAAAATGCTTTCGGTGCCAAATATAATGCAGATTATTTTGGGGCTGAAATCAATATAATGATAGGTGATGCTACTAGTATGCCATTATCTGATAACTCTATAGACGCTATTGCAACAGACCCCCCTTATGGAAGATCAGCTAGTACTTTCAAAAGAAGCATATTTTCATTATACAAGGAGTTTCTAGATGAAAGTTTTAGAGTACTAAAACCTGGCAGATATCTAGCAATGTTTTATCCAACATATCTAGAGAGCATTCCAGACTATGCATCAAAAATAGGTTTTCAGGAAATTTTTAAACGAAAGGCCCGGGTTCATAAGGACTTATCTAGAGTATTAGCCGTATTTTTTAAACCTTAATCCCTTCATCCTAGCCAACAATCTTCTTACGAAACCAATAAGTGAATGAACTTCACGTCCAGTTAAGAAAGCTCGATTAACCCAGTTAAACAATATGTCTCTATATATACGTTTTCTACTCTCACCAAATTCCTCGAGAACGATGTCGGCTAACTCTAATAAATAATCTATCAGAATATTCCTTTCCTCTTTTGTTGAAAATCTATAAGGCAATGGTCTACTCTTCCTTAGATTTAAAGATAATTCGTATGCAATTATAGCTACTGCATGCGATAAATTAAGAGAAGGGTAAATATCTGAGGTCGGAATTGTTACTAGTAAATCCACCTTTTCTAACTCCTCATTAGTTAATCCTGTTTCCTCATTCCCAAATAGAATAGCTATGTTGCCTTTCGGTAACTCGAGGTCTCTAATAAATTGTGAAAGTATAGCGTTTCTTCTCGGATTTTTATCTCCCCCCACTCTAGCTGTTGTACCTACTACGAAATCGATTTTTTCTTCTTCAATAAAAATGTCTATTGATTGGTATATCTTAGAGCTTAATAATAAATCTTTAGCATGCACAGCGAATTTGTAGGATTCAGCATTTATTTCGCATAAAGGCGAAATTAATACGAGACAATGAAAACCAAAATTCTTAATTACTCTCGCAGAACTACCAATATTACCAGAATACATTGGTCTAACAAGCACAAAGTATATGTGTTTTTCACTCAATTATTTTCACCAAGATGATGCTCTAATGCTTATTAATTATATCTTTCGTGATTGGAGCATTTCCGTTGAATTGCCTAATTTCTATAGCATTGTATATAGCCTTCTTAAAAAGATACCTAAAAATAAAATCACAACTTATGGAGAGATTGCAAGGGGATTAGGTGACATAAGAGCCGCAAGAGCGATAGGTAGATTAATGGCAAAGAATATTTGGTATAAGGAAATACCATGCTACAAAGTCGTTCACAGTGATTCAAGAATTGGAAAATATAGTGGTCCAGGAGGAGTAGATACAAAAAAAGCTCTATTAGAAAAAGAAAAGATAACCATAAAAGGAGACCGAGTAATTAACTTAGAAAAATATTTGTGGACTAGTAAAGATATGGATATTTTCCCTTATCTCAAATCTTTGAAGAGAATACAAGAATACCTTTCTTCATTCACTCTTAAAAGTATAGAGAGTGAAAATTATGTATCTTATAGAAATATAGTTGCCTGCGATGTATCTTATCTTGATCATATACCAGATTTAGCTGTATCTTCATGTGTCTTGTTTAGTGAAAAAAAGCTAATTAACATCACTCTATCTATCTTACCAGTATTTTTTCCTTACATTCCTGGGTACCTCGCTTTTAGAGAGATTATCCCTTTGTCTTATTCCCTCTTACCTATCTTAAAAAACTCTAACTTAAATGATTACTGCATACTAGTAGATGGGCATGGGATTCTTCATCCGAGGAGATTTGGTATCGCCTCTCATTTAGGCCTACTTCTAGGTACACCTACCATTGGAATAGCAAAAAAATTGCTTATAGGAAAGGCGTTACGCAACAGATTTGATAAGCGAGGTGATAAGATCTACTATCCAGTAATTTATGAAGGAAGGGTGCTTGGATACTGCATAGAAAAGAATAGAAGTAAAATATATGTCTCTCCTGGAGCTTATATAAGTATTGATAATGCATTAGATATGGCTCTCTCTTTATCTTGGAGAAATAGAAAAGGGCCCGATATTATGATTTTACCCCATATTATCTCGAATTACTTTAGAAAAACAATCAACAATCTCTGCAGAATGAGATCTCATGAAAAATAGAATCGCTCTCGATAAATTTTTTGCCACTCTAATAGGTTCTGGATAACGCCCATGGATGGTGAACTTATTTAATAGGTATAAAGCCGTTTCTACGCTCATGCCAATAGGTCTTATAAATACATCGAGCCCATTTTTTAGCTTAACCATTAATCTGGGCCCATTTCTCTTATGAATCTTAATCCTTTTTTCCCCCATAGGTCTATCCCTTAAATATTTATCTATTCCTTCACTCTCCTCATATGATAGCGCAATCAAAGGCAATCCCGTTTCCACGTATAGTCTATGGAGATCAATGACATTATATAGAGCTATAACAGTTCCGTTTAATAAAATAAAACTTACATCAGGTCGATTGAGTTTCTTAATCATATAGATAATTCTATCTGTAGCATCTATTCCTCCTAGAGAAACCAATGTAAAACTGAACCCGTCGATAAAAAAATCTCCACGCATTATAACTCCAGCTAAAACTGACTTATTTGGTAGTAAATCTCTCTTAAACGATTCCGCAATACCTAACGCTCGTAATCCTTTCTTACTGATATGCACAACTTTTCTTCTTTTACAATCACTTTCACTCATTCAACTCACCTTAAAAGCTAAATAAAACTTTATACCAATTGAAAAATATTATTCGAGCATCAGAGAGTGATAAGTATGGAAGACGTCGAGACTATAAAAAATCCAGATACATTATTCAGAAAGGACAAATTAGCTGAATTATTAGGTATTGACTCAGAGAAATTACTTAATTTACCCAAGGAACCCACTGAACATCGATCAGTTGGAATAATAGGAACCGCAGGACATGTTGATCATGGTAAATCCACATTAACCCAAGCCCTCACTGGCAAGTTTCCAGCTACATATAGCGAAGAACTAATCAGAGGAATAACAATAAAATTAGGTTATTCTCATCTAGATGTTATTGCATGTATTTCTAAAAATGGTTCTGTAAATCTGACTTCTAATGCTAATCCTAATTGTCCAGAATCCATGGAAAAAATACATATTCGATGCAATTCAATATTAGATCATCCAGGTCATGAAATTCTTATCTCTACTATGCTTGCTGGAGCATCGATCATTGATTACGGTTTAGTTGTCATAGCTGCTAATGAACCTTGTCCTATGCCTCAAACTAGAGAACACGTAATGGCATTGCAAGCATTAGGGATAAAAAATATACTTGTCGTCCAAAATAAGATAGAATTAGTATCTAAAGAAAAGGCACTGGAAAATTATAGGCAAATAGTTGAGTTCTTTGAGAAAGAAACTAATTACAGCAACCCACCAATAATACCAGTAAGTGCTGCATTAGGGATAAACGTAGATTTGGTTTTAGCCGCGATATTAGAGTATTTTAAACCCAAACCACTTGACACATCTGGATTACCTCTTATGTATGTTGCTAGATCATTTGATGCTAATTTACCAGGTACTGATCCAAAATCACTTCTTGGCGGTGCATTGGGAGGAGCTCTTAAACAGGGTCAATTGAAAGTGGGAGATGAAATAGAGATAAGACCGGGTTACATCGATGAAAAAGGTAATCATACACCATTATATTCGGAGATTGTGAGCATCAGAACTGATGGTGGTCACTCAATTGACAAAGCGACCCCACATGGGCTAATAGGTATAGCTACTAATCTAGATCCCAGCATTACTAAGGAGGATGGATTAGCGGGCTCTATATTGGGTAATCCAGATAAACTTCCACCAGTATTGAAGAATATACATGTTGCGGACCTATATCTATTCCCTAAAATCGTTGGTGCTAGAGTCGAGATGAAAAATTATCCCCTTAAAAAAGGAGAACAAGTCCTAATAAATGTAGGTACAAACATTAATCTAGGAATAATAAATGAGAGTAGTGATGATGAAGTAGATATATCTCTTGTAAGACCAATTTCTATGCCTAAAGGTGAGATAGTAGCTATTAGCCGTAGAATAGAACGCGAATTTAGGTTAATAGGATATGGAAAACTTGAGTACTAAGACCCCTTTATTTAGAGGCTAATCTGATGCCTAAAAATGAAGCCATAGCTACATTGTTGATACCAGTCTACATTCCTATAACAGATAGTATCAAATTATCGCTAATAAGATTTGTAAGAAACTTACTAGAGGATTTAGACATATTTACTATAGATTTAGTAGAGGCAACAAAACGCTATGTGAAAATAAAAATGACTGGTAGCGATTCTATTACGGCAAAGAAATTTTTAGAGACCGAGTTAGGAACATTACATACATGGGACGATTTGAGAGAGAAAAGAGAATTTAAAGGGTTCGTTAAAAAAATAACGGATGATGAATTCATAATCGATATAGGAA
>JAHQWF010000070.1 GCA_029856055.1 Candidatus Njordarchaeota archaeon | reverse complement strand
CCCCAAATATGTATCAACTTTAACCTGAATATCTTTAAGAAATTCTTTATCAACATGCATTAATTAGCACCTTTTCACTAAATACCGTTTTAACATTAATTTCTTGAATAAATAAAAATATAGTGATGCATATATTGACCGTGCTTAAAGAATGAAATAACTCTTTAAGAAGTAAGATTAGAAGTTCTTAGAAAGCTTTGTATTAAATTTATAGTTGATAGTTAAAAAATCATAATGACTCCCTTGCTTTATCGACATCTGCCATCAATAATAGATTAATTATCCACTTTTCATAGCGTTTTTCTAGTTTTAGTTTCTTTAATTCATCAATAACTTTGTCGATCGGATATTTAATTCTCTTAATTTCAAACGATTTGTTTTTAGTATCTAGTATGCCATAAGAAGCTCTATTATCCCCATCCCGCGGTTGTCCAACCGAACCAGGATTAATTATAACTTTATTTTCAATTATTCTATACATTGATATATGAGTATGTCCTAGGATCACGAAATCAGCATTGATTTCTCTAGGTGAACCTACCAGACTTTTTACTTTCAGCTCTTCTAATAATTCTGCATCATTTAGTGAAGGGTAAACATAGCCATATAATGGATTCTTTGGAGAGCCATGAACAATAAATAGATCTAAATCATCTAGAGTTAAGCTTGCTTTACTAGGTAATTTCCTTAGGAACTCAATATGGTTTTTATCAAGCAATCTAAGAGAAATATTTTTTCTTGAATAAACGCTTAGTTCCCATGTTTTTTCGCCACATTTACAATCAACATTCCATGCTACAGCGTTGTCATGATTGCCCATTACAGCTATATCAGCATTTTCACGCAACCAATCAACTACTTCTACAGGATTAGGTCCATAATCAACACTATCTCCCACAAATACAATATAATCATATTTATCAACAGAATTAATAACACTTTCTAAAGCATGAATATTCGCGTGAATATCAGATATAATAAGTACCCTCACTACAATCACACTTTATAGATAATTTATCTAATCTAAAATGACTCTAAAGCACATATTTAAGGATTAGAGTTATTGAAATTATAGATATGAAATCCGCTGTTACTGTCAAGATAGGTATAGCTACATTGTCTGGGTTTATACCATATATGAACGAAGAAATAGACACAATAATTGCAAGTAAACCAATTAGAATCGTATCTAAGATTCCTGATGACGCAATAACAAATAGCGTTAAGAAAAAGACATCATAGTTTATAGCGTTAAGAGTACATGAGAAAAAAGATAAAATAATTGAGAACAATATGAATGGAATCCCCAATTTAGGAAAAATTGATACCAGATGACTCATAGAAAATGATACAGGAGATTCTATTGATCCACTAATTCTCAATTTTGTTGTGAATGTTGAAGCAGTTATCGAGCCAACATCACCCATAGTTGTCATGATTGCTGGTAAAACAGTAAGAATACTAGGATATTGCGCTAACTCACTTGTTATGCTTGATAAAATAATCCCCGAGACCGTTGATAGTAATAATGAGTAGAAAATAGTTCCGTAGGACTCTCTAAAAACCTCCTTAAACAATGATTCATTCTTAATTTTCTTGAGAATAATAATTGATATTGATAGAATAATAATTACTGGTAAAATACCTAGAATAATTGTTCTAATAGGAACCCATGGTTCCAATAAAGCCAAGATTCCTAAGAAAAATATTAGTATCGCTACATCATTCATTGTTGATATGACTGGATAAACAATTACATCTGGATCGAGACCTTTTTTGAAAGATGTAAATCCTATCACACTAGTCGCTACTATTGAGAAAGAAACAGATATGGTAAAGACAATTAATACTAATATAAAAGCAGAGAATGAATACATTAGGTTCCAAATGTAGATACCTAGAACGGTAGAAACGATTAAAGCGTTTGATATCGAGAATAAAAAGATTGTTTGAATTAATGTGTAGTAATCTGGTGAGTTTTTCCTAAATGAAGGGATTATTGTACCTAGGTGTAGATGCGTAGTTAGATTTCCTATAAAGGCGCCGCTAATAGCACCTCTCACAGTTAGAAAAATTGGAAATAGAATTAATATCCATGGAAGCAATTTGGTATAAGGAATTAGTTGGACAGCTAGGAATCCCGTTAGAATTTCTATCATGTTGAATAGATAGATCATAGTAATACTTGCTGTCTCCTTCAGCCACTCTCGACCTCTGATCACTCTTAGTCACCACTAGTGATTCTTGTTTATCTTTGTCTACCTCTAGCATTTCTTATCAAACCAGTTCATAAACTTTAAGGGTACATTATTTTAGAAATGATTTTTATAATATAAGGATAGTGAAACTTTTAGAAAACTAGAAGAAAATATAAATATTTTCATTAAAATGAACGCTAAAAATATTTATGGTGGAGTCAGCGCTAGTCGGAAATAGTGCGGGCATTCCATTAAAATTATAGGGCGTCAAGTAGTAAAATATCTAAGAACTTATCATTGATCTTATAGTTTCTATCAGTGATTTCTTCTTATTGAATGTATCAAGAAACAAGATAAGTGTTATTACTAAGAAAACGAAATTTAGTATTTCTGATGCAAGTCTCCAATTGTTAAATAATACTATAGCATCGATACTTTGTAGGCTAAATGGCCATAGAAGAGGATTATAGTCGTGATGCAATGCATCTAGAAAAACATGAGAGAGTGAACCAATTACCGAGCCTATAAATACGTTATACATGTTGTCTAATCTCACTTCTATACCAAGTGTCTCAAGAATAAAAAAGCGGTATATTGGCCAAAGCAATAATAGTGTTGGAAAGCTGAAAACCAATGAACCAATTATGCTATGTAGAATTAGTCTGTATGGATAATAGCCAAGTAAGAATAGTATAGGTATCTCTATATCGGGTAGAAATACTGATAAGGTAACGTAGTCAAGTTTCAATTTATTTCCCGACACTTTATTTATTAAATAAGCTAGAGGGTAGTGAAAAGGAGTAAGAACCAAATCAAAACCCTGACTTTAAAAATTTTGGCTCTTCTTGGGTTGATTGTTGTAAATATATATTCTGCATTTGCCTTTTATATATTTTGGGTCTGTTTTTGTCTTTCAGGGTGTTCTTTACGGACTTAGATAGGCTTCTTGTGCCTAGGGATGAGGACTGCCTTAAGGTCATAATCGAGTTAAGGTGGGGTGGTGAAGTCTCTTGCGAAAGTGTTCCTAGAAATTTTTCCTGATATCTCCTCGTAATTATACTCAATTTCCAGAGGCTCATTACACTTAGTACATCTAAAATTCTTTAAATCGAAAGAGTATTCGGTCCCACAGTTATAGCATTTCATATACTTTACTAAGCTCTTCAACATAAATTACCTCCCTACTTATCCCGAACAATTTTTGCTATATCATTAATCAAAAATATCCTTGATATCTATTTTCTTAAATTCTAAACCATATCTCTTCACAATCAATTTTCCTCTATCGGTGATAGATGGGGCAACTAAAATCCCTCTTACCTCCCTTTTCGTATTTGATTTCATGTGCTCTACATATCTCATTAATTGATAAACTGCATCAACCTGCGCTGTTACTCTTTTGAATTCTAAAACAACTAGTCTACCATCTTTATCTTCTCCAATTAGATCTATGTAGCCAAAAGGTGTTTGTACTTCAGTTCTTATCGGTCTAAAACCATCTTCAATGAGACTAGGTCTTATTAGGATTTTCTCAACCATTGTCTTTTCGCTAATATCACTCTCGATACCAGTTGTATCTAATTTAACGAATACAATGAAATGCAGATTTTTGATATTAATCAACAGCTCTTCTCTAGGTCTATCACGTATGGATTTAATTATCAAATTGTTGTTCCTCACAATAAAGCTAACTCTGCTACCTGGAGGCTGCCAATTAACCGGCTCTCTTTTTCTACCTTCATGAATTAAAATGGTTCCATCCGGCTTAATCATTATTATTCTATTTCCTCTGGGAAGGTATGCTTTAGATCTACCCTTGTAATCTGCTTCAAAATTAGCGTAAATGATTATCGTGAATATCGACTTCTTCTCATTAAGTTCTCTTGCAGCTTCCTTTAGGGATATTTCAGAAAGAAATGAAAAGTAATTAGATGAAGGAAAGCGTTCAAAAACAAAATCAATAGACATCATGATCACGAGATTCAATAGCAACTATCTAATTAAAATATGTTTTACCATTTTAAAAACTACATTCCATTAGTGAAGCTGGCAGCCTAAAAAGCTTTAAATACGCCGTAAAATATAGCGTATTTAGATGAAGAATAGGACTCTTCTAGGCTAGATGGTGTATTTGTTGTGCAGAATGATTATGTTTATTGGCAAGTATAATGTTGAGATTTACAAGTTCTTTAAAGCATTCGTTAAAGCTGCTTCCTGTGATCATGTCCTTGGAAAATACTACAGTAAACAATGTGAACAACATAGCGATGGCTGGGGAACCGTCATAATAGAAATCAATAGTGAATCTAGATACTTAAC
>JAHQWF010000035.1 GCA_029856055.1 Candidatus Njordarchaeota archaeon | reverse complement strand
TAGTGTCTCTAAACCGCCCTGATTTAAGACATGCTAGGGCGCTTGGCCATCTTATTTCGGACATGGGGCTACATGCATCCTTGATAAGGCTTAAATAAGCCACCAAACATTACACATTTAGAGTCTAAAATAGATAGTTCTCAATGTTCTAGAGACGTTATGTGCGTAATACGTAATTCTTTATATAATTCATATATAATACATTTCTGAGGTGATACTAAATGGAAATCATAACGATACGTCTGCCCAGATGGATGATTCAGGCTATTGATGATTTAGTTGAAAAAGATCTTTACCCAAATCGATCTGAATTCATTAGAGAAGCTATTAGAGCCCATTTAAGACGTTATGCAGATTACTTAACAAAAGAGAAAGCTGTTATTATAAAGGAACAAGAATAAATCAAATACTTTATACATGGTGTTTTATATCTTTATATCGTATTTTTTGAAAACACTAATCAACTCATTTTTCTTTTCTGTCGGTAATTCCTTCAGAATTGTATTCAAATGATTCATATTAATTCCTTTTTCCTTTAATTTGTTAGCGATTCTCTCTACATATGATTGTTTTTTTCTTAGTAAACTAAATAATAATTCTAGTTCCAGCGTAGTTATCGGGACCTCTGTCTTATTAATGTTCCTATATTCACATAAAGGTAAAATTTTCTTAACAACAAACTTTTCTATGATATCATCATATTTAAATGCTAGGTTAGCGTAAACACGTACTTTCACTCCATATATCATGTATGTAGCAGATAAACTATAGTATTCCTTCTCATCACGAAGTCCCATGCTTTCAACTACTTTGAATCTTAGCTTCTTAACTTGTTCCTCAAACAAATACATAGCATCTTCATCCACTATTACTTCAATTATTTTTGGCTTAATGTTTATTTCATGTAAATACATGGATATTTCGCCCATTAGTACCATGTTGATTCCTAGTGAATAGCCTATGTCCAAAATCTCCTCTAGCGCCTTCTGGATTTTTTTCATAAGAATCACTAGAGAATATGGATTACGAGCTATCACATAAGCGTATATTTATTTAATCCTATGACATAATTTAGCTTTATCATATAAGCAATATATATAGTATTGTTCATAATTTAGAATTATATAATGTAATTATTTAAATCGCTTCATGTAACACATAGATCTCTTTTCTTATTATTTTTTCCCAATTGGTAAACCAGAATCTTCCAAGAATTTTTTTATCTTTGAGAACAAGCGGTAACCAATATAAATCATCTCCCCACATTTTATCATAAGGTATCTCTTCGATCTTAAACCATATTGGTTTTGCTTCATCACTCTCTCTCAGCTTGCCTTCAAAGCTATTTGCAGTAAACACATAAACATATCCATGCAGTTTACTATTATTCCAGAACTCCAGCAAGCCCATCCATTTAATGTTTTTTGGCTTTACTCCCACTTCCTCAATACACTCTCTTATAACCGCATCTTCAATAGCTTCTCCCTCTTCTACCTTGCCTCCCACACCATTGTAAAGACCTTTACCCATGCCTCTTTTTTTATATATCAATAAGACTTCGTTATCTTTTATGATGTACATAAGTGTCTCTACTCTGACCATATATAGCACCTCTTATTACTCTCCCTAAAATATGTGATTCATTTAATAATTTCTAACCTTTATATTTTCATATTTACATTAATTTTTTCCATAAAGGTCGAGGTGTTTATCAATGGATTCCATTGAGGAGATCTTTAGAACAGACCAGATAGAGAAGAAAAGGGATATGAAAGTACCATTATCTCACTTCAGTAAATCATTGATATTATTAGCGAGTTCCGTGTTAATATATACCTTAGCAACAGTTCTCTTTGATACTGCTCTTGAAAGATACATCCTTTATCACGTTGCAGAGAATTGGGAGATCAATTTTTCGATATTTATAATATCTAAGGCACTTCTAGGTTTGAGTTACATAATCGTTGGCAATTTTTATGTGCGTCTCACGAAAACAATCAGTTTGACTAGAGCAGGATTAACTTCATTCTTCCTCACTATCTGGGGTGTAATGCACTTGTATGATTCAATGATCTTATTCACTCTTTGGCCATCGCCAGATGAACTATTAAAAATACTTCAGAATACTTCTGAAGCTACCATCTATTTAAACGTCTTACTTAATATTATTATTGTTGTGGCTATTTTTTACATGGGGTACAACTTCATTAGAATTAGTTCAATAAATGTTATATCCAGTAAAGTAAAGATATCAGGTATATTTCTTCTAATTGGATCACTGCTTTATTTAGTTGTTTCAATTATTAATGTCAGTGATTATCCGATCTTATTAATATACGCTGACATGTTATTTTATTTTGGAGAATTACTCTTGTTCATAGGTTTTCTTTTAGCAGGAGCATCACTTTATATGGCTAGCAAAAAATAATTAAATTTTCTTTAATCCAGAAAAGCAATGTCACCGGGGTATGGGGCTATCGCATCGAAACCATATTTCTCATAAATCTCTTTGGCGAAAGATTCTGCCACGTCGCTTTCTCCATGTACAACAAAGATTTTTTGAGGATCCTCCAACGAGGAAATTATTTTATTTAGTTGCGTTCTGCCACTGTGAGATGATAGCTCGAAGAAATCAACTTTTGCCTTCACCTCTCTTACTTTGCCACCCAAAACAACCTTTTTTTCATCTAGTATCTTTCTACCAACTGTGCCTGGAACTTGATATGAAACAAAAATTATCGCTGCTTCCTCTTTATTATAGATCTGCCTTAGATACCATTCTGACCAACCACCACTGAACATTCCTGCAGGTGATATAACAGCACCAGGTCTCTTCAACATTTTTCTTCTCTGACTCCTGCTTTTCATCCATTTTATATGCCTTGCGCTATGTTTTAGTTCTAGGAAATCTCTTAGGTACTCTGGATATGACAAGAATATTGATGTAGCTGTTTGAGCCATTCCATCGAGTGCAGTGCGACCATCAAAACCATGATGCCATAAAATACACATTACTTCCTGCGATCTGCCAACTGCAAAAGCTGGTATTAGTACAGTGAAGCCATCCTCCACCAGCTCTTTAACTGCCTTATAGAATCTTCTTTCTTCTTTTTCTCTATCTGGATGATCCTTATATGCATACGTGCTCTCTATTATAACATAGTCCGCATCTTTAACGATCTCAGCACCTTCAATTAGCCTTGTATTTGTTAGATTTATATCTCCAGTATACCAAATTTTTGTTCCATCTATCTCAAGTAGTATTGACGCGCTTCCCGGAATATGACCAGCATTCTTAAGAGTTACTCTTACTCCGTCAAATAGCTCTACTTGCTCATTGTATGTAACAGGAACAGCATGCTGTATCATTTTATTTAACTCTGTTTTCGAGAACGGTAATTTATTTCCACTGATCTTTATCATATCATTAATTAGTAAATCAGATAATTCTAATGTAAGTGGTGTAGTAATTAATAATGGTCCTTTAGCTCCCTTATATAGTAAAGGAATAGCCCCACTGTGGTCAATATGGGCGTGCGATAATACTATAGCATCTATTTCATATGGTGAAACAGGAAGCGGAAAATCTGGCTTTTTGGACGGATAACTTCCATAATCTAACAATATCTTATGTTTTTCAGTGTCCACCAGAATGCCAGATGCTCCGATGCGCCTAACGCCCCCAAGGAATCGTATCTTTAACACTCAGATCACCTCTGGAATCCTCTAAATGACACAATATATATTACATATGCGAATTCCAATCTGATCTCTCGTACGATTAGTCTTTTCTTAACTTTAGACAGATTAAAAAAGTGTTATCAAGGATATATAAAATTATCTTTTTCATAGCTCGAAAAATCATTACTCAAGTTTTATAAATACCTATACATAAATGGCTATTTTTAGTATTCTTATACACTATGATTATTTGGTGGAACGTTTATATTGTAGGTTTAGTTCATTAATATGATTTAATTGATTAATATTATTGATATGATAAATCTTTTAATTGCGTTTTTTATCAGATTATTAATGTCACGATTTTCAGAGAACTGGTTCAAAAACAACTGGTGTCGATTATGAGACTTAGCAGTAGCTTCTTACTGAAGATTGGAGTATCAGTGATAGGCATTCTAGCATACAAGATACTAATGTGTGCCAACATTCTGTTTTCGATTCTGATATCTATAATCTTAATGATTCAATTTATTTTTGGTATGCATCTTTTAAATAATAAAAAAGATAGCGATGAAGAATTAGTTAAATTAGATAATCCTCACCCCATAGATATTAATGATTACCCTCACTTATCTGTAATTATTCCTGCTTATAAAGAGGAAAACATAATAGATAGTATTTTCAGTAAAGTTGTTCGTCTAAAATACAATCCGAGCAAAATACAATGGATTTTTGCTCTGGAGCCGGATGATGAAGTTACTATAAATAAAATCAAAGAAACAGCAGAAATCATAGAGGAGCATGACGGATTACCTACAAAGATAGCTTATAAGGATAAGATTATTCACATTGCATACAATAGATCTGGGCTCAAGACAAAACCAGCAGCACTAAATGAAGCGCTGAAAATAGCAGTAGGCGAAATCATAGGTATCTATGATGCCGAGGATATACCGCAAGAAGACCATGCGGAAATTGCTGCAAAACTATTTATGGAAGATAAGAGAATATCTGTAGTTCAATTCAGTAGGATTGCTGCTGTTAATTATGGAAATTGGTTAGAGCGAGGACAGAAAGTCGAGTTCGAGATTTTCCGTGAGATTTATACTAATATGTCTAAGAAATGGGGTTTCGCCCCTGTACTAGGATCTGGATATTATATTAGGAGAAATATTATAGAGGAGTTAGGTGGTTGGCATCCATTACATCCTACAGAGGACATTGATTTAACATATCGTGTACTAAAGTTCAATAATAACTATAAAATTATAGTAATCGATAAACCGACTGTTACACAAGCAGTACCTACTTTAAAACAGTTCATTAAGCAGAGATTAAGATGGCTAAAAGGGGGGATAATATCTATCCCTAAAACATTTATTGGCGGAAAGAAAACTATTTATGTAGGTTTATTCACATCTATAGCTACTCTCGCAGGTGTTATAGGTAGTTTATGGTTTTTCTTTAGTTTCTTAAGCAATCTATTAATGATATTGACAGGTTATAGTAAGGAGCTACCAATCTTTGTTTCTATACTAGCTAATGTTCCATTAATTCTGCTTTTAACTACATACTCAATAATATTATCTAAAATAATCTCGAAAAGAAAAAATTTGACCAGAAAAGAGATTGCTTTCTTTTATGCGATAATAGCTGTGGAGGCATTTATCTCGATAGTAGCGACTCTCGAAGCGATTTTCGCCCCGACTAAATGGCATAGAACAACACATATTCCTATATTACTTAAGCAAATTACTGGGAACAATAACCATAGTTCCATAATTATGAATTTCTTGCCAAAGATATTTAATTCGAATACCGCAATTCCGATGATCTAAAACAATTACTAAGCATGTTGAGCAACAATGAACAACCTCTATAGTACATATGGCTACTTAATAAGCTTACTAAGAATTCTTTTCCCAAAGCGCTTTGTTATCACAATTCTGTATTCGCTTCTATTATTAACAATAATTGTGATAATTTTGTTTCTAGCCCTTCAAATAACTTATTACTTGAATTACAAGTTCAAGAAAGAAAATCCACATGATTACCCAACTATTACTGATAAGAGAGTATCAATCGTAATCCCTATTAAATCGGAACCCATTGAGATAGTAGAAGAAGCCGTAAAACACATCTTAATGCAGAATTATCCAAAACAATTAATTGAATTAATTATTATTAGCGACGACCCTCAAATAGAGGCAAAGGCCCTAAAGAGACGATTAGTTAGATTACTTGAGAGAGCAGATATAAAGTTCATTTTTATTAATAGACTCATTCCAGTGGGCGGAAAAGCTGGAGCATTGAATGAAGCATTAAAACATATTACAGGTGAATACATCTTGTTTCTTGATGCTGATGCGTATATAAATGAAGATTATGTAAAGGAAATGGTTTCATTTATGGAAACCTCTGGACACGCAGCTGCTGTATCTGACATAAATGTGAAAAATACATTCGAAAACGATTTATGCGAGACCCAAGCAATATCCTGGAATTTTCTTAAGAAAACTCTCTTCATTGGACGTCAGCGGGCTGGTTTTTCTATACCTTTTATTGGGACTTGTAGCGCCATAAAGACGGATGTCATAAGAGAAATTGGTGGATGGGATAACGAGATAATTATTGATGATTTACCATTAACTATGAGACTGCTTTCTAGAGGATATAAAATTGGCTTCGCTGAGAATGCAAAAGGATTTATTGAGGCACCTAAAACATATAAAGCCCTTAAAACTCAGCAAAAAAGATGGGCTTATGGTGGATTAAAGACTGCTATTAAGTACTTTAAAGATTTAGTTTCCAGTAAGATACCTTTGAGATTAAAGCTAGATATATTACTATACTTAATTCAATATCAGATAACGATGATTAATTTAATATTCATTGTTATAGGCATCTTCTCGTTAATTCTATGTATGGATCTATTATCTCTACCACCGATTTTATCAGCTGTATGGAATGTTGTTCTGATTTTTTATGTAGCGTGCTATTTAGATTCAATACGTGAAGAAAACTATAGCTTGTTAAGAGCAATGATTAACCTCGGAAGAGCAAGTGCATTATTAATATCGTTGATACCAACTTTCATTATCTCCTCTGCAAGGGCTATCCTAGGTAAAAATGTTGCGTGGGAAGTCACACCGAAAGGTAAGAAGGCGTTCTATAATAGGGGATTGGCTCTCTTAGAGAGCATTATCGGCCAAGTTTTGTTGTTAGGATTTTTCTATTCTATGTACACTCATTTATATTTCACAGGATTAGCTTTCCTAATTTTCAGTATTCCATTCATATATACTGGATTCAAAACATTTCTATCTAAATGGTAACTAGATCATCTGATACATCGAAATTTAATGAATTAAAATAAATCAAGATTTATATTTTATTAACTATCCTTAAAGCATTAGTCTTAGTTCAGTATATAATTTGTTGTGTGAGGTGTGTGTTTTGAGTATGAGTATCGAGGAGATTGATATAAAACTACGTTTTGGTAACCCGTCTTCTAAAGTACCAGCCCATATTTCATGGTTTCTAACACTTGTCTATTGGGGAGTAGGCACTTATTGGATAATTAAGAATCTTATCGAGGCATCTCCTTTCATTATAGCTGTGCTTGCCGTATTCTCATCTATCGTAGCACCAGTGATTGTAAAAAACGCACCTCTTATAACTACTTACATCACTCTACTTATATCCATAGTATTTATTATGTCATTCTTGCTACTTTTATTGATTAGAAATATAGCAAGAATAATATTAATGATAGTTCTAGTGTTATCCCTTATCTTTGATATATCTGTTGGGTCTATTTTATTGGTAACAGGAAACGTTATTTTTGGCGGGATTTCACTAGCTTTTGCACTAATTCTCGGATTCATTTTAGTTAGGTATTGGGAGCGAATAAAATTCGTAGGACGATTAATGGAACTCAGCTCATCCGTTGTTCTTAGGGAAAAAGGTACAATTCTCTCAACAGTTTTATCAATGATTATAAGCTCATACACACTCTTAACAATGAGCTTTACTAATATATTGATTAGTGATCTGATAATTAGTTTTACTGGAAGCACTGAATACGCTTTTTATTCATGGATTATACTTGAGATATTTGGGTTATGGACAGTTACTTTTATTGCTACATTTTTCAATGCCGTAATAGTTGGAATTACTCATGATTGGTATCGATCCCCGCAGATAGATGTAGCTTCTTTTGATAGGGGGTTGCGAAGAGCTAGTAAAGTACAGGGAGGTATAGCTATATATGCTTTCATAGTTTCTGTTTTAAGAGTATTAATAGAAGCTGCTAAATCCCAAGCTAGATCTCAGAGAGAAGGAGGAGCTAGCGCTGTCTTAGCATCATTAGCTTCTATTGTAGCTTTTATACTTGGTATCGCTCTAGAATTACTTAGATTCTTTTCGTTCTTCATAGTACCTGCTATGGTAATAAGAGAAACTAATTTTAAGGATGGCTTCAAGGAATCAATTAATAAACTACGTGATTTATTTATAGAAGTCATCGCGTCTGAAATCGGTTTCGGTAAAGTTGCGGCTCTATTTACATTTCTGTACTTAATTCTCCTAGGAGGGATAGGTTACTTTATTGGCGCTTACGTAATAACACCAATTTTCCTGATACAATACAATGTACCAACAATCATGGTGGGTATAACTTCAGCAGTAATTTTCTTTTTGGCTGGATTAGTACCTGCGTCCGTGATTTTCAGCACTATATCTGTAGTTTTCAACGCGTTGTTGTATGAATATGGAATTGACCTAGAGTTCGCTAGGAAGGGAGAATCATTGCCTAGAAATTTGCCAAGTGATGTTGAGCGAGAATTCGTTGAGATTTTGAGAAAAAGAAACATAAATATTCCGTTACCAAAAAATATGTGAATAAAATATTTTTTCACATACCCACTATTTGCAGGTCCCTGAATCTAATATAAGGTACTCTAAAGTTCTCGTAGTTATACTGCTTGTTCCCGATTCCAGTTATATTAGCTAGAGCTTTATACATGTTCCCAGCTAATAACGCGTGTTTAATTGATTTCGTCTCCGAACCATTCTGGATTAATACTGCATTCCTGATTTCTAGCCCAAAATTCCCTGTTATTGGATCAGCTTGTGGATAAGCAAACTTAAATATTAGTATTCCTCTCTCTATCTCTGATACTAATTCTTCAAAACTCTTGCCTCCTCTCTCAACAACAATATTAGAAGCACTACAAGAAGCCATTCGGGTATGGGTGTCTTCTACCGATATAATTCCTCTTCTAAACCCATTACCTGTCGATTCTGTATTCGCGATATTTGAGTTATATGAGTCATAGAAATAGTTTTTCAAAATTCCTTTCTCGATTATTGTTTTTCTAGTAGTAGGTACTCCCTCGTCATCAGCTAAAGCGCTCCTTAGACCTCCATCTAATCGACCATCATCAATAATTGTTAAATCAGGAACAGCTACTTGCTGCCCCAGCTTACCCATCCAGGGACTCATTCTCCTATTAATATACTCCCCATTTGCAGCTATAGTTATTACTCTAAGTAATCCTGCTAACTCCTGAGGATGAATAATCACCTCTAGGGATTCACTACCAGAAAATGATTGTGCCTTACTAGCTAATACCGTTTTTTCTCTTAGTTCTCTACCCGCCTCCTCAAAATCTATATCTTTAAGGTAGGTACCAAATCTTTTAACTACACCCTCTCCATTATCCTTCTTTGCAGTAAAATGCATAAATATTGTTGTTCCATTATGAACAAAATCTACTCCCAATGAATTCATTACTTTAAATCTGAACATATTTAGTCTCAGTAAACCTGTCATGACTTTAACATCGCTTTGCTCTGCTTCACCAATCAACGCATTTATCATCTCAAGTACGTCTTGATACTCAATACCCTCTATGTTTGAATCATATATCCTCTGAACGGATCCTCCGATCGGCTTAGCTTCTGGTAAAGACTTAAATTTAGGATCCTGTGGACTGACCCTAGCGATATTTATACTATGCTCTACCACTTTTTTGATATCTACTATATCTTTAATTGTACTGCTAAAGTAACCTATTTTACCTGAAACAACTGCTTTTACTCCTAATCCAACCCAATTATTATCAGTAACTATATTTATTTTCCCGCCATCAATATATATGTTTCGCATTCTGCCTTCAATACAAAAGGCTTCGGTTTGGTCAGCCGTTGATACTTGAAGTGCTCTTTCACAGATTTCATTAATATCCATCATGACTAACCACCACCCACCAACATTTTAGCCCTCATATACGGTCCCCCAGTAGATACGGGGACATAATCTTCTTCTCCTTTACCACAGAAGCCTCCACGTAACTCGAACTCCTTACTCACGGCATCCACGGTTTTCAATATCTCTAATGCCTTACCGCTCAATGTGAAACTTCTAACCATGTCTTTAATTTCACCATTCTTTATGATATATCCTAATAGAACATCAGTTTGAAAGCCTCCACCTACAGGATCCTCCATACCGCTTAGAGATTTTAATGCCAAGACTCCATCTCTTGTATCTTCTATTATTTCCTCGAAATTCCAATCGCCTGGCTCAAAGAAAGTATTAGTCATTCTAACGAACACTCTTCTATTAAAATCTTGGGCTCTTCCATTACCAGTTGGTTCAGCATTCATTAAAGAAGCAGTTTCAAGATTATGCATGTAACCCCTATATACACCTTCTTGAATAATTACGGTTCTTGATGAAGGTGTTCCCTCACTATCAAACGGGATTGAGCCATGGGCTCCCGGAACTGTACCGTCATCTACCATGGTTACCAATTCTGATCCAACTTTCTCACCAATGACTCCTGTTAAAAAGCTTCTTTTCTTGATAACTTCATCTGCTTCTGACGCATGTCCCATTACTTCATGCGCTAATACTCCTGCTACGGATGGATCAGCGATTACGGACATTTCTCCTGCCGGTGGCTTTTTTGCTTGAAGTAAATTAATGGCCTCATTAACAACTTTATTTGCTTCCTCCTCTAAATTTACTCCCTTTAACAACTCAAAGCCTACGGTACCATCTTTAAAAAAGAAAGATCGCTGCATTTTACCTTCTTCCATAGCTATAACAATTGAACTCAATCTTGTTCTTACTTCATCCCAAACCAGTAACGAGCCCATTGAGTTAGCTAATTCATAATGATCTATGTTCTCTGAGTATCTAGATATAGTATTAACTATTCTTTTATCTAAGCTCCTCTCAGTCTTAGTTATATTGAACAGAATTTCCAGTTTCTCATCGGTGGATATGTCCCATGGATGATGTATTATTCTCGGTTTCGCCTCTTCTGTACTAACAATTATTGTGAATTCTTTCTTTGGCTTTCTCTCTCCAGAAAGCCTTTTAGCAATTTTATAAGCTTTTTCAGCTGCTTCTTTTAAGTCACTCCATTTCCTTGAAGTGGTTGATGCGTAGCCCCATCCACCATTGATATAAACTCTTATTGAAATACCAGTATGTTTCGTACTTGATATTGATCTTATAGTGTCATTCATCACTATAATTGAGAGAGAATTCTTTTCCTCCAGTCTCGCATCGCAGAAATCTATATCTTTATTCGATAAATACTCAACTATCTCATTGACACTTGACATTACTTCAGCCTCAGAGAAAACTCAAGTTAATGGTCTCTTTTTTATCTCTTTTATAAATTTACTACATAAACAGTTTTTAATTGCAATTAATTAAAAGATAATTTTTATTCGTTTTATCTTCTTTTAGTGAAAACAAAACCAGCCTTGATATTCCTTTGTATAAGGTCTCTATATCCATCGCAAAAAGGATAATCATTATACATAGGACAATTTCTACACTTCCTCTCATTTCTGTATACTCTAATAACCCCAATTAATGAATTCAATAGCATATATACAAGCCCAAATAAAATTCCCTTAGCTAATGATGACACAGGTAAATATAATGGGTACAAAAGTAGGAGAGCATAAAGTAGGCCTAGACCTATTTTAGAGAATATCTTAACTATTTTTCTCTTTCCTAGAAGATTAAAATAATATAAAATTTCAACCAGAAGAAGAATTAAAATAATGTGATAAATATATCGCGAGATTAGGGCCCATACACCTAAGGAGAGATCTAAGATGAAAACTAATATTACCGTCGGAATTGTAAAGAAACATCCTATGCACAATTTATTACCTCTGAATTCTACATAATCATCTCTATAATATTCGCAACTTGGGTGATGCGAAAGCAAATAATCTTTATTAATCTTAATGAACTTAATAGGATGTTTAATTATGCATGATATGCAAAAGTAGACTTCTTTTCTTTCCTCCACATTTCACATCTCTAAAAAAATAAAAATAGGGGATTAATTCTATGGGCCAATAGGTACAAACAGTGGTAACGCCAGTCCTAGAACTATTAGTATTCCGAATGCGATCAATATTGGAATAACGATTGAGAGTATCCAAGCAGCTATTGCTTTGCCCCATGTATCCGTATGTCTAACTTTTATAACCCACCATGCGATAATGCACCCTATAAACCAAATTGCCGATATTAGTATAGCATTGATAAGAGTAGTGATCATCACTGATCCAAAATCTCTCTTCTCCAGGGGAACATCAATCATTCTCAAAGCCAACCACAAGAAGAATGATCCTATAATCCAAACTATCAAGAAGATAATTGCTAGGCCAATGCCTATGGCTGCTAATTCCATCTGCATTTTAAACCAACTCATTTTTTATTTAACATTTTTTAAAAGATTGCATATATTGTAAAACGAATCTAGTTTAAAAAATTTTCCTTCGTTTAAATAGATAATCCTTATTTTGAAGATAAACAAAGCAGTAATACGCAGTTCTAAATAATTATTTTGGGCTATTCCATTGTATTTTATCTAAATTATTATTAGTGAGAGGTTAAATATATGACAAGAAAAGAAATAATAACATATTTCACGAAACCTGGGGAAGAAAATACTGATATTGTTTTGGAGCTAGCGCATGAACGTGCAATATCGAGAGGCATAAAAGACATTATTGTTGCTTCTACAAGAGGTAAAACTGCTTTAAGAGCATTAGATGTTTTCAATCCATCAAAATTTAATTTAATAATAGTTACTCATTCCGTAGGGTTCAAGGAGCCAGGATTTCAGGAATTTTCGGATGAGATTAGAGATTTATTGATTGAACGTGGAGCTAAAGTTCTTACATCTATACATGCATTAAGTGGCGTTGAGAGAGCTATCAGAAAAATGCTTAATACTTGGGGACCAGTTGAGTTAATGGCTCAAGCTTTACGTGTATTTGGAGAAGGAGCTAAAGTGGCGATCGAGATTACGGTAATGGCTGCTGATGCAGGGTTAATATCTATAGACAGAGATGTTATCGCTATTGGTGGAACAGGGAAAGGTGCTGATAGTGCTTTCGTAATTAAGCCCGCTAATTCAAGTAATTTCTTTGATTTATTTGTGAAAGAGATAATTTGCAAACCACTATATCACTTCTAATAATTCTGTAATTTAATTAGGTTAATCTTTAATACATTTTTTATTAATTAAACATCTCATCATGACAGTTATCTTCCGAGAGAGAAAACAGTATGGAAGAAAGAAAAGCTAATAGCTTAGTATTGATCTTAACATCTATATTAGACAACTTAGGTTCAGCAATCTATGGAGCAATATTTAGTGTGTATCTATATGAGCTTGGAGCATCTTTCACTGAACTAGCTTTATTATCAGCACTACCAAATCTCGTCGCATTATTATTGACCAGATTCTGGGGGATTATGAGTGATGAAACTCATGCTAGGAAACCTTTTATAGCGTGGAGTAAAATGATTACGCCAGTTTTCATAATAGCTTTTGGATTTACTAGAAATGTTAAAATTATCCTATTTTTATTTATATTAGCGACGATCTTCTCATCCCCTGGGGGACCCGCCTATAACGCTCTAATTACGACTTTAGGCAGTAAACAGAGAAGGGGAAGAGCACTCGGGATATTTGTTTCTTCGGGTACCCTAGGGTATGCAATAGGGAGTTTCCTATCGGCATATATTATTAGTCTTTTGAATATAACATACCTTTTCCTTAGTTCCGCTTTAATTCTGTACATATCCGCAGTAATATTTATTGCCTTTTATAGAGAGAGATATGGGCGAAGAGCATTTACAAGAAAACTAATGCGTGACTCATTACATAAGGCATATTCACTGAGAGAATTTTTCATTGATAAAGCAATATTACCTTTAGTAGGTGCAATGATGATATATAATTTAGGCGTCATAGCTTTCTTCCAGATATTTATGTTTAAGTACTTCATAGTAATAGGGGAGAATATGGCTTTATACGCTATAATAGGAGGAATTTCAAGTATTTTATCTGCTATAGCACCACCGTTCTATGGATACATTGCAGATAAGATAGGTATGAAGAATCTTCTCGTGATAATGATGACAATTAGATCATTCTACATGATATTTTTAGCTTTGATATGGGATCCGTTCATCTTAACTGTTTTATGGGTACTACCTATATGGGCAGGCGTATTCCTGAGTTCACGAGGACTAGCAACAGAAATTCTTGGTGATGAAAAAGCCGCTAGAGCCCAAGGTACATTTTCAATAGCTTATCTGCTCTCAGGTATAATTGGTCCTCTTCTTTCAGGAACTTTAGCAGATTACATAGGGGCCAGGGAAAATATTTCTTTGGCAACCCCCATATATATCTTCTCAACAATTCTTTGTTTAATAGCTACTTTATTGATATTACTTTTTGTAAAAGTTCGAGATGAAGTTGATGGTGAATGAAAATACTAATGTTACTACCTTGTAATAAATTCGCAAGGGAGGGCAGTTATTTCAAGGGATCCTACTGGAGGCTAGCTGATTCGTGGAGAAGGAAAATGAACTTGGATATACAGTTAGGTGCAATTGATTGTATCCCAGTATTCTATAAAAATGAGAACAATGCAATTGTTCTTGAAAACGAAATGGATAGAGTGAAAGGCTATGATGTTTACCCAAAATATGATCCAAATAAAGTAGATATGATTGCAAAAGGGGTATATAATGGATTGTTGCTTGTTAGTCAGCACTTTGAAAAAATAGTCATTTTGCTCAATGTGAAGCTTTATATTGAAGCAACTCAAAGAGCTATCGAAATGCTACCCCACGAAATAAGGAATAAAATTGAGTTTGATTATATACATGGTCTACCAGGCAAATTTCGTAGAAAAATAATTTCAAAGATAATTGAATTAACTAAAAAATAACGCAGAGTAAGGTTACACACACTAAAACCTGTTTTCTGTAAGCAAAAGTATTTATTTTGTTATTTCATTTTTTTAATTGATTAGATCATTACGTGGTG
>JAHQWF010000054.1 GCA_029856055.1 Candidatus Njordarchaeota archaeon | reverse complement strand
ACCCTATCTATTTCTTTTTGCAATATTTCTGCCAGAGGTTGGTTCTTATATTGATTTATTAATTCTATTAGTCTATTTCTCTCGCTTATTAAGATTGAAATGATTTCCTCTATTTTGGTAGATATTTCTTGCATTTTTCTTCTAAATTCATCAATGGAGAGCTCGGAGTTTAGGACTCTCTCTCTGTTATTAACAAAATAACCAACTACCTTAGATGCTAGTTTGATTATTTTGTAATATCTCGGGGCTAAACCTTCTAGTTTATTAATAATGTCATTTTTCTTTTTTTCAAGAAAATCAAGTTTGTTGGTTAAAATATCTATGAAATACTTTATTTCTTCGAGTTGTTTTACGTTAAGTGTTTTTCTTGCCTCATAAAGTAATGTATTGATGTAATCCATCTCATTGTTTATCTTTTCTAATTGTCCTTTTAATTCCAAAAAAGTGATCATGTTATCTATCTTCTCCTTTTTCATAGGACGTGTCTCGCACAAACAATTTATAGCAATTAATCCCCTATGTATTATCGATTTGTTTCTTAATAAAATTATCTTAATTTTTACCAAGAGATATTAAGGCCAGTTAATAAAAACAAGTAACTTAGTCCCGGCTACTATTGCTGTAAGTAATATAGCAAATCTTTGTTAATCAGATTAGTATTTTCTCAATTTCTATCCGGAGTTTTTGTAACCGAATTATTTTAAGTACTTTTCTAGTATTTATAAGATATTATAGAATTAATTGCAAGAGAGAATAACAATATGTTGGTGTTATAGGTCATGAATTTGGACGAGTTAGGGATCTTAGAGGAGAAAATAAAAAAGATGGGTGATAGTACTAAGTTAATAGAGTACGGGAGTTATTTGATAGATGGAGTTATATTTAGGGTTAAGACGCAAGACGCTAGGAGATGGATCGAGGATTTCTTGAGAAAATACTCCGAGATTTTCCCTATGAACGTATTTATAAGGATGAACCCTTATAGAACGCTTAAGATTTTATGGATGATTCACTTAAGAATAGCTTTAAGAGGCAAATCTTTATCAAATTTCCTAAAATTAACAGAACTAGCTGATGAGTTAGATGAACCAGATAGAAAGACAAAATTCATAGAGAAAGGTATACGGGTAATTCCTCTCGCGCCCGCATGGTTACCGAGGAACAGAGTTTTAATAGATTTTATTCTTGAGTATATTTCTGGAAAAATAGATGATGATATGGCGAAGAAGATTTTTTATAGCGCATTTCTAAAATTATTCGAGAGAAATAATATAATTCATGTGAGGGAAATCTCGAAATGGGAGCCTATTGAGAGAGCTAATTATGAGGAGTAATGCTCTAATTCTTCATAAAGATATCATTTGATTAATGAAATTTCGATAAGCATGGGGCTCAAGTACATGAGTGAATTGGAGTATGAGATCATAAATAATAAAATTATCTGCTCGAGTGTAGGACTGCAAGCCGGTGTAGACGAAGCAGGAAGAGGACCCGTAATAGGCCCCATGATTATGGCGCTATTTGAAACTCGTGTTGAAAATATCCCTCGGTTGGAAGAATTAGGTGTCAAGGACTCTAAAAAGCTTTCTCCATCAATTAGAAAGAAAATATTTAATGAACTCATTAATCATGAGAACAGAATAATAGTTGCGAAAATACCGCCGAAAATAATAGATGAATGGGTTATCAATGGAAATGGATTGAATGCCTTAGAGGCGCATGTAACTGTAGAAATGATTAGGAAATATAACGTTTGTTCAGATGTGATATATGTTGATGTTCCATCGAATGTAACGAGTTATAAAAATTATCTAGCGAGATACATAGCTGAGAGCGGTATAGATGACAAAAATATACGTGTGGATATAAAAGCGGAGGAAAAATGGGTAGTAGTTGCAACGGCATCCATCATTGCTAAGGTGATCCGTGATAAGGAAATTGAAAATATTAAAAAAATTATCGGTTTTGACGTGGGCAGTGGCTATCCTAGCGATCCTAGAACCAAGGCCTCCTTGGGAATTCTACTAAGAGAGTTTCCAGACTTTGTAAGAAAATCGTGGAAAACAGTTAAGAAAACGATTAAGAGCGAAACGAATACGACCCTAGATAATTTTTTGCAATGAGAAATCAATGTCAATTTTTCATTTTGATAAATCTATTCAGTTAGTTCGCTGAGTAATTGAATACCTTCCCGATTAATACGTGATATAAAGTAGCGGCATCCTTTTTGCGTTAATAATTTTCTTATTTTATGCATGTTTTTTTCATCAACTATTCCCAACACGAATCCCCCGATGCCTGCTCCAGTCAATTTAGATCCGAGTGCACCATTATTTCTTAGGAAATACACTATTTCTTCAATTTTCCCCGAACTTACTCCAATAGCGGATAAAAGACCGTGATTAATGTTCATTAATTCTCCTATTCTCTGTAGGCTTGCATTAGGCCCCTTCTTGAGTTCCTTCCAAGCTTCCTCTGTCAATTTTCCTATAGTGTTCATTATATCGTCTAATAACCTGTATTTATTTTTTAGTTCTGATACCATCATAACTGCTTTCTTGGTGTTTTTAGGGATTTGTGTGTCTACTAGAATCATATTGAGATCTGATATATGCTTTAACTGTTCAATTCGTGCTGGCGGTCCTCTAGAGTATTTTAATAGTCCTCCATACACTGATATTGTATTGTCTATACCGCTTGGTTTCCCGTGAGATATTTTTTCTGCCTCGTAAGCATACTTATTAACTAAATCTTTATCGAATCGTATATCAAAATGCTTTAAAAGCGCTGTTGTGAAAGCTACGGAGATGGCAGCAGAGGTACCTAAACCGCAAGCCGGGGGCGCGTCGCTAAAAATTTCAATATAAATTCCTGCCCTCCTTATATTTATGTCAAAATCGCGTTCTATTGTGAATACTATCCCTTCGATTATTGGTCTTAACTCCGCGGGTATAGGTTCCCCGTTTTTCCATTCTAAGTTATACTCGCGAGACCTGACGATCATCGTCGGTTCGGTAATTTTCTTTATTTTTGTATATACATATATGTCTAAAGCGCCTGCGATGGCTGGATAACCATATACGACTGCGTGTTCTCCGAACAGAATGATTTTAGTTGGTGCGGACACTATTAACATTCTATATCGCCTATAAGATCCTTGTTATCTGGCAACTTCGAACCGATTTTCAAGAACTATTGTCTACTTGATATTCCTTGCTCCGTATTTACTTTATTCATGATTAACACTAATACCAATTTTTACTTTAAAAAAGCTAATGCAATACGTTCCAATATTAGCTTTGTCAAAACAACTATTAAGCCCGCATCATCCCAAGTTATAGCTTCAATTTCCTTATCAGATATGTTGTATATCTTTTTGATTTCCTCTAGACTTGGTTCACAAATTTGATCTTCTGTTAATTCTCTTATTATTTTTTTCTGGATAAATAACTCATTTAGAAGGGCGATAATATCTCCTCTCGATAAATCTTTATAAAACGCTACCATGCATATGCTCGAATCTGTTATTTTGCTTAATTTTTCGAATACTCTAACTATTTGTTTCTCTCCAAAGAAACGAAGTAAGAATTGGATGTTAATCTTTTTGGCTCTGTTTTCTTCGTTTATGAAATCTCTTATCGCGAGTTGTATTGCTGATTCAACCTGAATTTTGTTTATGATTATTTTGCATGGAATTATTGCTATCCAAATATTCTTTTTCTCCAATATATCTATAGTTTCCTCAGCTTTTTGTTTGTTAAGTAAACTGCAAAAAAAGTAAATGAAATTAAATTTTTTCATTTTTAAGCGCCTTAAAGGAAATATTAACGTATTATCCACGAAATATCAAAAAATTACTGTTGCTTAAATAACAATAATCATTAGCTGGTATAGCAAATTAAAAGAGGTAATATTATATGGGTATGAAACTAATAACTGTTCATATTCCTGAAAAATTTCTTGAGGCTTTAGATGAACTTGTAGCTGAAGGTAGATACCCCAATCGAAGTGAGATAATACGTATAGCTATAAGAGATTTTCTTAGAGAAGAATTATGGAGAAAGAAGGAAGAGCCAAGGAGTCTTATTCTAGCTTAAAGATACTTAAATTCATTCATCTAATTTTTTTATTAATTCGTATTCAAGATAGGATAGCTCGAAGTTATGAATAAATCTAGTTAGAGACAATAAAAGTAAGTTACGGAACACAGTGATGCGGGGGGCGGGATTCGAACCCGCGTAGGCCTGCGCCACCAGGGCCTGAACCTGGCCCCTTTGTCCGCTCGGGAACCCCCGCTATTTTCATAGTTTATATATTTGCGTGCTGTGCATTAAAAATCCTATTAGTGTTTTAGTTATTGATTGGATAAAAAATATCGTACTTAATGAATCTAAAGAGCTGAGTAATCGTGATCAATCTTAATGAAAATAGCTTTATCCTAGAAAAAATTATGGTTAATGCTTTTCTGATCTCTTTATTGGTATATTATGAATTAGTATGGAGATTCATAGCATTACGATCCATTCCATTT
>JAHQWF010000040.1 GCA_029856055.1 Candidatus Njordarchaeota archaeon | reverse complement strand
AACCAAGTAGACGAGAGATATATCAGATATCAAAAGTAATTTTTCTTTCGATAATAGGTATTGGCGTAATTGGATTTGTACTCAAACTAATTTTCAACACAATTATAGGTGGATAAATTGCTTCAGGAGGTGCGATAATTTGAGTAATAATTCTACAGAATCAGAGCTTAAAGAAGAGGCAAGAGGCAAAACAGAAGAAGGTAAATTATATCTCGTTCAAGTGCCTCAAGGAAGAGAATTGCAACTTATCTTCCTAATAAAATGGAGGGCTGAGGTTCTGGGTCTACCCATCAAATCTGCTTTTACACCGAAAAGTCAGAGCGGGATCGTTTTTGTGGAAACAGATGACTACGATACAGTTGTACGCGCTGTTAGAAATTTCAGGAATGCAGTGGTACTTAAAGACCCTATGCCTTTCTCCGAAGCTGAGAGTTACTTGAGGGAATTTGAGATAAAGTATGAACGTGAGATCGAGGAGGAAGGTGAGGAAGTTGAGTTGGTGCCAGGTATGATAGTAGAGATTATTGACGGGCCTTTCAAGGGAAGAAGAGCCAGGATAGTCTCTATTTCAAAGAAAAAGGTTTGGGTAGACTTAATGGCGGGAGGAGCGTTATTGATAGAAGTTGATATGGATCATATAGTGCCTATGGAGGAATGAATTCGAGGTTAAGTCACCGATGAAAGTTCTAAAAGGTGAAGAAGCACTTAAACTCTTTGATGCTTTATCTCATCCTATCAGGATCAGAATTCTTAAAGTTCTTTTGAAAGAGGAGAAATACATATCCGAGTTAGCTAAAGAGCTAGGTATTTCTCGGCCGCTCCTATACATGCATTTATCTAAACTAGAAAAAGCGGGTATAATAAGCACTTATATAAAATATTTTGATAAACCACCATATGTTAGAAAGTTTGTTAAGGCCAAAAATATTAAAGTGGAAATATCGTTACCTGATTTAATTGTTAAAATAATTGAAGATGAGGTAGAAAATAAATGAATTTATTAGAGGTTATAGCGCTAGGATATTTATTCGGAGAAAACTTACTACTGGATATAATTGGAGCGGGATTTTTACTGGTATTTATAATCACGATCATGATATTAATAATAATGCTAGTTATTCTGTATAATCTCCTAGTGGAAGTTAAGAAAATGCGTGAGATTTTGGAGAAGGTGGAATAATTACTAGAAATGTTTTTTCATTGGCTTTCGCTCTGTGTTTGTGTTTCAGGCATGGTGAGCTCGGGGGTTTTAAACTCTCCCCTTAATTTATATTTAGTTGATAGTTCTTCAATCGTGAATTTTCCTAAGTATAGTATCTGCTTCATCAGTGTTATTATGTATCCAGCTATTCTGTTTCTCATTTTTTTAGTTGGTACATCAGTTGTTAACTCCACTAGCCTCTTATACATCTCGAATCTAAATTGAGAGGCGAGCTTGGGGTCAGCCAAAGCCATTTCTTCTGATCTATCCCATATTTCTCTAATTATGTCCCAATAGTTAACTACTATTTTCTTTGCGATTGTTTTGATGGTTTTTTGTCTAACTCTACTCAACATACACCACCAGATAACTGAATTCTCCTTCTCTCTTAGATTAAACCATGATTTAAGATGTGATATAGAATTTAAATATTTTTGTTAATCTGAGTTGCTTAAACTATTCCTTTCTCGATAATCTCTAAGATAGCTGGAGCTTGATTTGCATCTGGTACAGTTTCTCCCCTAAGCATTTTTTCAAGTAATTCTTTGGCTCCAGGCTGAAATAAAGGTTGGTTATTGTTGCCGCATCTATATGAGTACACACATTTATTACATATTTCAGTATTTCGACACTTGCATGACGAGAGAATTTTATAAGCTTTCTCAACTGCTTTCTCGAACCTATCATATAAAATCTTTGACACACCGTTTCCTCCAGGAGTACTATCATATATGACTATAACACCAGTTGTTCCAAAAGAAATACCTCCTAGATCCTCACTCCCACCACCAGTTATAACATTTGTCCCTTCAATAATTATGTGCTCAAGTGCATGGTAAGAGCCTGAAATTAAATCTGTGTCTTTGTAATTTAACTGCGGAGCCTTAAAGACAAGCCCCCAGGTTTCATAGTGGTAGTGAACTGGATTATCTAATTCATATTCCGCCAACGGTTTTTTACTACCTTCCTGGAATACTAAGTATCCCTCAATGGTGGCACGCATTTGTAATTTACCATAAAACAACTTGGTTCCTAATGAATCTCTCTCTAACATACTGTCCAATGGTCGCGCTCCAGATGTGTATATCGGTTTCGTGTAAAGATCCTCGTACTCTCTCGGAGCCTTCTCAACTACTGCGGTCAACGAATTTATATCAAGAGATTTAACAATATATTTAACACCCCGATTAATGTAAATTGCTCCTGGATAAAGTTCCCTGATAGCTATTATAGCTTCTCTCTCATCTATGACTTCGTCTCTATATAACACTCTAACTATCTTGTCTGAGCCGCGTATATTACTGGGGAAGTAACTATTAAACAAATTACCATTAGCATAATATTTATTTCCGAGAGGGAAAAGAGCTCCATCATTTACTAGCTTCTCAATTATTTCCCTTGGAATTTTCAAGGAGCTAATTTCAGGGTCTTCTAGAGGCTTCTCATAAGCCATTAAATAAACATGTTTCTCAGCTATGTAGATATTATTCGGCTCAATATAACAAAGGGAGACGTCTTCGAAGTAATCAGTCGGATTAACTAAGTAATAATCACTTATAGGGTCATCGCTTCTAAGAACTAATACAGCTGAACCAGCTCTCCTTCTTCCGCTTCTACCCGAACGCTGTATGAACCTATTAACTGGTGTTATTTCTGAAATAACAAGATCTATGTCACCGATATCTATACCCAATTCAAGCGTAGGTGTAGCTAAAAGAGCGATTTTTTTGCCCTCTTTAAAAGCGATCTCTATCTCTCTTCTAATCCTTTTAGATAATCCCGCTCTATGTAGATCGAACTTACCATTTACATCATAATTTCTTTTAGCCATCCTCTTTAAGATGTGAAGCGCTAATTCAACACTTTTTCTAGTATTAAAGAAAACAAGAGTCTTTATATTCTTCTTCATTATTTCAATCAACATTTTAGCTATAGCGTAATGAATCTGATCCAAACAATAAATAAATAATATATATAGGGGGGTCCTCCTACCGTCTTCACTAACCAGTGATACATTCTCGCCAATTAGTTTTTCTCCAAATTCGACTGGATTACTAATCGTAGCCGACGCCATAATGAACTGAAGATCCTTAGGGGATTCAACCAATCTTTTTAATCGCTTTATTATATAATGTACGTGAGTACCAAAAGCTCCAGAGTATTCATGCATCTCATCTATAATTATTAATCTCACTCTATAGAAGAGTCTGCCTAGACCTGTTCGTTTACCTAGATGATAATTAATCATATCAAAGTTTGTAAGTAATATGTCTGGAGGACTGCGTAGAATTCTCCCACGAACTGAATGAGGAGTATCTCCATCCAATACATTAACACTTAATCTAAATATCCTCGCGTAATCGAAGAGCTTTGATAATTGATCTCTAGCAAGGGCCTTAGTGGGATAAATTATCAAAACGAGAGGTGATCTAGCGCCACTTTCTTTGAATTTAATAGCTCTAACCATAGCGGGAATAGCGAAAGCCTCGGTTTTTCCAGTACCAGTTGGAGCCACAATCACAGTGTTCTCTCCCTTAACACCCATCATTATCGCTTTTTCTTGGAACGCATATAGATTAGTTATACCTAGCCTCGACCAATATTTAATTAGTTTTTCAGCATATTTCCTAGGAATCCCAAGGTCACAAATATGGTCTACACTCAACCTTTTCCCTAATCTAGGGGGCTTATCCAATATTTTTTGATAGTATACAGGGATGCATGATTTAGAGTCTAAAGACACTAAGTGTTTGATTGCTAGAGGAGAATCTGGAGAGATATCATTTATTGTAATTTTTTTCTCAAAAATCTCCTCGTTTTCTACCTCTATTTCAGGATATATCTTCACTAAATCCTTATACTTAATTTCTATCTCATATGTAATTTGGCAATTTGGGCAATACAATATCGCACGTGAAGTAGCTATCTCCAACCTATTAAATCTAATTAATCTCAGCGTACTTTTGCATCGAGGGCATTTTAAGTCCAATAATTACACCACTATAAAGGTTATAACAATTAAAAATGCGAAATATCTTAATATTCCGTAAGATACCCAATATAAAATAAAAATCGCTTCAATAAACAAACAATCAAGATGAAGAGACGGAGGTACCTCTGAAAAAACAAATGATGAGTGGTCCCTCATGGATAACAACAAATTAAATCTCTCACTTCTAAGAGAATCATTTAAAATGGTGGGCCCGGCGGGATTTGAACCCGCGACCTACGGCTCCGCAGGCCGTCGCTCTATCCAGGCTGAGCTACGGGCCCATGAATTATAATAAATTTTTAGCATTATCTGTTCTAGATTCCTTAATTATTTCTTAATGAACTATGTTCATGAAATTTTTTATTTTTTCCTACCGTATCAACCAGTATCTCCG
>JAHQWF010000118.1 GCA_029856055.1 Candidatus Njordarchaeota archaeon | reverse complement strand
CTTCTTCATAGGGTTAGCTAAATGATAAAGAAATAGCCACTCTAAGGGTGGAACAAGAATTTTAATGCCATAGAAAGGTAGGCTTATCGAACTAGAAAGCAAGAAAGAGAATGAAGAGTTAATTACGTATTTATCTACTCTTATAACTAATCCAGAGAGCAGATATACAGGAAAAGAATCGACGAGATAAGAACTTATATTGGAGATATAATATTTAGTCTCCTGATACTTGATTCCCTCCAACAAGATAAAAGACTTAGAGAATTGATTGTGTATCTCCTCGTGGTAATCTTCATTAACTAGAACATAGATATCATTGAAATCTTCCTTTATCTCATAAAGATAGAGGGCAAGAGAATCGATAGCTATCCAATGGTAACCCATTTGTTCAATGATATTATTGATCCTCAGTACTATTTGAGATTTTTCTTTCAAATATGGCACCAATATGAATGGTTCTTGTTGCATTATATCTTATAATTATCCAAGATTTTCTTAATTTTTTTCAAAGCAATTAATGCCTGCTCATTATTGATACTTTTCATTAAAGTTTTCACTATATTGTTTTTTAAATTAGATTGAACTGGTAATTCTATTGGGATTGCTGGTAAATTTAACTTCTCAAAAAATGTTTTGATGAAATCCTTCATACTTTGACCAGACGCATCTATTATTATCCTAATAATATGTTCTAGGATATCGGGGGCCTCCCCAGGCTTGATTTTTTTCTTGAAGAAAACCATGTTTTATTACCTCATATCATTAATATTCGCTATGGTGATTTAATAACTAAAAATGGATTTAGATTTATGAGTTTCGTTATTTTTTAATGCTTTTATAAATGAAATGTGATACAAGCTAAGCTATTTAAATGAAAATAGAAACAACTATCTTTACTCCACTATGAACTTTGAATCGTCAAAGTTTTGAGCTGTAATGATACTAATATCGGTTAAACATAAGAATAGTTAACTTATAATGGCTTTTTCAGGGAGGAATAAATTAACTATCTTATTGGAATTATATCTACAATACGGCTATTATATGTAGTATCTCTTGTAATCTCTGCTATTTTGATTTAATAGTGTTTTATTACGCAAAGAAAATGTAACTTATCCTAGAAATACTAGAATGAAACATGCTTAATAAGTGATAATTAGTAGGTGGTATTTTCTTCAGAATGAGTAGCTTAAGAAGGTATTTTTAATAAAATAGGGTAGAAATAAGTGACTAATCATTGATCTTGAAACATGCTATAACGCATTATTAATCCTTAGGGCCATTTACCAGTCCTTAAATATTCGTCAACAGCTTTAGCAACTTTTCTAGCCATCGAGATAGCTGAACCTATTATCGCTGGACCAGTAACTACATCACCTAAAGCAAAAACCCCCTTCTTCGTCGTCCTACCCTCATCATCTGTCTTTATCCTGTTTTTAGAATTAATCTCTATGCCATACTTTTTGCTATCTTCGCCAAATGGTGGTGTCGCTATTTCTCCGATGGCCGTAATAACTGTATCACACTCGATAGTGAATTCGCTACCGGGAATAGGTTCTGGTCTTGGTCTACCAGATGAATCTGGTTCACCTAATTTCATTCTGATGCACTCTATTGCCTTAACTCTACCGTTCTCATCGCCTATTATCCTCACTGGAGTTGCTAAGAAAATGAATTTTACTCCGTCTTTTTCAGCATGCTCCACCTCTGCTTTGAAAGCTGGCATATATTCTTTTGTACGTCTGTATACGAGAGTTACATCAGCACCAAGTCTTTTAGCTGTTCTAGCTCCATCAATAGCGCTATTTCCGCCTCCAATAACAACTACCTTCTTCCCAATCTTTGGTACCTCGTCCTTGCTTATGTATCCTTCCCTATATAAAGCTAGTTTTATTAAGAAATCTAATACTGAATAAACACCCTCTAAATCTTCTCCAGGAATTCCTAGCTTTCTTTCATCCCAAGCACCAGTTGCTATCACAACAGCATTGTACTGTTTAATGATGTCTTCGAGATCTATATCTTTTCCAACTTTAGTATTGCAAATGAATTTTACACCTAGATCCTCTAGCTCCTTTATACCTTTCTTTATTATTTGTTTTGGCATTCTGAATTCAGGTATTCCAAATATCAATAAACCACCTGGTTCAGGCATCATGTCATATACAACTACTCCATGTCCCTTGCAGATCAGTTCTCCAGCAACCTCTAAACCTCCAGGACCTGCACCAATTATAGCTACTTTTTTCCCAGTTTTAGGCTGCATTATTTCTTTTGTGCATTTTGTGAACTTCATATTCATTACCTCAATACAATTTTTCAAACTAAATTTACTTAAGGAAGTTCCCAATGTGTATATATGACTTGAATTATAAGTTTTCTAGGTATATGTATATTTATAACATGTTTATAGAATAGACATGACCCGCTTGATTATATATTCTGCTGCTAAATCAATTTTATTCATGCAGGATTCCATATCATCCCCAAAAGTGAGTATCTGTATGGGCAATCCTTCATCACATTTTTGGGTTAAAATAGCTTTTGCATAGACACCATACTTTTTCATTACATCTATTAATACATCCGCGATTTCAGCCTCCTTTATTCTCAGATATATTGTTTTTTGGCACCTATGTCTCATACCTAATTCCTTAGTTATATCCTCTAATATTATCTTTAATAGAGCTCTAACCTCACGTGGTGGCCCAGGAAGAATTATTATAAATACATCATTTTCATTAATTACTTGCCCTGGAACTAAACCTAATGGGCTGTCATATAGTTTAGCACCTTCAATAACTCTAGCCATCTTAAAAGCTGCTTCTGGTGGCTCGCCTTTGAAGCGCGCTCGAATTCTATCAATTAGTTCCTGTTTATAAACTATTTTTTTATCGAGATATTTAGCAACAGTTTCTAATGTTATATCGTCATCTGTTGGCCCTAATCCACCAGTTGTAATTATTAATTTAGAACCAGATTTAATGGCATCACTTAGAGCATCTATTATCTGTTTTTCATCATCGTGGATCATCTGTATCCGCTTAATGAAGATTCCTACTTGATTGAGTAGGTCTATTATTATGTGTGAATTCTCTTCCCTTACTAGCCCATATAAGATTTCGTCTCCAATAATTATCGCTTCAGCCATCATTGCTTAATATCCTCTAGAATTATATCTCTTTGTCTTTTTCTTGGAGAGTTTCAGAAATTATTTCAAGTAACTCTGTGTACACTAAGTCAGATAACTCCTTCGCTCGCTTATGTAAAGTTATAATCTCTATACCTAATACATCAAATACTTTCTCGAACAACCAGTAACAAAGCCTAGAAAAGCTTTCAGGGCTATATATAAGAATCTTACTTATTTTCTTTTCCCTAGCTAACTCTATTATCCTCTCGATACCTAACGTTTTTCCACAGAAAGCGTGGGATATATCCATGATTATTTCTTGAACATCTAAGTTCTTTTTCTTCGCATATTTCTTTAACTCGTTAATTTGCTTCTCTAGTAAACCAGTTTTCATGTATTTTTCAGAAGGAACCCTAACATATATCACTGCTTTATTTTGTCTATCTATATCAATATCAGCTTTACCTCTTATCTTAAGGATTTCTGATAATGGATATCTATACCTCCCACTAGGAGTAACAACATATTTTATCTTGCCTTTCTTGGCCCATCTATAAAGCGTTAATGTATGTACTCCAAGTAGCTTAGCTGCCTCTTTCGGTGTTAATAGCTTATCTGTCAAATATCTCACGTCTGAATATCTCTTCAAAAAAGATATGACTTTATAAATAAAAGTATTCAAAAAATAAGAATTTTTTTATCTTAACACTAACAATAATGCTAAATCTTATACAAAACTAGTTATAATCCGTTTAATGCTATATAGTGCAACTAAGATTGTTATTAAAAGTTAATCAATGTAAATGAATCGAATTATTGAGGCATCAGTATGGGCGAGGTAAATCAAACCAATAATGGTTTAGATAGCGAAGATACGCTACATCTCAAAAGTAAGATTATTAATGGTTGTATACTTACTAATGATCTCATTAGTGAGCATTTGATCTATTTAGCTAGTATTATTCTATCTGTATTACTATTATGTACATTAATTCTCACGATAAATCATATTCAATTATTTCACACAGTGACGTCAGTTTCCTTAATTACACTAATATACGCCACTTATTTCACTTTGGCATATGCATTAGTAATCGAATTGCGTTTAGTTAAATTAATTAGAAAACAATATGAGATGGGATATAAAAAAGCAATATGCGATAACAAGGAAAAATTTAATGAATTCAAGAAAATTGTAGATGTAATAAGAAGCAACCCAGATATAGATCCTATCGTACTATGGCTAGCTCAGGGAAAAATAGGTATAGTTAAATTTATTCTTGTTTTATTGCTGATAATTATTTCGGGCGAATTTACGTTGTATTTTATTTTAAATGGAGCTTATATGAGTCCTTTCCTTTATTTAATAGGGATTGTTCTAATCTTGTTACTAAGAAAGTTGTTTAGGTTTATTTTTGCAGTTATTTCTCTCAAAATCAATGAAGATAAAAACATACATTAATGAAAGAATTTGTAATTAATTTTTATTTATTCAATAAAAATTGTAGATTGGTGTATTACTTGATAAAAAAGGGAATAAATATTTATGGGATACAGCAAGTGGGAGGCCTGTACTATATTATACGTTGACTAAGGAGGCTAAAGAATACATAAATGATTTTCTGAAGAGAGATAAGTTTGCACGGGAACATGGTGGAAGATTATGTGTTTCTAGATATGGTAAAGTTGAAGCTTTGAAAAGCGAGATTGTTTTAGAGAATGTTAGTAAGATTCTTGAAAACATATTGAAACTAAGAGACGTATTGATAGCGTTTGGTGTTAAGCAAAGAAAAATACAAAGATTGGTTTTAAGTAATGTTAATCTGAGCATTAAACCAGGAGAAATAGTTGTTGTAGGTGCTTCAGGAGCCGGAAAAACAACATTGCTAAGATTAATTTATGGGGCTATAGCAGGGATAGATGATGAAAAATTTAAGCCGACATTAGGAAAAATCAGAGCTTCAGCTAATGCAAAGCCCTCGATTATGCTTCCTGGTGAAATAGAACCGCATTCTGGTGATGAATCGTTACTAGAACATATATACAACAAAACAGGTGATGAGAGTTTAGCAGTGGAAATCCTAAATAGGACTGGATTGAGTGATGCTGTTCTATATAGAGCTAGTTACTCTGAGTTATCTACAGGACAGAAAGAAAGAGCAAAATTAGCTAGTTTATTAGCGGAAAAACCCAATCTAATACTAATAGATGAGTTTGCTGCTCATCTAGATACACTTACAGCTATGAGGGTTGCTCAAAAGCTAGCTAAACTAGTTAGAGAAGCAGGAATAACGGCTATTGTAGTTACTCATGGAGTGGAAGTAATTAAGGCTCTTGCTCCTAACAAGATAATCTTCGTTGGTTACGGCACAGCCAAGTTGGCAAGGAAGGAAGAGATGGATAAATTATTGGAGTGAATAATACTAGTAATACCTAGATCATTTCTCTCTTTTTAAACAATATTATTAGACAACTTACGAAAAATTTCTTTAACGTGTCTATATGGGCACTACAGTTCTATTAGGTATTGCTAAGAGGGTAGCATTAATAGCAAGAGAGCAGTTGGGGATACCTCAGAGGCCTGATGGCCTAGAAGTAAATGATGGAAATGATGAAGTGATAGTTGAGATAATCCCTTCATCTAAACTAAGGAAACAGCCTTTAATAGCGGTAGTAAAGGATGGCGAGATAAGCATTGAGAATATTTTATGGAATATAGAAGAGCTAGATTCTCATGAATTATTGCTTAATCTACTCAGTGATCTTAAGAACGAGAGTTTAATGATCGATACTCTATCGAATGGAAAATTATCGATAAAAATAAGGTATAAGAAGAATATATCACTGACAGTACTGGATAAGGTAATCAAAAGGATTTTTAGCAGAATAAAGGAATTATGGTTAAGAATAATATTTGAAAGCAGAGGGTACTCGATTAGACACCTAGGGATGTATGGTATCGACTTTTTCGGTGAAAAATACGTTGTAGTTAGAGCTAAATTCGATGAGTTAACAGAAAGACCATACGATTATTGGTTGCCAAACAAAATTATTTCATTTTTGGGAACTAACGGTGCTTTTATCAATGGTAATGTTGGTATTGATTACATACACCTCCCAATATTTTCATCTATAGTTAGTGAAGGGACCAGTATTGATTTCATAATACACTATTTCAAAGATAGCATAGAGATCGGAAGCATCAGGTTAAGTGATATACACGCGTTATATAAAGCTGCAATAGAGATATTAAGAAAGCTATATAAGGATGAAACCAAAATAAGTGATTTAATTAAAATAAGGCACTTGTCTGAGCTTGTCTCAGACTTAAAAATTTGGAAGGAGATAATGATTCGGTTAAAGGAATTTTTATTAGAGACATCTAGGGTCAACTCAAAAAGAATTGCTAGAATAAGACCTGGGTTCATAAACAATAGCGAAATAGTAACTACAAAAGAAACTAGATTAAATGAGAATGACAGAAAAATGATTCTTCAATTACTACCAAAGTTGGAAAAAATTATGGAGATATTGGAAGTTGTGCATAATGAGAACAAATTATTTACTGAAATAATAATGGGGAGAATTCTAATGAGATTAGTGCAAACATTCCCTGATCTCGAGATTTACTATGGTAATCAAGTTAAAAAAGATACTAAAACTATTAAGAGAACTAAAAACAGCGCCTCTCTCAACATAAATCTAAAAAGGTTTGGCCTAAAAGATATTCCAGATAAAGCTAATATTAAATTAATCAACAATGGAAATAAGAATTTCATAGTGATAGAGCTATAGGATCTACTGGTGCTAACATGATTGGAGTAGTTGTAGCCTCAGTAATTACAGATATCAAAAACGAAAATAGAGAGCTGAAATCTCTCTACTTAAAGCCATTAGAAGAAATTAATACACCTAAACCAGGACAATTTTTAATGGTTTGGGTACCTGAATTAGAGGAAATACCGATAAGCGTATCAAAGTACTCCGATGGATTAATAAGAATAACTGTTGCGAAAAGAGGGAAAACCACCAGATATATGCATTCATTAAATAAAGGAGATATTCTCGGGGTCAAAGGCCCTCTAGGAAATTACATAGAGCCTGAGCCCGATAAAAAATACTTGCTAGTGGGTGGAGGTTATGGAATTGCCCCGCTCATGTTTTTTCTGTGGGAGTTCCGAAGTAGGAGTAGAGAAGTTATTGATGTAATAATTGGGGCTAGAACAGCTGACTTGCTCGCATTTGAGGATGAAGCTAGAAAATTAAGGGCAAATGTACACGTAACTACTGATGATGGCTCAAAAGGTTTTAAGGGGACGAATATAGATTTAATGAAAAAGTTATTGAAATCAGAAGATTTCGATATTGTTGTTCTATGTGGACCAGAACAAATGTTGATTAATGGAGCTAAAACTTTGATTGAAAATGGTATAAATGGTTTTGTTTTAGCTGAAGAGTACATGAAATGCGGTATAGGGCTCTGTGGGTCATGTGAACTTGGTAGAAGTGGACTGTTAGTTTGTAAAGATGGCCCCGTATTTGATGTACGCACGTTTCTAAAGAGTCTTGGATTACTTTAATCATTAAACAGCTTTTACATACATAAATTCTTTTTAGTGTCAAAACTTTTTTCATACAAATGAGTTCAATAAGGAGGTTCATATGAATGTTGAATCCTAACGAGATAAGGATCATCAAGGAGCAATTAAGACCATTCTTTGATCCTAAAAGTATCGCTGTTATTGGAGCATCCCATAAGCCTGAGGCTGCAGGTCATATTATATTCAAAAATCTTATAGAGAATAAGGAAAAAGGCTTATTGAAGGGAGAAGTTTTCGGAGTCAATATTAAAGGTGGCGAGTTATTTGGATATAAACTTTACAAGTCAATAAATGAAGTCCCCAGAGAAGTTGAGCATGCTGTAATCGCAATACCAGCAAGATTTGTTCCAGCTGTAATGAAAGAATGTGGTGAAAAGGGAGTTAAAGTAGCTACAATTATTAGCGGAGGATTCTCAGAAGTAGGAAATGTAGAACTAGAGCAAGAGGTAAAGAAAATCGCTAAAGAATATGGAATAAGAATAATAGGTCCCAATGGTTTAGGAATATATGATTCTTATTCTGGAGTAGACACCTTATTCATTCCATCATTTAAAGAAACGGATGAGGGATTAAAACTAAATATGCCAAGACCAAACCCTGGATTTATAACGTTCTTATCTCAAAGCGGGGCTCTAGGTGATGCTGTTCTTGACCATATGTGGGGTGAAGACATAGGAATTAGTAAATTTATTAGCTGGGGAAATAAAATAGATGTTGACGAAGGAGATTTATTGACATATCTTATTGATGATGAGACAACTAGAGTTATAATGATGTATATTGAGGCATTTAGAGAAAATGCCAAGAGAACAATAGAGATTGGAAAAGAAGTGGCGAAAAAGAAGCCCATCATTGTGCTTAAGGGGGGCGTCACTGAAGCCGGAGCTAGAGCTACTTATTCACATACAGCATCGCTGGCTGGTAATAGAAGAATCTATGAAGTTGCATTAAGGAGCATGGGAGCAGTTATAGCATCTAACATACAGGAATTGGTTGATATGGCTAAAGCTCTGGTGTATCAGCCTCCAGCTAGTGGAAATAGAATTGGAATCGTGACGAATGGTGGTGGCCCCGGAATAGTGATGGCTGATCTAGCTGAAAAATACGGACTTAAGGTTCCACCACTCACTAAATCTACGATTGATGCACTAAAGAAATGTGTTTCAGAAGGCTTAATCCCTGAAATAGCTACTTTTTCCAACCCAGTAGATATCTCTGGTACTGGTACTGATGACTCATATGCCTCAGCTACTGAAGTCTTACTGAGAGATCCCAACATAGATTTAGTTATAGTACTCGCGCTGCACCATCCGCCCGCTCTAACCAAGAATTTACCGAAAAAACTTATAGATGTTATTAATCGGCATGATAAGCCTGTAATTGTAATGGATATGGGTAGTACTGAGATGTCTGAGTGGGTCAGAAAGCAATTTGATAAAAAGAGTATACCGACATATCCATTACCATGGAGAGCCGTTGTCGCAGCTAAAGCATTGGTTGATTACGGCATATGGTTAAAGAAAGTTGGCGCATATGACGATTACGTCAAAAACTATAATGTTTTTATTTCGAAATCTTGAAATATCATACTAAAAACCAGTGATATGTGATGAGTATAAGTAAGGTAGTTTTGAAGATAGGTGGATCAATATTATTTCCCTCTATTCCCTTTGACACCTCATTCTTCGGAAAGATTATTAGAGATCTTAGCGATTTCATTATCCAGACTAAGAGAATAAATAAGGATGCTAAGATAGCTATAGTCATTGGGGGTGGCAAAACAGCTAGAGAATATATTAAGCTAGCTAGAGAAACTGGTTTATCAACATACATACAAGATCTGATAGGCATTGAAACTAGTAGATTAAATGCTCTCGTAATACTTAATAGTGTAAAGAAAAATCTAATAGATATGGGAAGGAGAGATCTAGCAGATAAGATATCTTCGAGCATACCAAGGTCATCTCTAGAAGCTATAAATCTTTTTGAGTACAAAGATATATTGTTCATTGGAGGATTCTTTCCTGGACAAAGTACTATAGGTCCAGCGGCTCTTACCGCAGAAGGGATAAATGCTGATTTATTCCTTATTGCGACAAATGTAAAGGGGGTATACAGCGCCGACCCAAACACGGATCCTGGAGCAAGAAAGATTAAGTGTATATCTCCGAAGGAATTGAAAGATCTGCTGTCTAAGTATGAAAATATGCCAGGGACATATAAGGTAATGGATCTGGTTGCAATAACAGTATTAGAGAGATCAAGAATACCAACAATAATATTTGATGGGCGAGATCTAAGTAACGCGACAAAAGTTCTAATAAATTACGTAGAGGGTAAATTTGAAGAAATAGAGGAAATAGGAACGATTATTTCGTAAAGAAATTATGAGAGGTATATAAAGATAAATTCTTTTACTTTGTAGTATAAAGAAATCGTCTAGGTTTGTCACGAGGCATATCTAAATGCGTCTACCCAAGAAATTATTTGAATTTCTGAAACGCATATCAATTGATATACAGAAGAACAATATTAGATGGGTTCTAGTAGGTAGTTTAAGTTTATTTTTACAAGACGTTGACATTGAGCCAGGAGACATAGACATTCTAACAAAAAAGGAAAGAACATTGCAATTAAACGAGATCTAGAAGGATTTTAAGACAACTGAAGTCTCTTTCAGTGAAGGTAGGTTTTTTAGATCCTATTACAGAAGGTTTAAGATAAAGGGTGTAATGATAGAGGTCATGGGTGATCTCGAACAAAAAATATGCGGTAAATGGGTTTCGTTAGCAAACAAGTTAAATAACCCAGTTACAGTTGAGATTTCGGGGCTAAAGACCCCTATTTCTTCTCTTATGGATCAGCTTTCATCATATGAGAGAAGTGGTAGGGAGAAAGATAAGATTCGGGCTGAAAAATACAGGAAGCTTTATTGAGAAAGAAGAGGTCGTTCTAAATTCTAATTATTCTTGATCTAATATGATTTAATGAATTAAGACTAGGTATTCTCATTGTCTCCAAGTTCCTCCTCCTTGCTCTCTCTAGAATTTACTATTCTCCTTGTTACGCTGGGAGGTAAAGCAATATCCTCCCTTCTAATCTCCACGGGTCTTACTAATCTTAATCCAACTCCATCGACGATTTCTATCGCCCACATCCTTAAGTCATGGTTAGTTTGCCTCATTTTTTCGATAATAATGAATCTACGTAATTTACCTCCCCTTATGAATCTCCGGAATCGAATAATGCCATCAGCGACGTGCTCTATACCAAAACCAAACGCGTCGGAAGTCGTTATAGCGTACTGACTTGTAACAAGGGTGGTGAGGTTCCATTTGCTTAATGTTCTCTTAACCTGATACGCATATTTTCTAGCCATTGCTGGCTTATCTAACCAAAAAGCAGACATGCTATCAATAATTAATCTAGCATGAGCATAACCAAATTCCTTCTTAGCCTTAATAATTAAGGCAATTAGTTCATCTATTGTTAATCTGTTTAGTGTCCAAACGTCTCTAGAACTCCGCATTAAAGCATCTATGATTATTAAATCACCTTTGCTCAAAGCATCGTTAAGGTTCCAACCGAACTGTGTTGCTTGCCTTATAATACTTTCTCTGCTTTCCTCTGTAGTAACATAAATTACAGGATCTCCCTCTTCGAGACCCTTAACAGCAAAATGTAGGCAAAGGATCGTTTTACCCGTTCCTGGCTCTCCAGTAACAGCCACGAAGAATCTCCTGGGGACCCCGCCTTGCAATAACTCGTCTAGCTTATCTACTCCAGTTTTTATTCTCTCGATGTTCAAGAATTAAACCTCTCACGATCGAAGATGAATGATTATTAGAATTAGTTATATTGAGCTAATTAAATTATAAATCATAGCTTAATGTTAATTAATAGGAAAATTCGTAATGAGATAGACTATGTGGCGAATTTTTGTCTTAATTTATCTCGAATTGGGTTATACAGTACCCCATCTTCTTTATTAATTTGCTTGGGAGCGTAAATTTTAATTCTTTTCCAGTTAGTTTTGATAGAATTTCTTTGAACAATAGAGGGAATATGCACAATGTTCCTGATAAAACAACTCCACCAACGCCACCTGGACAAAATTTGCACGTAGTGCCATCAATCATTAAAGTTAATTTTGAGTTTTTTAGTAGCATTTTATATTTTATGAATGGGTCTAATTCTAAGACCAGTTTCTCAAGAATATTCTTTATCGACTCATTTAAATCATCTGATTTGAATTCACCATACTTATGATTTAGATAAGTGGCTATTTTTCGGATACAGCAGGAATTAAGGTATTCAATGCTCCTTGATTCAAGAATCCACTCTCCGCTAGTTTTCCTAGTAGTGTAGCTATGAAGATATGGAAAGCTTTAAGCTTTCTTTCTTCAATTTCCTTGACTAGATCTATCATTAGTATTTCCTCCGAGAAAGTCTCTTATGTAATTCTTATAAACAATTATCTCTAACATTGTAATATCCATTATTTTTTCTTATTCATTTACACAAAGTCTTCAATGATTCTTCTACCCTTATGTGTCAAAGTATAATGAATACTTTTTCTACCTTTCTCTGTCTCTTCGGAAAATACTGTTATCAGATCCATTTTTTCAAGCTCTTTAAGATGCTGGTATAGCGTAGGTAATCCAACGTTTACATTGTATTTATCCCTCAAAGCCTTCCAAATCGCATAGCCATAAGTGTATCCATCTGAAATTGCCTGCAAAATTTTTATTTTAGTTGTACCTAACCTGGACAACTCTTTATCCCCCTCAACCATGCTTAATATCCTCCGCAAAGTAATCACTTTAGATACGGTATCACGGATTGCTTTAGGGTGCTTGAGACCAGCACCAGTTACAAGTAGAACTACGCTCTCAGAAGGAAGAATCTTACCTTCATTAACCAATCTTTTTAATCCAGCTAAAGCTGCTGCAGCTGATGGTTCCGCCAGAATACCCTCTAATTTAGCTAAATTTGAGAGAGATTCAAGTATCTCGTCGTCTGATACACTAAGAACATAGCCTTTCGTTTTTCTAACAATGTCTAAAACTACATCACCATGTGTTGGATTACTTATTGCTATGTCTAGAGCCACAGTATCTAAACTGCCTTCAACGGGTTCTACATGTGTCCTATTTGCTTGGAATGCTTTTGCTATGGGGTCTGCTTTTTCGGATTGGACGCCGATAAAACTTGTGTTGAAGTCCTCTATAAAATCTAGTTGTTTCATCTCTTCAAAACCTTTATAGGACATAGATAATAATGAACCTGTCCCAGCACTAGTAATTAGATAATCTGGGGCTTCAAAATTAAATTGTTCTAGTATCTCATAAGATATTGTTTTTATTCCCTCTAAATACCATGGATCAGATGTAGTTATTACAAAAGAATCTAGAAACAACATCTCACTTCTCTTTAATGCTTCCTCATAACTATTAACAATATAAATATCCGCGCCATAAATCGCGACTTGATAAAGCTTACCGATCTCAACTTTTTTAGGAATATAAATAATGGTTTTAAATCCACCGCGCGCACCATATGCAGCGACAGAAGCAGCTAAATTTCCCGTCGAGCCACAAGTAAGTGACTTGAACCCATGCTCAGCAGCTATGCTTACCTCTAAACTTATCCCCCTATCTAGAAAAGATCCGGACGGATTCCTAGTTTCATCTTTTAAAAATACCTTCTTTAACCCTATTTCTTTTGCTAATCTATTAGCCTTTACTAGTGGAGTCCATCCTTCTTTAAGGGAAATTATTTTATTCACATTTTGAACAGGTAGTAATTCTATGTACCTCCACATACTATCCTCATGCTTATGTATTAACTCTTTTCCCTTCTTTCTTTCCTCTAGATAATTATAAAATATGTGTAGTATACCAGAACAAGAAGGACATCTACGATAGTATATTTCGACAGGGTATTCTCTACCACACTTTATGCACTTCATAACCATTGGCTTGGCCATTAAAACCACTTTTGCATCAATATATTGGTTAAAAACAATATATTGGTTATTATCTATATATTATTTGTTTTTTACTATTTTACCATATTAAGGAAAATTGATTACTGCATTAAAAGGTGACGTTTTTGAAGGTAGAGTCACTAACCGTTAAAGATACAAGTTTAATTGTAATTTTCACAGCGGTAACTTTTGTTTTTACAACAATTATCACCATATCAACTCCCGCGACCCGCGGTTTCATTAATATTGGAGAGACTGGAGTATACTTGGCGGCGCTTATTGGAGGGCCAATTGTAGGCGCTGTAGCTGGTGGACTTGGGTCAGCTCTAGCAGATCTTGCGTTAGGTTATGCTATTTATGCTCCCGCCACACTAGTAATCAAGGGAATAGAAGGGTATTTAGCAGGTTTTCTAGCTCGTAAATTCATAAAAATAGGGAGAACGCAAAAAATAGCTTTGGCGATAATTATCTCTATAGCGATCACTAGTTTTCTATACATTGAGGCTTTAGGAGGGATCACGCTTAGATTTAAAGCAATTGGTCAAATAATAGATATTCTAATTCCATTCGAGATAGTCATGCTTATCGCTATTGCATTAAGCGCAGTTTTGATACTTCTAGCATCGATAGGTAAAGTTTATTGTGATTTATCATTAGCATGTCTAATCAGCGGTATTGAAATGGTTTTTGGCTACTATTTATACGAATCTCTCATATTTGGGGCTAAAATAGCCTTAATTGAGGTGATACCTAATTTCATACAACCTATTGCTGGAATAATTATCTCTATACCCCTGGTAGCTACGTTAATGGAGATGGGAGTCAATGTTGATATTGGAAGATTTATCAGTGAGATATCCGAATCAGAAGAAACCAGCACTAGATAACATAACTCTAGAAATCAAGGAACCCGGAATATATTTGTTTGCAGGGAAAAGTGGTAGTGGAAAATCTACTTTAGCTAGAACTCTTTTTGGTCTTATTCCTCATATTTTCTTTGCTGAGGTTAAAGGTAGAATCAATATTATGGGCGTTAATCCTTTAGAGGCTGGTCCGATAGCTCTAGCTGGTAAAGTCGGCTTTGTTGCACAGAATCCAGAAATGTTCATTTCATCAATTCTTGTTCGTGATGAATTAATTGCACAATTAAGTAATACTAGAGCGCCGCGAGAGAGAATAAGAGAGGTAGTGAGGAAATTAGCGTATGAATTTGATTTATGGGATTTGCTAGATAAACCAACTTTAGAATTAAGCTCCGGTCAGATGCAGAAACTTGCTATAGCGTCATCATTAGCCCTAGATCCAAAAATATTAATTTTAGATGAACCATTTGCTAGGCTAGATAATTTGAATTCAATTATTATACTAAATATCTTAAGGAAGATATCTGATAATAAAATAATCCTGATTTTTGAGCACCACTTAGATCTGATT
>JAHQWF010000062.1 GCA_029856055.1 Candidatus Njordarchaeota archaeon | reverse complement strand
CTTTGATATCTTCAAGAACCTTATATATTTTTTCAAAAAGTCGATAACACTATTATGATCAATATCCCGTTTAATCATCTGTATTACAACTCGTTTTTCGACAGCATTAACATCCGGTGTTATAATTACGTGAAACCATTTATAGAAATTATCCCGAGAAATCGGTTTTTCGATTCGAACCGATTTATAGGTAGCAAGAGGCACTCTTTCGCCAAACTGAACTTTAACTCCGAGTGGAAAAGGTAGACTAGGTGGTTTAGGAGCTTCTGTGAATCCCGCATCAATCATGATTTTCCTTAAAGCTTGTTCTGCAATTCTGAACCAAAAGAAAACCGCTACATTGACTCTATACTTGCTAATTGATACTGACATAAATAACACTACAGGAATACATCAGCTCAATATTAAAATTATGATAAGTGAATAAAAATGCTTTACAACTTTTGCATCAAATCAACTACTAACATAAAAACATTAATGAAGTTATCGAGGAATATAACATGTTAAGAACGGGTTAATTAATAATGGAAAATATTTTTGAGTCATATAAACCGACCACACTATTTTTGTTTATTACTGCATCATCCCATTAATGGCTTGCAAGATTCACTGAAGCACCTTCCCAGTTCCATGGAGATAATGCGTCTCGCCCTCTCACTTACCGCTTACATCGCATCAAGAAGCTATAATCAACAACTATAATTGACTCCAGAACCAGCATCACTAGGAACTCGTCAACCGCGGTAATGGAAATGAAACAGTGCTGACATTCCCGCTTTACATAAAATTAAAATCCATTATTTCCAGTTTGTCTTTCACTCTATTGCTTGGTGATTTTCGTTGAGAATCATCGTTACTGGTGGTGCGGGATTCATAGGCAGTCATCTTGTTGATTATCTACTAGAAAATGAAGAGGTCTCGAGTGTTGTTGTTTTAGATGATTTGAGTGCTGGGGACAAATCTTTCCTCTCGAAATCATTGGGCACTGGTAGAGTTGTTTTCCATAGGGTTGATTTGCGTAGCGATGCCCTAAACGATTTCCTCGTTAGTGCGGATGCTGTTTTTCACTTCGCTGCGAATCCGGAGGTGCGGATTGGTGCTCAGAGACCCGAGGATATCTGGTCTAATAATGTCGTCGCAACCTATAGCCTCCTCGAAGCTATGCGCAGGAACCATGTGCCTTACCTAGTTTTCGCTTCCTCATCAACTGTTTATGGCGAGGCATCCAAGATACCTACCCCCGAGAACTACGCTCCCCTAGAACCGATATCGATTTATGGTGCATCCAAGCTTGCCTGCGAGGCCCTCATCTCTGGTTACGCGCACACATTTAAGATACACTCCCTCGTGATTCGCTACGCAAACATAATTGGCCCCCGCCTCCGCCACGGGGTTATCTATGACTTCATCATGAAGCTTAAGCGCGATCCCTCCCGCCTAGAGATTCTCGGCGACGGTTCCCAGAAAAAGAGCTATCTCCATATCTCCGATGCTGTCAGCGCGACGATGCACTTGTTCAACTTTTTCCGCGAAAGCAATAAGCTTTTTGATGTCTATAATGTTGGTAGTGAGGACTGGATTACTGTTCGTGAGATAGCTGAGATCGTTTCTAATGCGATGGGTTTGAGCCCGAGATTCGAGTTCACTGGAGGCGTCGAGGGTGGTCGCGGCTGGATTGGTGATGTGAAGTACATGCTCTTGGACATCTCTAAGCTCAAGAACACTGGTTGGAGCCCGAGCATGAGTAGTAGGGAAGCCGTCGAAAGGACTGCAAGTGAGCTTGTTTCTGAGCTTTGTTGATTTTTCTTTTGTATTGTGAAATTTAAAGGTGATTTCTACTTATGCTATTGATTATGGAATTATGAATTTCGGTGTTGTTATGATTGCTTTGAGTGAGATTAGGGATGAGTGGCCAGAGATATATGGTATTATTAAGAAGCTGGCTACTGGTGAGGAGTTGAGTAAGCAGGATGAGTTGTGGTTGAGTGAGCTAGCTGGGGTTTCTGGCTGGGATAGGGAGGATGTGATTGATGATCTCATGAACTTAAATATTGATCCTTCGAGACGTGCTGAGAGATACCTCAGCCTTTTCAGGAAATATTACAGCGAAGCATTAGATTTCGCTAAGCAGAGGAATACTACTCAAGCTGGAGAGAAAATCTGGGGTGCTGTAACATCATTGATTAAGTATTATGCAGCTATTAAGAATGTGCCAATGATGCATTGGAGTAGGAGTAGGTTGGAGCGCTTTATTACTAATCAGCTTCCCAAGAACCAGAGGAAATTATTTAGAAGGTTATTGGATAAGGCTCATGTCTTGCACGAGCATTTCTACGAGAGACATCTTGATGATGAGACTTTCCGAGAGCGATGGAGAGAGTTATTAGATTTAATCAAGAGAGCTAAGAAAATAATTGAGAAAGCATTAAAATAAATTACGATGAAAGTAGCTTCGATGAGTTTAGGAGGCAAATTATCTCCCAAATTACATAATCCAGAGTGTACTTATGTCGATTGATCAATCAAGCTAGTTTCCCAGCGCGGATACTTCATTCAACAATACTAAATTAGCGGATTTAGTGAATTATAAGTGGCCAAGCTAAATCAAATACTATCCCGAGATACTCGTTAATATCTTAGGTAGATTAATCCAGATTGGTTTAATCTATGACGTGGTAACGAAAATTAGAATTAGCAAAATTCTAGAGAGATTGATAAGGAAGAAAATCATTACGGGGGATATTATTGATAATATGTATGTTTGTAGTATCCGTTATATCGAATTTCTTATTGGGTATCGAGGGGCTATATGTAGATGAAATCATCTTATCAGCTTATACCATTGAGAAGACTCCAGCTAATGAAGATGTCTTGTTTTACTATATAGAGTTAAAGGTAGAAGTTAAGAGTGTAGATGAACTTATTGGGATCTGGGATGATTTATTAGAAAAAATTAAAGTTGTTTTAGGGGAAGAAACCTTAGAGCGATTCGATATATTTCTTACGAGGCTATAATACATGCCATTTGATCCTAACTGAGTTTATTCTCTCTAAAGTGCTTAGGAGTCTTAGTTAATAGATTAAAGAGAAAGAAATGCTATAGTTTACTACATGAGTTTACTTACAGAGGATGAAGAATTACTTATCGGATTGGGGAAGAATGCTCTTTGGGACGTTGAAGAAAGATTTCATCCTAATGAAATAATTCCTATGTATGATAGATTATTTAAGGAAGTTCTTAAGAGAGCTTTTACTTAATTTAGCACATATAATTGACAATGTCTATATGTAGACTTCACTAGTTATTTTTTTATAGTTACACATATAGTTACACATTATTTGGTGATGAGGTTTGTTGATAAGGATAAAGTGGCCTAATGACTCAAGACGAAGAACGAAACTTAAGCGTTACTTATTCGGTGATAAATGGACTCAAAAAATTAATAATTATCGCATTGTAAGGTATTTTGCTCCTAAATTTAATCTAAAGAGAATTAAGAGAGGGCTTATATGGGTTTCGGACAAGGAATTAAGTTCTCTTTTAGATTTTCTCGATTCGCTAGGAGTTGACTATGTAGTTAAGAAAGAAGATTATGTTTATGCAGGACCAAAAATACTCATCCAACTTGGCGTGAGAGCTATTGACCCTAATTACTTCAAGGCATTCGTTGATGATATCGCTATTAAGCGCGCTAGGGGTAGAATACCTTGCTTGGAGGATGCATTAGTATTAACTTTTTCGAGATCACTGAAAAAAAGTATAAGCTGGATAAGTTATGTCATCATGGGTTTATTAATTAGGCGGCTGGATATTGAATACATGTTTTATAGGGCTAGGCTAGAGGGAGTATTACCTATTTTCAGTGAATTCATATCATTCGTATTCCGTACTTTGTTGGGAGAAACAAAAAACATAAAAGAGATCACGCATCTAGTCCCGTTTTTCAGGGATATCGTGGATTACTTTAACTCGCTTCACCCATATGCTCCTAAATACATCTTTGATTCTAATGAAAGATTCCTTTACTTGACTCCTAAGACAATAGCTTCAATAGCAAGCAAACAATTGATGAGTTTTTGAGGGGACTAGAACTGAAAGTACCTTACGATAAATGGTTTAGGATTTTCCAGCATACCATAAAAATCATCAATGAATTAGAAATAAATTACATGGTTTTTGGTGCTGCTGCTTATGTAGCATGGGTTGAACCAATAGCCACTAAGGACATAGATATTTTATTGTACCCGTTCTCAAAAGATGAGATACAGAACCAGCTTACTGATCATTTATGTTATGGAATAGATTGCATTCAGAAAATTAAGAGTATTGATGCTTGGGAGGGAAATAGATTGATAATTAAAGCTAGCTTAGAAGAGAGCGTTATTAGCATAGAGTTTTGGGAGAAAATACTGAGGCGCGATCCTAGCTACATCTTTAATCGCAGGGTCCTTAGATCAATAAATTCTCTCAAAGCATACTTCATATCTCTTGAAGACTTCATAGCTAGTAAACTATGTGAACTCACACCAGAACCTCTAGATAAATATAAGATAGAGAAAGTTTTCGCAAAATGGAAGAATAAAATCGATTTAAGTAAGGT
>JAHQWF010000126.1 GCA_029856055.1 Candidatus Njordarchaeota archaeon | reverse complement strand
GGATAATACTTACATGGTTTTTTTATACATCCATTCCTCAACTAGCTATTCTGGGTTTGATTTTTATTTTTTCTTCAGTAGTATCGTTGTTCATTATTGTAGCGAGAATTATGGGAGCAAGAGTTTTAGTTGAGCAAATCAAGACAAGTGAAAAAGAAAGGAAACTTAAAGAAATATTGAAAGAGATAGAGGAGAAAGAAAGAATTGAATGAGTATTTAATTTATATTTTTTATTTTTTTATTTATTTATAGTATGTTGATATTTTTAGGAAGATAGATGGTGGGAAGCATGGCTACAAATGAAACATTAATTAAGGTAAAAAATCTTAGGAAATGGTTCCCAGTTAAAAGATCAATTGCAGATGTTATTAAAAGGAAACCTAGATTATGGGTTAGAGCGGTAGATGGAATATCCTTTGAGATTAAAAAGAGAGAGATTTTTGGACTTGTCGGTGAAAGTGGAAGCGGGAAAACAACTACGGGGAAGCTTCTAATAAGGTTGCTTGACCCAGATACGGGATCCATTCTATATCGTGAAGATGGGAATACAGTAAATCTAGCTACATTGCATACGAAGGAGCTGAAGCCCTGGAGAAAAAAGCTACAAATAATTTATCAGGACCCTTACGGTTCCTTAAATCCAAGAATGACTGTTAAGGAATTATTAATGGAGCCTTTAAGGTTTCTGGAGCCAGATCTAACAGAGGAAGAGCGTACAGAAAGAGTAATTAGAGCTCTTAAACGAGTTAGATTAACGCCAGTAGAGGAATTCATTGGTAAATATCCACATCAATTGAGCGGAGGTCAGAGACAAAGAGTTGCTGTTGCGAGAGCGATCATAGTTGAACCTGAGTTTATTGTAGCTGACGAGCCCGTATCTATGATCGATGTATCTATGAGAGCTGGTATATTACACCTATTACTCAGAATGAGAGATGAGCTCGGATTAACTATTTTATATATTACACATGATCTCTCTACAGCAGGTTATCTTACTGATAGGATCGCAGTAATGTATCTTGCAAAAATAATGGAAGTTGGACTAGCTGAAGAAGTATTAACTAAGCCGTTGCATCCTTATTCGCAAGCATTAACATCAGCGGTACCGGTTCCCGATCCAACATATAAGAAGGAGAGAATAATCCTTAAGGGGGAGATTCCGTCACCAATTTTTATTCCCACTGGCTGTAGATTCTGGCCTAGATGTCCAAAAGCTTTCGATAGATGTAGAAGAGAGGAACCACAGTTAAAGGAAGTAGAGCCAAATAGATGGGTAGCATGTCATTTATATGACTGAAAGACTAAACTACTAATTCTTTCTACCATATTTTATTTTGAAAGAACATACAATAATAAATAGTATCTCATACGTCATTAATTCTTATTTATAAGTGCGTTAGGAAGTTGAGTAGGTGTTTATATGAAAATCAGACCAGGGTTGCTTGTAGGTCTATCGCTAGGATTGATTTCATTCAGCATACTGGTTTTCATTCAAATAATCCTAAAATTGCCGTACATAGATATATTAACATCATTTCTACCTCCAATCATAGCAGGATTATTTAGTGATGATAATTCATGGTTCTGGTCGGGATTTTTAACAGTTTTCATCTCGTTTGTTTCGGTGGGTTATTTATCAGCTCCATTCGCAAGTTCAACATTGTTCTTATACTATGAGTATCCAGCAATATGGATATTTGGTGTAATAATGTTACCTATAATAGGGGTATTGGCAGCAGTAATGGGTGGGGTCCTTGGGTTTATCGGTAGGATGATAGGGGAGTCCTTAGGAATGAGATAGATTTAATAATAGATTTTTTTGAGTGAATTAGTAGTACAAAATGTTCTAGTATTCACCTGGTGAGAATCCATTGAGAGAGTTTTTGGAGCTAACCAGGAGATTAACTAACAGAGGAGTCGCATATGCAATTATATCTCTTATTGTAGAGAGAGGAGATATAATAATTGTTGCTCCAAGCAAGGAAGATAAAGAGATGCTATCTATATTGCTAGAAGATATCAAAAGTCACTTTGACCTAAGAGTATCGCCAACATCGGATTTAAAATTAGCGAACTTCGAGGTAATTACTCTAGATGAATACCTCAAAAACTGGAAGAAATATGCTGGGAAAAGATTAGTTTTTGTTTTTGAAGATAAAAACATTATCTGTCCGCCTCTAGATTATTTGGAAAGAATAGTAGAAGAAACTTTAGTGTCTAGAACTAGGGATCCAATAAGAAGATTAGCAGTTAGGATAAGCGATATTTTAATGCCTCTTGATGTTGCAAAAGATTACTATGAGCAATACAAACAAGGGAAAATAGACGAGAAGAAACTTATCACACTAATAGAGAGCAGGTTCCCAAGTAAAGATGACGTTCATTTTGCTGTTGAGTTGTTAAAATCTTTTTATAAGTAATTTCGTGAATCTTTTTTACCGAGACTACAAATAATATCCTTCTTAATTACGAGATGAATATGATATGAGTAATTATGGACCCCTAGATAAGATAAAACTAATTAGTGATACTGTTAAAAATATATTAAACAATTATCTCCTAGATGCTAGAAAAGAAGAGAAGATAAAGAAATTAGCAAGCAAGTTCGAGAAACTTCCTACCAATGTAGAAGATTTTGCAATGAATGACAAATCATCCTTAATATTGCCCATAGAGGAACCAAGAGAATACCAGCTCAGCCAACAATTCGGGGATACTGTAGAGGCTACATATTTTCTAGAAACACACGATATTTCGGTAGGTTCATTTGATTCGAGTTACTTCTCCCTAGGAGTTCACCTGATAGTGCCCGTAAGCATTGTTACTATTGGAGCTTGGTACATGAACTATAGTGAGAGGACTTATGGAGAACTCTTCGATGTAGATGGAGAAGCAGACATAGTAGATAATATTGATTTACAGATCAGAATAAAGATGAGGGAACGAAATGTTATTAATTCGTTAATTTATAAGCTAGGAGGCAGACACAAGATCATTTTGTTTGACGAGTCATTTAATTGCTCATATACACTATCCTGGTCGCATGATAAGCGGGAACAAATGATTAATAATCTAGTCGGAAACATTAAGTTATGCATTGAAAATGGTGTTATACCGGTTGCTTTATTTCATACTAGAAGCAGAGATTTATTTAGGGGAATGACCGTATTGTTGAATGAAGGTTTCGAGGAGTCTATTGGTTTCACAGATTCTTTCTTTTTCCAAAGATATTTAAAGAATAAGTTTTCTCGGTCACCTTTATTTAAAGTCTATTCTAAACCATTAAAGAATAAGAAGATAAATCTGGCTTGCTTTTATATTAAGGTAGATAGCAATAATGTAATTCGAGCGGAATTTCCTATAGAATTTATCGATGATATTGAAATAATATATCAATCGATAATAGCTCAAATAATCCTGGGTAGAGGGTTCCCCCTAGCTATGCAACGTGCACATGAATTAGCTGTAATAAAGAGAGAATACAGAGATCTAATTGAGACTTTAATAGCAAATTACTTAGGTAAACCGGGGATTGAGTTACTATTAAGTAAGAAAGAATTATCTAAGAGGCGCCCACTATCATGAATAAATGGGAAGTTTTAATTGAGAACAAGAATAAATCAATTGGAGAAGTAGCTGGGATAGAATCCGATATTATTGATGTCTATATTTATCCAGAATGTTACAGTAAAGTTAGTTTTGGTTCTATATTAATTATTAATTCAAGCGTAACTAAGCCGATGGGGATAGTGATAAAATTGGCTCATTTATCGAGATACCCTACATTCACTCCAATGAGAATGACGCGAGATGAAATCGAGAAAACATACCCTGATCTCGAGACATATCACTTATTTGTATCGTCTATTGTTTATACAAGTCATTTAGACGAAGATAAAGTTAGACACTATAGGTCTAGTTCACCTATGTTACATGATTTAGTTTACTTAATTAATGATGAAAATTTGCTAGATGCTTTTTTCAAGCCAGAAGGGCAATGGGATTTTAGCTTCTTAAACTATTTATTTAATTACAGAGAAGGTGTCTTTACTTTTAGAGACTTCTTAAATAAATATAAATACTATTTTTCAAGGAGAGAGAGCGAGAAAGAATATATTGTAGAAGCGATAATCAGAGAAGTTGAGCGATATCATAGAGAGATTCTTAGTGATGTTCTTTTACAAATTTCAGCTGTACTGAATTGGTGATAGAATCATGGTGCTAGGAAAAGTCATAAGCGGCAATATTAATGAAGGGTTAAAAATTATACTCGATTCGAACACATCAATAGAAGATTTCCCGATAGGTGCACTAATAATTATAGATAGCAAAAACTATAGTTACTTAGGAATAATAAGTAATACTGGCATAGACTCAAACCAATTAATGTCACAATTAATAATGAGTAGTTATATATCTGAATTCATTAAGGATATTTTGACTAAGAGATCAAGTGGTTCGCTATGGAATCAATGGATTCAAGTAGCTTTACTTGCTCAAACAGATGGCGAAGAATGCAATTTATCTGATACAATACCTAGTTATGGGTCAGAAGTTCGTGAGATAAATGAAAGGGAGATAGAGTTATTTTTCTTTTTTGTCTAGTATTCATATCAATACAAAATCTCAA
>JAHQWF010000038.1 GCA_029856055.1 Candidatus Njordarchaeota archaeon | reverse complement strand
AAAAATTGAAGCAATTAGAAGCCGAAAAAGACGAATTAAAATCAGTCATGGATCGAAAAAACCAGAGATTAAGTGACCTAAAAGAAAAACTGACAGAAATAGAGGGTAAGGAAAAAGAATTAGCTAAATTAAAATGCGATAAGGAAAAATATGAAGTCGATTTAAGAGCTTACTCAATATTAGAGAATCAAGTATTCGCTACAGGTGCCCTACCTACGCGTCTTCTAACGGAGTATTTAAGAGTAATAGAGAATTATGCTAATGATTATCTATCCAGAGTATTTCATCAAGATATTGAGATTAAATTCCATTTAAAGAGAACTCGTGGAGCTCAACAAAGTGTGGAGTTGAAGTCGTATTCTAGTGGTTATGAAAGACGGATAGAAACTTTTAGTGGGGGAGAACAGACACTTATAGGGTTCGCTATAAGATTAGCTATTGGGAAATTGCTTTCACAAGTCTATTCAAGAGATAAGAGACCGAGATTTTTGATAATAGATGAGGGTTTTGGCCCTTTAGATGAGGAGCTAAGAGTTACTGTTGCTGAGGCACTCAGAAATTTAAAGGAGAGTGGTGAATTTGATCAACTAATAGTTATATCTCATCAACAAGAACTGAAGTACAAACCAGTTTTCAACACAATAATAGAAATTGAAAAAAATGCAAGAAACATTAGTAAAGTAAAGGAAATTAATTTGAAAGATTAGTGAGAAAATGAAGATACAAAAATTTAATAATTAAATTGACAATGTTATAAAATCCGTTTAAATTATTTAAACACTAGGTGTGATTATTGAGAGTGGCTACACATGCTTCAGACGTTGACGGCATAGTATCCGCGGCTCTAGTTCTAATGAAGCACCCGAGTGCCAAAATTGATTATTTAACGTTACGAGATTTGAGTTCAGCCCTAGAGATAGAATATGACTTGGTCGTTGATTTACCTAAGCTACCTCTAGCTAAAGTTAATGTTGATCATCACATATCTAATTACGAAAAAGTAACTAAGAATAATTTATTATCAGGCAAAGATCTGATAGATCCACATGCTCCATCAGCAGCCTCTCTCCTAATCAAGTATCTAAATTTAGAGAATAATGCTAAAGCTAAAAAACTAGTGGAGCTAGCAAATATCGCTGATACGGGCAGATATAGCAAAAAAACATATATCTTAGACAAGATAATCAAGTGTCATTCTAATGAACCAGACATATTGCATAAAATAGCATGGATTCTTGTTGAAAAAGGGGATGATTTCCTAGATGATGAATGGCTTAAAAACGAGTGGAGAAGGATAAGTAAATTCCTTGATAAAGGAAGAGAGCTAAGCGAGAGAATCGTAAAAAATGTTTTAAAAAAGAAGATAAAGTACTTAATAGTAGATTTAATTGAAGGGTTCCCTAGACTAGCTATTTCTGATTTACAATGGTTATTCATCAATAAGGGAGGCAATGTCATTATTGTTGTAAATAGAATGCGTGATAATGACCCTGTTTGTCCTTCTTTAACTAAAAATGCTTCAGATGACACTGCTAGAATCTCTATAAGAGTATCTAGAAACTGTGATTTTAATGGGAGGGCGTTCGCAGAAAAATTAGGGGGAGGAGGGCATGTTAAGGCTGCTGGTGCCAGAGTTAAGGCTTCAAATTATTTTGAGGCCTTAGGTAAAATGATTAGTGAATTATCTATTTATGGATTTGTTGGATACATACAGGTAAGAAATAAAATTAAGTTTTTCTAGAGATTTATTAAATTTATTAGTTTTCTTGGATTATTTTCGCTAATGGCTAAATTCTGGACGGTAGAGTTACTAATCTCCTTTATTAAATTCAATATTTCATCAGCGTTATCACTATACGATCTTTTAGCCAAATCAATGATTTTCGAGAAACGTATGATGTATTTTGGAGTCGATTCATTATTAATAATACTTGCTCTCAGATATCTCTTATAAGCTCTAAGTAGAGAAGTTATATCTATAATGTCTATTTTTCTACCAACAGCTAACTTATATACAATAAGATCTTCCATGCTGATTATAGGTATTGATTGACTTCGGAAAGGTATGGAAGTTCTTCTCTCTAGTTCATCAACTAGCGTTGCTGATGAGTAAGACTCGACATTTACTTTTAATTTAGGATCATGACTCACTAAGAAAGATAATCTCCTAACCAAGTCACCCTCAAAACCCTCGGCCATCACTCCATAGTTGTCTTCAATAGGTTTTATTATGTTTACTCCTGTTATATCTATATTATCAGTTGGCCTACAGAAAACACAGTTACCAGCTAAAAGATACACCCACAGCTGGTTTGCAACAGCACCAGTAACCATCCATTCTAAGCCAGCTAAAACTTTATTTAATTTATATAAAGCATCAGTAATAATCGCCGAGTGTACAAGTAAGCCAGTCCTACGAATACCCATTTTTCTCAAAGAAGACCCCTCTTACATCAAGTATTTCAGATAAGAATTATATTTTATTTAGCGCCTTAAGTTGTTAATTCCATATCAAATAATTAATACTGATTTGAGGTGCTGTTTATAAATAATACGCATAGTGAAAATTTACTAAGTTTAATGAGAAATATTCTAGAAGCCGTAGAACAGCTTGCTGGCGTAGTAGATATTAAGAATATTTATCCTGCGGAACTATTGAGGAAGCTTAGAGAGAGCAAGTTCTTCTCGGTAAGTATAACAACGGAAAAAGGAGGTTTAGGGTTAGATATAAAAGATTTAGTCTTATTACTATACGAGGTTGGAAAAAGATTACCAGCTCTCTCACTATCCTTATTCACGCATCTACAGGTTCTTGAATACCTCAAAAATGTTTCCCCTCAGTTATTTGAAAAAGTAAGTCAAGAGGTTACTACCAAAGGTAGCATAATGGCATTAGCCATAACAGAACCAGGTGCAGGTACAGATATCAAAAAAATAGAATCAAAACTTGAGAGAAAGAATAATGGTTATTTATTGAGAGGTATTAAGAGTATGGTTACAAACGGTCTTTATGCTGATTGGTTCCTAGTTCTTTGCAAGGATCCTAATGGGGATTACGCGACATGTTTGGTTCCTAAAGATAAAGGAGTGGAAATAAATGCTGTGTTAGAGTTAAGTGGTATGAGGGGCTCCGGTATTTCTAGGGTTGTTTTCGATGAAATAAATATCGATAAAGAACATATAATAGATCAAGGAAAGTCTGTTTTAAGGAATCTATTTTATATACTTTCTCTCGGTAGATTATTTACTGCCTCAACTTCATTAGGAATTGCTTATACGGGGATTGAGGAGATATTTAGATGGGGAACAAGAAGAGAAATCCTAGGCAAGAAATTGATTGAGTATGATAATGTCATACAAGCAATCGGTAAATTTGCCTCTGATATCGAGATTTACTGGATTTTTATAAATGAATTAGCAAGAAATTGGAATAGCATTGAAGGAGGTAATAAATCTTATTTAGCAGCGTTAATAAAACATAGTTCAACCAGATTAGCGAAGGAGATAATTGATTTTGCGATGACTCTATATGGATCTCACGGCTATGTTAGAGGCACGAGGATAGAGCGCATTTATAGAGATGTTAAAGCGTTCGAGTTTATAGAGGGATCAAATGAAGCTTTGAAAGCATATGTCTATAAAACAATGTTAAAGAGATTTCAAAATAACTTAGATTTATTGACATATCCTGGTGGTATTTTTTGTCAAAAATAGTGGCGAAGAAGATTTATATTACTGGCATTGTACAGGGCGTTGGGTTCAGACCATTTATTTTCAGGCTGGCTAAGAGATATCACTTAAATGGATATGTACGAAATTTAGGTGGCTCAGAAGTAGAAGTCCATGTTGAAGGATCTATGCAAGCAATAGAATCTTTCGTTAAAGCAATTATTAGTGAAATGCCTCGACCTGCTAAAATAGAAGAAATAAAAGTAATCGACAGTGAAGTAAAGAAATACAAATCTTTCGAGATTTTACGGAGTGGGACTAAAGCTAAATTATACTCGATGATTCCTCCGGACTTCGGGATATGTGAATACTGTATTAGTGAGATACTTGACCCTGGATCTCGCCACTATAAGTATCCATTTAATTCATGCGCTTGGTGTGGGCCAAGGTTCTCAATAATAGAAAAATTACCTTACGATCGAGAAAATACATCGATGAGGGACTTCCCTCTATGTGAATACTGCGAGGCAGAATATACCGACCCAGAAAACATAAGGAGGTTTCATATCCAAGGGATAAGTTGTCCAATTTGTGGTCCAAGTACATGGCTTGAAACAACTGAAGGTGAAAGATTGGATGTGAAAGATCCTTTGAAAGAGACTGCTAAGTTAATAGATGAGGGCTATATAGTAGCTATTAAAGGTTTAGGTGGTTTTCATATAGCGTGTCTAGCTACTGATGATGACGTTGTACTCGAGCTTAGAAGAAGAAAAAGACGTAGAAATAAGCCTTTTGCATTAATGGCTTTGGATATAGATATAGCTAGCAAAATAGTTAATCTTAATGAAAAAGCAATCGAAATTCTTGAATCACCGGAGAAACCCATTGTTTTGCTTGATGAGCGAGAAGATTCACCAGTGTCTCAATTTGTTGCTCCTGGATTAGATAAACAAGGAGTTATGCTTCCATATACAGGTTTACATTACTTAGTGCTGAAAGATACTAGAGACAAATTTTTAATAATGACTAGCGGGAATATGAAAGGAAAACCCATGTGTACAGATATACCATGCGCCAAAGCAAGATTAAGCGATATTGTAGATTTCTTTCTATTTCATAATAGGAGAATAGTTAATAGGGTTGATGACAGCGTAGTAAGATTCACAGATGGAAAGCTAACTTTTCTTAGGAGAAGTAGAGGTTATGCGCCTGCATGGTTACATCTTCCATTTAAATTAGATAGGCCAGTTATATCTTTCGGCGCCGAATTACAGAATGTCGGAGCTTTAGGTTTTGATGATAAAGTAGTTTTAACTCAGTTCATAGGCGATACAGATGAGATAGAGAATTTAGATTATTTAAATAGAGCTTTAAAGTTCTTCGCCAGAGTTTATGAAATCGATATAAGCGAAGCAATCTTTGTTGCTGATAAACACCCAAACTATTCTTCAAGAGTTCTTGCTGAACGTTGGAGTTCTGAATACGGTGCTGAATTAATAACTGTTCAGCATCACTATGCGCATATAGTTTCAGTTATGGCTGAAAAAAAGCTAAGTTTGGGTTCCAGAGTAATTGGTATCGCAATAGACGGTTTGGGATACGGAGATGACAAAAACATATGGGGAGGAGAAATCCTTTCTGTGTCCTATAACGGGTATACTAGAGTAGGTCATTTAGAGTATCATGCTATGCCAGGTGGTGATCTAGCAGTAATATATCCGCTTAGAATGCTTATATCGATACTATCAAAAAAGATGGATTTTGAAACAATAGATAAAACCATAAAGAATCTTGGGATTGGGGATAAGATAACTAGAAAATATCCAGGAATAATATTTAAGCAATTAGAGACAGCTATAAAGACATCTAGCTTAGGCAGAGTGTTAGACGCTATTTCATGCTTACTAAATATTTGTTCAGAGAGGACGTATGAAGGGGAACCAGCTATAAAACTAGAAGCTGCAGCAAGGAATGGTGAATTAGTCAGAGAGTTGGCTGATATTCCTATTAGAAGTGAGGATGGTAAGAGGATCATATTGACGAGTGAATTAGTTGCCAGGATTCTAGAGAATCTGAACAAGAAAAGGAAAGATCTAGCTTACACAGCTCAATTTGCCTTAGGTAGGGCTTTTGGTATTGTCGCTAGGGAGTACGCCGAGAAGGAGGATATAGAATACATAGTTGTGTCGGGCGGTGCAGCAGTAAACGACTACCTAATAAAAGGAATTAAACATGAAATAGGAGGAAATAGTATGAAAATTTTATTGCAAAATAAGGTGCCGGCGGGCGACGGGGGTATTGCTCTAGGGCAAGTTGCTATAGCTGGAGCAAAACATCTCTAGATAATCTATTTTTCTATTCTACGGTATAAGCAAACTGAATTCTCTTAGAAACAATTCATCTGCTTTTTCAGGTGTGATAACTGCTCCCGGCTCTCTAATGTTGTCTTTGAAATTATCCCAGAATTTGATTGTAAATTCTTTAAGTGCATTTTTAATAGCATCCGAAGTATTATCAACTATCATAATCCCTATTATATCCTTATACTCTTTCAGTAATATCCTTCGATCCCCAAACGAGAAGACACATATATCCGTATATGGAGTTCTTGACCCAAGTGATTCTTTACCAAAAAGCAAAATGGCCTGAATAAACCCAGCTATAATCTCATCATTTATTTTTTTCTCTTCGTGCACCGATCTAGAGTAGCACAATAATCCAGTATTTTGAACAACCATTATTTTATAGATCTTATTAACTAAAAGAAAAGACACATATGGGTTGCTGAGATAAGCAATACCTAGTATGCTTGATGCTATAGCAATAATTAGGAATTCAAGCACTAATTCGTGAACGAATAATATCTCGTAGAGAATAGCTAACATCGTTCCAATAAATCCCATTATCGAAGATAGTAAAAAGATAAATGTTTGTCTTCTCTTTCTTTGAGAAACCGAGTTCTTGTACATCAGGAAATATACATAGATAACCATTAAAGAGGCGAAGAAATAAAACATCATCAATGAAACATAACCGATATCAGATCTCAATTTCAAAGCGAACCAGAATCCATCTCTATATGATAAAACAGGCGATAATAATAATTCATCAGCAGTTGTCACAGCGAAGAGGAATGTGCCTATAAAACTAACTTTAGTGTATGGTGAGTATGTTCTAAGCGATTCCGCAAAGAGAAGCAATAAAAGAACTCCCAATGGTCCAAGAAACATTAACTTGAAAAGTATTTTCGCAATAATCTCGCTAAAACTTAAAGTAGCAAGCATGAAAATTAAATTGTGTAAAGATAATGCAAGGAAAAAGCCCATTAAGTATAGAGTATTAACTATCCTATTTTTTCTATAACTCCAGTAAAGTAGTATCGAAACAACCAAAGTGGATATAAAAGCTGCAAAAGTTGACGCGAGATTAATTATACCAATACTGTTCATATCTTCTTCAACCTAAAGTATTGATGCACTATTATGTATATTCTGAATTATCGAAAAATAAATTATTTCTCACTTTTAAATTTTTCATGCAAATTTATAAATAAATCATAAAATTTTGCAGAAATAATTAATGAATAAAAAAGCTAATATGAAAAACTCGATAGATTGCTATCTAAAAGTAAGATTTAAGTATTGAAGATTAATGAGAATAATATATCATATCCTGAATAAATGAGGTGCAGGTAATGAGGGATTACGAAATTCTCCTATGTTAAAACACCACAAAAAAAGTACAATCCACATTCTGTAGAAGAAAAAATAGCCACCTGGTGGAAGAAAAATAATATAATGCAAAAAGTACAGCAATCTAGAAAAGGCAGGGAAAAGTTCTATTTCCTTGATGGGCCTCCGTATACAAGTGGTTATATCCATTTAGGTACGGCGTGGAATAAGGTTTTAAAGGATGTGGTTATTCGTTTTTTCACTATGAAGGGTTACGATGTTTGGAGGCAGTCTGGTTGGGATATGCATGGGCTTCCTATAGAGGTAGGAGTTGAGCAGGAGCTTGGCTTCAAGTCGAAGAAAGATATAGAGGCTTTTGGAATAGAAAATTTTATAAGGAGATGTAAGGAGTTCGCTTTAAGGAACTTGAAGATAATGGAAAAACAGTTTCAACGTATTGGTGTATGGATGGATTGGGATAATCCCTACATGACCATAACTAGAGATTGGATTGAGTCAGAATGGTGGACTTTTAAGAAGGCTTGGGAGCAGGGCTTAATAGATACTGATCTTAGGGTTGTGCATTGGTGTCCTAGGTGTGAAACTGCTTTAGCCGAGCATGAAATTGAGTATAAGGTTCTTGAGGATCCTTCAATATATGTAAAGTTTCCATTGGAAGGGAGAGAAAATGATTTTGTAGTTATTTGGACAACTACTCCATGGACGTTACCTGCTAATATGGCGGCGTTAGTTCATCCGGACTACGATTACGCTAAAGTCAAGGTAACTATTGATGGAAAGACGGAGTACTGGTATTTGGCTGAGGCTAGAGTACAACCAGTGATGGATGAGATCGGTGTTGAGCACTTTGAAATAATTGAGGTTGTTAAGGGAAGCGAACTAGAGGGGATCAGATACGTACACATATTGATAGATGAATATCCGAGGCAGAAGGAATTTCGTGAGAAGTATCCCAGTGCTCATAGAATTGTGACGGGAGAATTTGTTACGCTTGAGGAGGGTACGGGCTGCGTCCATATTGCTCCAGGGCATGGCGAGGAGGACTTCGAGATCGGTAAAAGATATAATCTTCCAGTTTATTGTCCTGTGGATAAGAGTGGTATTTACACAGAGGGTGCTTGGAAAGACTGGTTTGTTAAGAAAGCTGATGAGCAAATAATTAATCGTCTGAAAGAAAAAGGCCTGCTTGTCGCCTCGGGAAGAGTAACACACAAGTATCCTACATGCTGGAGATGTAAGAGCCCATTACTTTTTAGAGCCACAAGGCAGTGGTTCCTCAAAGTATCATTGATAAAAAACAAGATTATTCAGAGAAATCATGAATATGTAGAATGGTTACCGTCATGGGTTAAGAAGAGGTATGAGGATGGAGTAAGGAATGTTGGTGATTGGGTTATTTCGAGACAGAGATATTGGAATACACCGATACCACTTTGGATATGCAGGAATTGTGGGTACAGTGAGGTCATAGGTAGTTTTTCAGAGCTAAAGCAAAAAGCTATAGATGATATTCCAGATGACATGGATCTTCATAGGCCATGGATTGATCAAGTTAAGTTAAGATGCAGTAAATGTGGAGGGGAGATGGAGAGGGTTCCGGATGTACTTGATGTATGGTTTGATTCAGCTATTGCATCATGGGCTAGTTTAGGATATCCAACGAGGAAGGATCTATTTAATAAGTTATGGCCAGCAGATCTCATTATAGAAGGGCAGGATCAGATTTTAAAGTGGTTCTATGCTCAACAAGTTTTAAGTATAATAGTTTTCGATAAGCCGCCATACCGGAAAGTTGCGATGCATGGCTTCGTGCTTGATGCGGCTGGTTCTAAAATGTCTAAGAGTCTTGGTAATATCGTTATGCCTGAAGATGTCATAGAGAAGCATGGTGCGGATGCCTTACGAATGTACCTGTTATCCACTACATTGCCTTGGGAAGACATACGATTCGAGTGGAAAGAGGTTGAGGAAGTTAGAAGCGCCCTTGATATATTATGGAATGTGTTTTATATGGTTTCTGTTTACATGGAGCTAGATAAATTCAATTTATCAAAAGTGGATGAAGAGAGTGTGAAGAATTATCTATTGCCTGAGGACAAGTGGTTACTATCTCGGGTAAATTCATTGCTTAGAACTGTAGAAGATTCGATAAATACATTCCAATTGGCAAAAGGCGTAAGAGCCGCAATTCAATTTATTGTAGAAGATCTGAGCAGGTGGTATGGCAAGTTAGTTAGAAAGAGATTTTGGATAGAAAAAGAGGATCCCGTTAAACTAGCTGCGTATTATACAATGTATCATGTTTTCTATAAATTGTTGGCTGTTCTTGCTCTGTTTGCCCCATATGTAGCAGAGGAGATATATCAGAGTTTAATAAGACCGTTAAACAAGAATGTTCCTGAGAGTGTTCATCTAATTGAATGGCCTGAGATAGATTTCGTAGATAAGGAGTTAGAGGAGAAAATGGAGGTTGTGAGAGATCTAGTCAGTGCTGTTGCAGCAGCTAGAAATGAAGCTAAGATAAAGTTGAGATGGCCTATTAAGAGAGTGATAATAGAGACTAAAGATGATATTGTGAAAATAGCTGTTAATGAACTAAGAGACATAGTTGTAGAATTGACAAATGCGAAGAAAATAGAGTTCGCCGAAGTAGAGAAGAAATGGAGAGTTGTGCCTTTAATGAAAGCATTAGGACCAAAATTCAGGACTGATGCTTCTAGAATTGCTGCGGCGTTGGAGAAAATTGATGGTAAGAAACTGAAAGAGGAGATCGAGAGAAGCGGGAAATATATTCTAAGAATAGATGACAAGAAATTCGAGATAACTCCAGAAGATTTCGATATCGAACTAATTGTGCCAGATAAACTTGTTCCATTCGAATTTAGAAAGGGATATGTTTATGTAGATACTGAGATTACGGATGATTTGCTTGCTGAAGCCTATTCTAGAGAGTTGGTTAGAAGAATACAGCAGATGAGAAAGGAGTTAGATCTCGATATAGAAGAGAAGATAGATGTCTATCTTGAGTTGCCTGAAGAGATGCGAGGATTGATTTCAAGAGGGTTAGATTACATATCAAATGAAGTTAGAGCTAACAAAATTCATTTTGGTGAACCGAGAGGATATGTAAAGAAGTGGAAAATCGAGAAGTACGAGGTTAATATAGGGATAGTTAGACTAAAGTAATTACAATATTCCTTTAACGACTTTTTCAATAATTTTTTTAATATTTCTTAAGAATAATATCCCTTTTTCCGAATCGACTCCTTGATATCTTATTGATATCTGAATTCTTCCACGCTTATTTATTTCCGTTGGAGCTATAATAGGAGTGAGATTAATTATGACCCATTCATGTGGTGGTTTAGGTATGCCGTAGCTTAATCCAACAGAGAATACATTAACATCATCTCTATTCATGGCTTTTCTAAATTTAGTTAAAGCGTTATTATCAATAAACTTAGAAATCACATTTTCGGGATCTTTACCGATAAATACTGTGACTATATAATCTCCTAAGATATTAACAACAGTATGTCTAATTAAGTCACCGAGAATTTTCTCGTATTCATCATAAGCAAGCATTAATAAATCTAGACCGCGTTCTAGATCCCAGGCATCAACTACAAAGCCTTTAGATGAAACAACTATAAGGTCTCTTAAATTTCTAGGTTCTCTTAAAACATATTCTTTTAATGGTCCCGTAGGCGTCGGTACCACTCTTTCCTCCTGAATAAAACCTTGGGATACCAATGATGCTCTAAAACTATCCGCATCTAAATCCTTACCTAGCCTTATTAAGTTCTTATAGATCATGTGAAATTTTTCAATCTCAATATCGCTCAATAAGAATCACCACTTGTGAAATTAGATAAGAAATCAATGTAAAAACTATTTAAATCCCTTCAGTATTGATATCTTTCCTCATTTTACGGATCATATGTCCACCATATTTATACCAGATTGAGCAAGTGCCCTCTGAAGAAACCATACATGCTCCTATCGGGTGCTGTGGCGTACAAGATGTGCCGAAATAAGGGCAATCCGTAGGGATAGCTCTACCCAAGACAACGTCAGCGCACTTACAACTCCCTTTAATATCTATCCACTTATCTATCTTTACATTGAATTTCTCTCTTGCATCTAAATAATCATACTTATCATTAAGAAGCCAGCCGCTATTTGGTATAACTCCAATGCCTCTCCAATCTCTATCCGCAACCATAAAGGCCTCTGATAAATATTTCTTGGCAACTTGGTTTCCTTCCCACTTAACAACTCTTTTGTATTCATTAATTAGCTCTGCCTTTCCGTTAATTAACTGTTCTAGAATATATAGGATTGCTAATAATACATCTATTGGTTCAAAGCCCGCAACAACAGTAGGTAATTCGTATTTCTCAGATATAAAACTCCAAGCTCCAGCACCTATAATTGTAGATACATGTCCTGGACATATAATTCCATTCAAATTGTGAGGGGCGCTTAAAATATATTCTACGGCGGGAACAGTTATACGATAAGACATTAATATCGAAAGATTTTTTGGTACTTTATTATTAACTATAAAGGACGCTGTGGTAGGTGCTGTAGTCTCGAATCCAACACCAAAAAACACTGTCTCTTCCTCACTTTTTTGAGCTAATCTAATAGCATCCAGAAAGCCATAAACAATTGTTACTCTAGCTCCCTGCGCCTTAGCCTGAGATAAGCCCTCATAAGAACCGGGAACTCTATACATATCGCCATAAGTAAATATACGTATACCTTCTTTAGCTAATTTTATAGCTTCATCAATCTCACGAGCTGGCACAATACATACGGGGCATCCTGGCCCCGCAATCACGTTAATATTTTCTGGTAGTAACGCTCTAAGGCCATAGTAAGTTATTGTATGCTCATGTGTTCCACAGACATGCATGATATTTATTTTCTCAAATCCTTTCTTGGATAATTCAACTGAAAGCTTATTTATCTTCTTGACAATGGCCTTTGCCAGTTCTCTACTTTGGAAAGGTTTAGTTAACTCTAAGTGTGTCATATAGGGACCCTCAGCATATTCGAGGAGTGAGTTCCCCCGTAGGTTTCTCTAAAATCCTCATTCCTCCAGCCCTAGTTTTCAGTAAAACAAGGCCATTCCAATCCTTATTATCTCTTGCTTCCCCAATAATCGACGCATTATCGTATCCATTCTTTCTCAAAATTTTTAATACATCGTCAGCTATCTCTGAACCGACAGCTAAGACGACTCTACCCTCGCATGCTAGCGATAATGGATCTATTCCAAGCATTTCAGATAGAGCACTTACTTCCTCTTTCATGGGAATATATTCTTCATCTACCTCTATAGTAACTCCAGATTTCGCAGCGAACTCATTTAGAGCCATGGCTAGACCTCCTCTAGTTGGATCTTTAGCGGCATGCACATCATTAAATTTCCTAATTAATCTCATTATAGGTGTGACAGGTTGACAATCTGAAACAAGGTTTCCAATTTCTGTCTCAATACCCATTTGTAATGCTGTTATTACTGCCCCGTGATCTCCTACGGTCCCACTTACTAATATACGATCTCCTGGTTTCACCATGGAATCTAAATATATTTTTCCTTGAGGAATCATTCCTATTACTGTAGTTGATATTATTATCTTATCTAATTTACCTTTAGGCATGACTTTTAGATCTCCTCCTATTAAAGCTACATTCTCCTGCTCGAACACATTGATCATTGAACTAACGATTTTTTTGAGATCGGATATTGGAAATCCTTCCTCTACAACTATTCCATCTAGAGCTGCTATAGGATCAGCGCCCATTACAGCAACATCATTTATAGATCCAGTAGCAGCTAATTTACCTATATTACCCCCAGGAAAGAAGATTGGGTCAACAGTGTAACTATCAATAGAAGTTACTATATTTGTTTTGGCTGGTATTAATGCTCCATCATCAAATGCGTCTAAACCGATTCCTCCTTCGACCTTATTAAGTTTAACATTCCCAAAAATTTCTTTGATTAAACTCTCGTTCTCTTTTCCCCCGGCCCCATGCGCTAAGACAATAAATTTTTCTTGCATAGATTATCCCCATCATTTACTGTACTTCAGTAACTCCATAAGAATTTTCATTGTCTCTTCGTAGTCTTCTTTACTTATCCTCTCAATTATTGCACCAGCATGTACTATAACGTACTCGCCAGGCTTAATATCTGGGACAAGAGAGCAATCAACTTTTTTCTTAACTCCTCCGCCATAATCCACAAGCGCTATATTATCGTTTACCTCTAGTACTTTAGCAGGTATACCGAGACACAATTTTCTCACCCTACATGTATGTAAAATATTCTGAAATTGAGATATAATAATGTTATGTTAAATTTTTAATTAATTTTGAATAGAGAATTATTATTGTTCAAAAGAGGATGATTTTTTCTTTTTAGATAGCTAAATCTGAGGTGAAGAATGATGTCTAAAAAGATCGAAATTGTTTATACAGATAAAGCTCCAAAACCCATTGGTCCGTATTCGCAAGCCATAGTATGGGGTAACCTAGTATTTCTTTCAGGTCAAATACCAATCAATCCGGAGACGGGAAATATTGTATCTGGAGGAATAGTCGAGCAAACAAGGCAGGTGCTAGAGAATATTCAAAACATTTTAATAGCTGCTGGATCAGATCTAAGCAAGGTAGTAAAGATAACTGTTTTCCTGAAAGATTTATCGCTTTTCAATGAATTTAATGAGATATATGCTAGATACTTTAAAGATCACCCACCAGCTAGAACGACAGTTCAAGTATCTAATTTACCAAGGGGTGTTCTACTAGAAATCGATGCAATTGCTGTAAGGGATTAAGGGGGAAAATATTGCTGCTTAAAAAAATTATCGCAAAAAAAGAAGGATTATTAATAGACATAGAGGGTCCGTTGGTTTCAAGAATAGAAGGTGGAAACGTTTATTCGGATGCATTAACATTACTTAAGGAATTCAGTGATCTTAAAATTGCTTTATTGACAAATATTGCTAGGAAATCATCTAGATATATCTCGAAGACTTTAAGTAAATACGGATTAAATTTCATGAGTAATCAAGTTATTAATCCTACTAAAGCAGCAATTAATCAAGTTCTTGGAAAAGAATTCAGCAGGCCAGTTAGAGTATACTTAATATCAGAGGGTGGTCATTATGAGGATATAATAATTTTTGATTGGATAGATATAGTCAGAAACGAGCCTATTGACGCTATATTGCTAGGAGCTAACAGAAATATAACTTATCAGGAATTAAATTTTGCCTTTAGATGCATTCTTAAAGGAGCTAAATTAGTAGTCTTAGGCGGAGATCTATGGACATATGGATCCCAATATAGGGATGAAGGACCTTATCTAATGGAAGGGGCTTTTGCAAAAGTTCTTGAGGAAGCAGCAGGTGTGAAAGCTAGATATGTGGGGAAGCCCAATAGAGAGATATTCATTGAAGCGATTAATTTTCTTAATTTGCCGAAAGAAAAAATTCTTATGATTGGGGACTCGGTTAAAACAGATATAGTAGGCGCTTGTCTTATTGGAATAGATGCAGTTTTAATTGATCGAGTTGGTAATAAAGATGTTGAATTAAGGGAATTGTTAAGAGACATATCATGTAAATCAGATATTTACTATACAAGAAGTCTAGGCCCCTCTTCTGAAACCAGGAAAATCACTTATAAATATTGATTGTTTTTACAGGTAAATAAGTATAAGTTTAATAATGTTTTTAAGGGAATTAAATGTGAGTCTAGTTTCTAATTAATTCAATGAATAACGAGTGATGCAAATGACGCCAAAAGAAGAATCAAAAGAGAAAAAAGATGAAAAAGATTATCTTGAGGAGCTAGGGGAAGAACTAGAGGAGGGACTAAGTGATTTAGAGGAACTTGAAGAGGAAGAGTAATGTAATGGTGAAAACATTGGAAGAGGAGCCAAAACCATTAAAGCTCTCAATTCCTGAAGATATAATGAATAAATTAAAAGAAATA
>JAHQWF010000009.1 GCA_029856055.1 Candidatus Njordarchaeota archaeon | reverse complement strand
TAGAAACAAATAAAAATAAACTATATTATCTGAAGATTATTCAAATATGATATGAAAGATTTTGTTTCATAGGTCAATGATAAGATAAGTATTTTTGATTCTAACTAATATATTTTTATAATAGTGTTGAGATCTGTTTTATTTAATTGTTTAAAATGGTGTTTGATAATGAATCTTCTAGATAAGGAGTTAAAAGACTTAAATCAAGAGCTTGAGGGATTAACCGACAGAGATAGATTGAATTTGATTAATAAAAATAAGGATAAGTTATTTAGCGAAGAGTTCTATAAAAAACTAAAAGAATCTGAACCAGCAGATGTTATTGATTTTATTCTTATTTTGCCTGCCGAAATATTCGGTGAGGTTCTAGACCAATTTGGAGATGTTATCGCTGAAAAAATTGACAAAGCAGATATAAAAACAATAGCCAAAATTTTTGATAAGTTGCCTAAAGATTTGAGAAAAGAGTTTAATTCAAGGTTTATGAAGAACTTAATGGAATATTCAAGAAGGCTTTCAATTCGAGATATAGTATCGATGATTCATAATGTCTCAGCACCATCAAGACCTGGATTATTAAGCCCTATGAGATCATTCATATTTAGTAAGGATTTTGATAATAAAATTCTAGAGAGCGATTTAAGTGAATTAGAAGAGTTTATCTCGGTTCTTCCTGATGACATAAGAAAGCAATTTTTCTCGAAACATAAGGAGTTACTCCTAAGTGATGCATTCGGAAAGAAACTGAAGGAGGCAGATAAGGAAGAGATAACGAATCTTGTTTTGAGATGGTTCCCACAGGACTTATACAGAGCCTTTGTAGAACAACATAAGAATATCCTCAGCGAAAAGGGATTGAAATTCCCATTATAAAACATAGTTCTAGCAATAGATTGAGAAAAATAGAGATTAAATACTGCTTCATGTGGACTAAGAAAACTTATAGTATTAGTATCATAAAATTAGTTCGTAATTCAAATTAATTAATGATTTCAATTCAAAAATATTTTATATTTTTTAAAATATAATATACGTAACAACTTTTTCTTAGGTGTATGTTAATATGTCTGCTATAGATAAAATTTTAACAAGACTAGGATTATCAGAAAATGCTAGAAGAGTCTATTTACACGCGTTAGGACGCGGACCACAAACAATAGCGGAATTATCAATGACTAGTGGTTTAAATTACGATACTGTTTCTGTGGCTCTACAAGAATTAAGTCACCAGGGATTGGTGAGGGAGATCGCAACAGCACCACCAAGATATGAGATTATCCCGCCCTATAAGCTATTCATAGAGGAATTCGATAACTTTGGAAAATTACTTTATGGATTCGAAGAAAAAATGAGAAAGTCTCTTGACGCAAGCTTAAGAGAGATGTCAAAACAAATAGATGTATTCAGGGAAGATATAAAGGAAGTATTATCAAAAATCGTGAGCGACCTAGGAGATCAGATGGAAAAAAGTTTTGAAGAACTGTTCTCTAGAGTAAGTTCATCAATTAAATCTATTGTAGACGGTGTAAATGAGCAATCTTTAGAAATAAGTAATAATGTTTTAAATCAGATTAATCAATCGACGGCTCTTTTCGGCGAACATATTAGAACTACATTAAGTAAGATTGATGAGTCAATTTACAATCTAAGTAAAGAACTAGCTGAGAGCTCTAGAGAATATACATCAGCTATAGCTAATCAAGTTAGCAAAACAGCAGTTTTAGTAGGTAACACAACTGAAGAAATAGCAACTAATGTAATAAATAATGTGTCTAATTTAATAGAGAACTTGTCATCCGGACTTAATAATGTTTTCGTAGGAGTAAGTGAGAGCTTATCAAACACGATATCTAATGTCTCGGGAACTATAACTCAAACAACAGAGAAAATAGGTCAGGAATTAGAGAAAGCCATGACAAGCCTAACAGAGTCTTTAGATATCTTGGTTGAAAATCTAAGCAATCAAGTCAGTACAATTCAGGGCACACTGAATAATCTCTTAGAAATAGTTCGTGCACAATTAGAGGATGTTTCTAGCAAAACTACCAATGCGCTATCAACGTTGTCTGACTCAGTAACTCAAACGCGAGGATCATTAATAGAGAGTGTCAGAAGCTCAATAAATTCCTTAAGAAGTGCTATGGAGACATTATCTTCATCAATGACTGAATCACTGCAATCAATGCTAAATTCATTAAAAACGGAATTAGAGAGAGTTAGAATAAATTATCTAGATGCATTCAAAGAAAATGTTAACAAGTTAGAGAACCAATTAACAGAGACTAGAAGCAGACTTATCCAAGAACTAGAAGCAAATATTGAAAATCTGAAGAAAACAGGAGAGGAAATGACAAAAAAATTTGCGGAAAAATTAAATGAGACAGTTAGATCGTTCGACGAGCTAACCAATAAAATAGAGAGCGAGACAATGGAGACCCTAAACAAATTAAGTCAAGAAGCTAGAGATAGTCTAAATCAATTAAGAAACCAATTAATACGGGAGGCAGAGAAATCAACGGAGAACTTAGTTAATGCATTAGATGAGCTTAAGAAGAAATCAATAGATGATCTCAAATCGAGCTCAGAGAAAATAATAGAGAACATAGTCTCTAAGATAGAAGAAAGCGCATCTCAACTGAGATCTGGGCTTGAATCAATAATAACAGAGAGTGTATTAACAGGGATAAAGGACATGATCAATGTTTTCAGTGAAGGTCAAAAAGCAATGATGGAGCTTTATCAAGAGACAGTGAAGAGGGAGATACCTGAACTAGCAAGAGTTTGGGTTATTAAGGGACTAAAAGGAATACTTGCACACATCCAAGACATGATAAGTAGAGCCCAGAACATAGTACTAATAGTTACACCAGACGTAAATTATGTACCAGTTGATCAAATATTAAAATTAAAGGAATTCGCTAGGGTTCAGATAGCGGCGGGAATAAATCCAGCAAAAGCAGATCATGCTAGAATACTAGAGAGATTGAAATCAAGGCCTAGAACTCTAATAAGAAACTATAAACGAGGGATTATCCTAGGTGCTATAGTAGATGACAAAGAAGCCGTATTTGCAACTCTACCAGAAAAGATTGAAGATTCTGAGCAAGTTATGGGTGTAGCAACAACATCCCATGAATGGATAATGGCCTCTCACGACTTTCTCGCACATGCTTGGACTACAGCAGAAGATATCCGTTAAGTCTAAATACCCATTTTATCGTATTTTTTCTTATTCTTTTTTAGGTGAATGAATTGGGCATTAGGTATGATCTCATTACTATTGATCTCGATGGTACAATATCTAGAGTAATAACAGAGGAATACGTATTAAAAAGATTAGCCCCAGAGCGTCTTGAAAAGTACTATGAATTCGAGAAACTATTAAGAGATAATTTCGAGCTAAACTATGAAAAAGCTACAACGGAGCAATTTAAGCTATTAATAGGGCTAAAAGCTATTGACATAATTAATACTATCAAGGAGATCCCTCTAGCAAAAAACATTGAAAATGCCATCGATAGGTTGAGGAAATACGGCTTTAGAGTCATGATTTTAACCGATAATATAGATCTGTTCTGCGATGGTGTTAGAGAAAAAGTACCTATCGATGGTTACATTAGCTCAAAAACAATGGTGATAGATGGGATAATCAGAGATTTATCGGAATTAAATCTTAGAAAAGAGATAGGGCTAAAGAAATATCTGGAGAAAAATAACTTAAGTCCAGAAAGAGTGATTCATATAGGAGATTGGAAAAATGATATACCTGTTTTCGATTATGTTGGATTAGGAATAGCTTATATGCCAAAAGATAATGAAGTTATAGAAAATGCTCATTTAACAATCAATATAGAAGACTTCGACATCCTTGCCAAATTAATAATTAAACTTGATTCGTGCTAGTAATTATCTTAATAAGGAATTAAAAATATTGTCATAGGGTTATTCCATGGTCTCAATTAAACTAGATAAGATCTGGAAATCATATGGTCAGACACAAGTTCTTAGAGATCTTTCATTAGAGGTACGAGATGGAGAATTAGCCGTTATTCTTGGCCCATCTGGCGTAGGAAAAACAACAACACTGAAAATAATAGCGGGAATCATTAAACCTGACAAAGGAAAAATCTATTTCGATAACATAGATGTCACAAACCTAAATTCTAGAGAAAGGAATGTAGGAATAGTTTTCCAATCACTAGCTTTATTCCCGCATATGACAGTCTGGGAGAATATAGCTTTTGGTTTAGAAGCTAGAAAATGGCCCGTTAATCGTATTAGAGAGAGAGTCAAAGAATTAATTGAGATGTTTAGGTTAGCGGGATTAGAGAATAGGTATCCGAGAGAATTGAGTGGAGGACAGCAACAAAGAGTTGCTATCGCTAGAGCTATTGCAATAAATCCAAAAGTATTATTAATGGATGAACCATTCGCTAATCTAGACCCGCTGCTAAGAGATGAACTGAGATGGGAATTAAGAAGCATACAAAAAGAACTAGGGATAACCACGATATTCGTTACACATGACCAAGAAGAAGCATTTCAAATAGCTGATAAATTAGCTATAATGCTTGACGGAACTATAAGACAGGTGGGAAAACCAAGTGAAGTATATTATAATCCGAGAGATGAGGAGATAGCTAAGTTTCTAGGAGTAAATATAATCAATATCACAGAATTAAATGACATTAATAAACTACCATGCGAATCCAAAACAAATAAAATACTAGTATGGCCAGAAGACATAATTATTTCCGATGACGGTATACCAGCTAACATAATAAATG
>JAHQWF010000141.1 GCA_029856055.1 Candidatus Njordarchaeota archaeon | reverse complement strand
ATTTCTCATAATATGCTTACTAAGAATTGTTCTATTTGTATGAAGTGTTCTAGGTAGAGTGATAGGAGTACTAGAACTTGATATGGGCTAAGGAACTTGAAGATCTTTCTTGCTATTTTCTTATTATTGGTTCTGATGTATCTTATTGCTGTCAGCACTATACCTAGTTCAAGTGTTGTGCTAACTATTACTGGGAGTAATGTCGCTTTCTTAATAATCCATAGGAAATATATCAATGCTGTCATTAGTATTGATATTAGTATTGATACTTTTGCTGTTTTCACAGGCCCTATCACAACAGGAAGCATTGGCACTTTAGCTTTCTTGTAATCCTCTAGATAATATATCGCTATGAACCATATGTGTAGAATGGCCCATAACATTATTAATGTTGATAAAATTAATCCCTTGATGTCGGGCACACCCGTGTAAGCTATGTATCCTCCAAGAATAGGCATTCCTCCAGCTATAGCTCCGATAACTATATTTAGTGGAGTTCTCCTCTTTAGTAATGCTGAGTATACATAAGCGTCCACTATATAACCGATTAGGATCGTTATTCCCACCCAAAGATTTATAATGAATCCTATAGCTACACCAATCCAGGTCATGACTAATGATACTACGTGGGCTTCGATCGGATCTAATCTCTGAGCTGGTAATGGTCTATTCATGGTTCTGAACATCTGAGCATCAATATCCTTATCGAAGTACATGTTTATTCCTGTTGTACCACATACGGAAAGAATACTAGCTATTAAGAATAAAAGAAAAGTTTGCCAATGAATATCTGTCCCAGCAGCGATCAAATATCCAAAAACCCCTGATAACACTAGTAAGGAACTCTGCTTTATTTTGAAGAGCTCCATGTATTGCCTTATCTTACCCATATTTATCACGGATTATATAGATGTAATATTAAAGTGTTATGATATCTGTTTTTAATCAAAAAATACCATTTTAAAATTGTTGCATGTTTTTCAGGTAGATTAATTTGGTAACCGAATTCAGCGAGTTAATTAATCATATTAAGAATTATTATGGGGATAATTTTATAGGTATGATTGTTTATGAGCTCCCTCAGCAAGATTATATCGGTGTTCTAGTGGTTTTTAGAGAGCGCTCACCCATAATGATAGATGACTCAATTAGGTTAATGGGCTTAACAAAGCATCTTTATCCAGATGCTAAGAGCGTCGCTGTTATTACCCTAGATGAACTCAGAGAGAAAGTTAATAATCCTGATGAAAAAATCAGTGCCTTTCTAAAAAACATAGTTTTTATCCACGATGAGACTAATGAGCTAAGAAAAATTCTGCAAAATTAATAGTTACTGAGGCGTCCACATGGGCGAGAGATTCGATGTAATTGTTGTTGGTGGTGGTATAACTGGACTTGGTATAGCTAGAGATTTATCTATGAGAGGTTTGAATCTGTTACTCCTTGAGCGTAATGATGTCGCGTCTGGAGCCACTGGAAGATCCCATGGTTTACTACATAGTGGTGCTAGATACGTTGTTAAGGATCCCGAGTCAGCCGTTGAGTGCGCTCGTGAAAACCTTATTCTACGAGGTATAGCTGGCCATGTAATTGAGGAAACTGGGGGATTATTTATTAGAACGCGTAGCGATCCAGTGGATTATGTTGATAAGTTTGAAGTGAGCTGTAGAAGAACGGGAGTTAAATGCGAGAGATTAACTAAAGGAGAGATAATTGAATTAGAGCCTAATCTAAGAAAAGATAACCTTGAAACAGGCTACTTCGTTAATGATGCAGCAGTTGACCCTTTTAAACTTACTTTATTAAACATGTTTGATGCAATAAATAACGGAGCTAGTATCTTGACTTATCATGAGGTTGTAGATTTCATTGTTAAGAAAAACCAAGTTATTGGTGTTAAAGTACTTGATAAAATTAGGCGGGCTTCTAAAGTTTTTCACGCGGATATCATTGTTAATGCATCTGGTGCATGGAGTGGATTACTTGGTAAGAGATTGGGTTTAGAGATACCTACCAAACCGAATAAGGGTTCCTTAATAGTTTTTTCAAGAAGAATATTTAATATGGTTATTAATAGGTTGCGACCACCTAGCGATGGAGATATATTTGTGCCTAGTTACTCAACAACAATACTTGGTACTACATCAATAGAAGTAAGTAATCCCGATGATTTCATTGCGACTGATGAAGAATTATTAACTCTATATCGGGAGGGATCAGAACTATATCGAGATATCATGGATACCCGGCCTATAAGGTTTTTCGCTGGGCCTAGACCATTAATAGGTGGGTGGAGAAGAGAAGCAAAACGAACTTTCACCATAATTGATCACGAGAGGGAAGATGATTTGATAGGATTGATAACTATTGGTGGCGGCAAACTAACAACTTATAGGTTGATGGCTGAGAAACTCTCTGATATCGTTGCGGAGAAGTTAGGTGTAAGTAAGAATTGTAGAACACATAAGGAGCCATTACCAGGCTATTATGATGTTATTACGCTTAGTAAGTTTTTGAAAAAGAGAGATGTTCCTAAATCTTTATTATTGAGATCTATTAGGAGATGGGGTGATCTATCAGTTTCACATAAGTTGTATCAAGGTAGCATTATTTGTTTTTGCGAGCAGGTTACTAGCGAAGAAATAGCTTACTCGATAAGTAAAGCTGGCGCTAAAACGATAGGCGATGTTATGGGAAGAACTCGCGCATCTATGGGGCCATGTCACGGTCAGAATTGTGTGTTTAAGATTGCTGGTATCCTTCTTGATACGTATAGTGATTATGAAAATATCGTTGAGGAAGATTTAATTAGTCATCTCCGTAGAAGATGGCGAAACACAGTTACAATAGCCTTCGAAAACCTCGCCGCTCAGAACTTACTACTTGTTAGTATTTTTAATATGCTGGGAAATTTGGATCATGTAGCTAGATTTTTAGATAAAGAAAATAAAGAATCCACGAGTGATGGAAGTGAAGAAAATTAATTCCGATGTCATAGTTATTGGTTCAGGCGCAGCTGGATTACTCACATCTATTTATTTGGCTAAGCGAGGGAAAAAAGTTATTATTTTAACTAAGGGTTATGGAGCGACTGCTATGTCGTCGGGGTGCTTTGATATACTGGGATTCGTTAAGAACAAGGTTCTTGAATCCTTCAGAGATGGTTTTAATGAATTACCTGACTCCCATCCCTATTTAATTGTATCTAATGGAGATATAAGTAAACTCAGTAACTTAATGAACCAAGCTATTAACAAAATCGATGATATTTCTTCATTCCTTATTGGCAATATAGAAACTAACAGAAACGTAATTACGTTCACAGGCACTGTTAAAACAACCGCCTTGATCCAGAAATGTATGGAAGGAGCGATAATAGAGCATGGAAAGCAATATTTACTCCTCGGGTTCAAAGGAATTTACGATTATAATCCTAGGCTACAGGCCAGATTACTGAAGACTTCTGCAAAAATATTTGGATATAACGACATACGGATAGATGCAATTAGAATCAATCTAGAGATTACTATTCCTTCAATCCATTACCTTAATAGTATTTTAAAGCAGGAAAAATACAAGAGATTACTTATAATGAAGCTAGAAAAAATAGTAAATGATTACTCACCCGACGCAATATTAATTCCTGCAATTTTTGATGACATAAGTAGGATAAAGTCCTTACAGGAACATGCACCAATTTACGAAACTCCATCGCCTCCACCATATAGGGCTGGTATCAGATTAGTTAATTTTCTTTGGCGATTAGCGAGGAAACATAATGTGTCTGTAATGCATATCGATGATTTGAAAGGAGATATTAAGGGTAAAGAAGTGATTAAATTAGTGGCAATTAAGAATGATAAAGAGATTGAGATTTCGTCTCAAAAGTATATCTTAGCCACTGGAGATTTAATTGGCGGTGGATTAAAAATAGTTTTGAATAGAGATTTATTAAAAAAAGAATTAGTTGATACGGTGTTCAACCTAAGGGTAGCTAAACTAGACAAAAATATTTTCAATTCCGATTTATTTGGGCAACATGAATTAAATAAAATAGGATTCAAAATAAATGAACTAATGCAACCTATCAATGAGCGAGGAGCCCCTATTCTAAGCAATTTACATGTAGTAGGTTCAGTAATAGGTGGTTATGATTATAACTCCGAGAAATCAGGATTAGGAGTAACGCTTGCTACCTCATATAAGCTTCATGAAGAGCTAGCCAAGGTGATTTAATGAAGAAGAACCCTAATGATATATTGCTGCCTAACCCAGATGATTGTATCAGATGCCTTTTATGCTTTAGTGTCTGTCCAGTCATTCATGAAACTTTAGGAAAGGCATTTATATCTCCTAACTATTTCACCTCGGATGTGATGAGAAATCAAATTATAGAAATTGACGAAATAAGTGACGTTATCTATAATTGCTTGAACTGTGGAGCATGCACGATAGCTTGCCCAAGAAACATAGATACAACCGTAGCTATTCATTTCCTGAGGAATCTATATGTTCGATATATCTTGAGGAAAACCGCATGGAGAAAGAAGACTTATCACAGCCTAACAATTCCTTAGAATTTTGGTTCTTCTTGGGTTGATTGTTGGAAATATATATTTTATATTTGCCTTTTATATATTTTGGGTCTGTTTTTGTCTTTCAAGGTGTTCTTTACAGACTTGGATAGGCTTTTTGTGCCTAGGGATGAGGACTGCCTTAAGGTTATAATCGAGTTAAGGTGGGGTGGTGAAGTCTCATGTCCTCATTGCCAATCCGGGGAGGTGATAGGTTATGGCTCGTATAGG
>JAHQWF010000129.1 GCA_029856055.1 Candidatus Njordarchaeota archaeon | reverse complement strand
GAATAGAATCTCTAAATTCACAAAATCGATGGAGGGATATTTCTACGCTATAAGAGTTTATACAACAGATAAATTTAGAGATAAAGTGAAGAGGGCAACAATTAAGATCATGCGAGAAAACACTCCAATTGGCACAGAAAATATCTTTTTGTAGAAAGGTGCTCAATGATGACAAAAATAAAGAAAGTGCGAGGGAGAGTCATATCGGGTATAGGTAAGGGGAGATATTATGTCAAACAAAATCCATATTTCTCTCTTTTCAAATCATTATTAGGAGCCGATCCTTTTTTAGGGACACTAAACGTCTTGGTTGAAGACGGGAATTTACAGATAGATGAATTGCCCCATCGATTTAAGCCAAGTACCTTCGGTGAAATAAAGTATTCATTAGGAAGACTTGGAAGACTTAAAATATTAATTTTGAGACCTATGAGAAGTATACATCCAGAAAGCGTTTTCGAAATCGTAGCGTCAATTAATCTTAGGAAAAAACTTAATCTGAGAGATGGAGATGTGATTGAGTTTCTAGTCGAAGTGAGCGACTGATTTAATAAATTCAATAAAACTATTAGACATACTCTCCACATTGATCACAGCAGTATATGCTAATGATGGGTCTCTCTTTCCATTAAACCACAGTATTTCTCCCTCGTTATTTAATGAAAAAAACTTTTTGTGCATCTCAGGCCCCTTTGATAAGTATATTTTACCATAAAGCTTATCACCTATACCTAGTGGTTCACCAAAAGCGAAGTATACCGTGTTACTATTTATATTAGCTGTAAAAGATACCCCCCGTATTTCTTTTCTTTCAACCGTGAGTCTTACAAAATCATTAAAATCAACTACTATGATACCTACTAATGCTTTCATATCATCAGGAACATGCTCATCTCCGATATGTATACCATGATTAGAATGCATCTTCAGCTCAATTTTATTAATGGTTGGATCAAATACTGTTGGTAACTTCTCGAGCAATATAACTGGTATATACATTCCAACGGGATTGTTAGTGTTATCTGTAAATTCGTATTTCTCGATCGGCGAATCAACATATCGAATATATTTTTTTGGTTTTAAATCCGATTCAGTATATAGCACAACAACGTCGCTTTTTCCACTAAACAAGTAAATGTTAAAAGCAAATGTATAGATATATTTATTGTTTTGTTTCGTAGCTAGAACTAGCTGTGGTCTTGTTCTGAAGATCAAGCTTACCGTGCTCACAAATCTGCAGATGTCTGAAATGTCTTCAACTTCGAGCAATAACCTATATGAATTAACCACTAGCATAGCCCTCTCTTAAATTTAGGTATTGTTAACAAAAGAAATAAAAGAGAAACTTTAAAGGTATCGGAAATCTTATAGTTATATTTGTAATTATTACAGGTGTGTTATCTTGGATAATGAGGAAGGCTTCGAAGATAGGAAACATTATCTACAGGTAGTAAAACTTAGACCATTATTTCCAGTCCCTCTTATGACCCTACCCCCAGTATCCCCAATAGTTAATCCATCAGTGTTATCTAATATCACTAAACCAGTTTTGGAAATGAAACTTGAGGATGGATCCGTCTTTCGGATGGGAGGTATACCTCAAAACATTGCTTTGGAGATATGGCAAGTATTAGAGAGCAGAAAAATAAAAAAAGATATACCTTTAGACACGCCAGATCCCCGTTTAACGTTATCGCAAGCTATAATTGAGCTAGCCGAAGTCAAGAGAGCAAGAATAACTGACATAATACCTCAATATAATGTCTATGTAGCTGAATTAGATTTGATACCTGAAGGCTTTGGAAAGCCTATCACCCTACAAATGGTTCCTTCCCATGCTATTTTAGTAGCCTTAAGAGCTAGTGCCGAGATCTACGTTTCAAGAAATATCGTTGAGGACGCTAGGGAAGAGGAAATAGAGGAAAGTAAAGAAGACGAGGGTTATTTTGATATTTAAAACTGAACACTTAACTCTTTTACTTGTATTCTGTCTAAAATGCTAAATATTAAAGCTTCACCTTAACTATACAATTTTTCAAATAATATTGACTGGAGATGCTTTTTATCATGAATTTGAGTTCAACGGAAGAGAAAAAGGAGAAGCCAACATTCGTCCATAGAGACAAGATATTGGAGTTATATGACGAAATATTTTCTAGATGGTACACTAATGATAGATCCTTACAGGAATTAATAATAGCTTCAATACTCGTAAGAGACTCTCGAGTGCTTTTAATAGGCCCCCCTGAAGCTGGAAAAACCACCTTAGTTAGATTAATTGCCAGCAGTATTTTCTCAAATAATTCTGATGAAATCATATATGCTAAGATAATTGGTGCGCCTGAAAAAACCTTACAAAAAGTTTTAGTTACTACAAATATCGTAAAGCTAATTACTGAGGGAAAAGAAGAATTCATAATTAGACCGATAGTTAAATCAAGGATCAAATTTATTAACGAGATCAATAGGTTCAGCAAAGCCGTTCAAGATGCACTATTATCATTACTGGAGGAACATGAGATCGAATATGGTGGAATCAAGTTCCAGACCCCCTCATTCATAGCTTTCGCTGACATGAATCCTTATCGTGGAGATATTGATCGTGCGCTGAAAACACGATTTATGGTTTCAGCTTATATACCTTTTGCTGAAATGAGGGGTTCACTAAGGATTATTAGCCAAATGTTTCTGCAGGAAAAAGAAATTAGAGATCTAGCAGAGACCATGCCTAAAATCATTTCAATAAGTGATTTAGAGGATATATGGCGTGATGTCAGCAAGGTATATGTGCCACTTCGAATAAGTTTATTTGCAAATATGTTAATTTGGGCTTTCCGTGTATGCAAATACGATAAATCAAAAATAATGCCAGGATATATGAGATTAGTTTGTGCGCAATGCGAATATTCTAATGAGATATGTTCTCAGATCACGATCCCACCAGGAGAAAGAGCGATAATCTCAGCCATTCTCTTCTCAAAAGCGAGAGCTTGGTTCTATGGCCGAAGTGAAATAAGTTATGAGGACGTAATTTGGGCTGTACCATGGGTTGTCTCTCATAGAATTGAGTTAACGACATCTATTAGAGCAGAGATACCGAATCCATGGGAATGGAGCAAGAATGTGCTTAATAATTTATTAAAAAGTAAGTGGTACTTCGTTGAGAATGGCGAAGAAAATATTGGTTTTTGGGCCCGAGGTCTCGCTCTCGCTATTAAAGCACTTAGAAGTAAATTGGACACATTTTTATTAAATGTACTTGAAGAGTACTATCCTAGCATATTATCAGGAAACGGAGATGTAGAGTTCGAGGCCGTTAAAGAACTCAGAAAATTAGCTTTTGGTGACGATACTAGAGGGGATTTAGTTTTACAACAACTATATAGCTTAGTTAAGGAAAGATTTCTGGCTCACTCTCAAGCAATTGTGAAGGAATTAAAACCAAGGATTATGGATATCTTATCTTTTGACAATATTAGATTAGATGATGTAATGGAACTATTGAATAAGTTAAATAAAGCGTTGCCTGAAGATGTAGAACATCTAACTAAATTACTTTTAGCTAAGCTAGAGGAATTCACTATCAGAGTCTCCTTAATGATGCCAGGAATGAGCGAGAGAATTAAAAATGTGCTATCTCAATTCAACTTTGATCCAGAGGACATAGCTAAGTTGCTGAATGGACAAATAAAAGTTATCCAGAATGAATATTTAGTAGCCAAGGTTTCTGGCGGCTTTATAACAATCAGAACAAAAACAATAGATATAGCGCACAAGATAAGAGAGAGAATAGAGGGAGAGTGAGTATATGGATAAATTAGTGATAAGAAAGATTCATTCATCATCGATACCGTCAAGGGAATTCCATAAAATTCTACTAAAAATAAGTCAGACTTACGGCATGTATCCCTCTTTTCGCATAATCTCTCCCCTTAAAAATTTTATATCTGAGTGGGGCGAGATAACACTCCCAAGAATCCCGCAAGGGGATTTTCTGCATCCAGATGAGAAATACTACTTATTATTAGGATTAGGGTATCACAGTATAGCTCCTAGAACCGAAATTAATCGCTTGTTATTAAGGTCTCTCGTCTCGAAAATTTTCGACGTAGACTGGAAATCCCCTACTGTATCATGGTTATCAGCGTTATTCTCGGCATTTTATAGTTTCACATCACTTAGTCGCAATAGAAAGACTAAAGAAATTGCTCGCGACCCTCTTATCTGGATGCGATATAAAATTACTAAGACTCAACATAAATCTCCTTTGACCCAGGTTGTTAGTGATTACTTCAGCTACTTATTAAGCGGGAAATGTTCTGATGAAAATAAATACATCGTCCAAAGGATATTTGATACTCTATCTTCTAGAATAGATTTCGAGTCAAAGGTTTCGGATTTCTTTACTATTATCAAGAGATTAATAAAATTCGAAATGAAGAGAGATGCCCTGAAAAGATCTCTTTCCGAATTCTTAATATCACTAGGAAATCCAAATAAGGAGGAAAAAGAAAAAACATGGGGAAGAAACTGGAGAACTGCTAGTAACTGTAGAGAGAAAAACATTACGCCTCAGGAATTAATGAAGCTTGCTAAAATTGATGAAAAACATGCTATTGAGGTCGCTAAGGAGCTAGATAAAAGAAGTGATAAAGAAGAGAGGGGTGCAAAAGATAAAATTAGTGGAAAATTACCAGGATACTCTGATAGATTGAAACTTATGCAGAAACTTCTATCTCAAAGGCGATATCTAGCTGCTGTTAGAAGAGTACGATTTGAAAAAATACTTTCTGCTTTACGTGATAAGCAAATTGGGAGAAGAAAATTAGCTATGCGGGGACAAAGCATATGGGAAATTGGAGATGATGAAAGTGAGTTGAACATAGAGATGTCTATCGAGACATTTGGAAAATTAGTTCCAAACTTAACGACCCTAAAGAATCTTTATGAAGAAGATAATGAGGGACGTCCGAAAAGAGGAATCACCCATTTAGAAGTAGTTATAGATACTTCTGGTAGCATGAATGGTAATCCTCTGGAAACCGCAATTGATGTGGCAGTAGCTATGATAGAAATGGCCAAGAAATATGAGGACTCTATTGCATTAGTGACTTTCTCTAGCGGTGCTTGGGAGGGCATCCCTCCCTCGTTTGAATATGATGCTGTTGAGGACATCGTGCTTAGACTTATGGCTGATGGAGGAACTAATCTGAGGGGCGCCATAAAGATAGTGGCTGAACATCTTTCTCAAATAAATAGTTTAGGAGCTCTAATATTAATCTCAGATACAGCAATCTGGGATATAAATCGACACGAGGTGAGAGAGTCTCTGCGTACATGGGCTTATAAAATGCCTGTATATCTAATAGCGATAACAGATGAAATGTACGAGGAAACAAGAGTTGCTTTGAAGGGTTCTTTAGTGCGATTAATTCGAGTATCTCCTAACGATAAGAGCGCATGGGAAATCGCATTGGACTTATATGAAACTCTATGAGAGGTGTTTTATATTGCCCATAATCGCTCATGTACGAGCAGAAAAGATTACTCAAGTTATAGTGGATGTTCTTGATTCGATAAGGAAAAATAGGAAAATAAAGATGTCTTCGGTTAAGATTAATGGTTATTTTCTTTATCGATATAGGGGTATATTATTGGTTAGAAAAGGCTTTTCAGATGCTCTTATTATACATGATTACAACGCTGTTAAGAAATATTTAATACATGTCATAAACAGTGTACTTAGAAGCGACTATATATTGTGGGCGAAAACTTCTGGGTTAGTAGAGATCGTGATCGAAGCGGAGAAGAAAGATAAGACAGGGATTATCTTCATAGAGGCATCAAACGACAAATTAAATGAAAACGGCAATTTCAGAATGAGGGTAATAACTCACAGAAAAATCACTGATAGGAAGCTTGAGAAACCCATAGAATCAAACATTGAGACAAAAGACAATATCGGTGAATTAATTAATTCTTTCGATGAGATAATAATAAATGAGGATTTAAAGAGATTAACGCCAATAGATATCTATGATTTCTTCGACGCTGATGAGGTAGAAAATATAATAAATGTTATCTCTAAAAATAGCGAAACGGTATCTGTAGCTGATACTGTCGAATCTAAGTGACGCGCATTATCCCAACTCTATTCTTATTCTGGCGCCTTCCTTAAGTCCATATCTTTGTGCCGCAGATCCTTGATTGACTGCTATTTCAACAAATCCATGACTACCTACTAGGATAATTCCCTCGCCTTTCTCAGCAGATCCATAAGTCTCTGATAATCTAACAACATATCTTTTATCCTCTCTTAATACCCAAAATACAGAATCTTTCTTGTAGCTACTAAGCGCGCTCCCAGGAATATTTGTTACACAGTTTCCGAAATCATCAACATATATGATTTCGCCCTCGAGATAATCATGATGAATTACTGGTTCCATTATTTCGATTCTATGAAGTTCATTTAAACTCATTACCCGTCCAAGCTCCTCGGGCTTAAACCCAAGAGATAAATAAGCTGAGACCGGTGCAAAGATATCTCTTCCATGAAAGGTCTTTGACGCTGGCTTAACAAAGAACTTTTCGTTTCGCAGCTTTATTATCTGCACAATTCCATCTTCTTGAGCAACAAATGTGAATAAACCATTATTAGGACCTATGAAATAATAGTTCTTTGTCTTTAGTAGTATTCCTTCTCGCCCTGTGCCAACTCCAGGATCAATAACGCAGAGAAAAATAGTGTTTTTTGGAAAATATTTATATGCTGACAATAATAAGAATGCTCCTTTCCTAATATTAAATTTCGGTACTCCATGAGCAAGATCCACTATAATTGCTCTTGGATTAATACTTAAAATAACACCCTTCATCACTCCAATGTAATTGTCTCTCAGACTAAAATCTGTTAGAATAGCGATTATTCTCCTTTCAATCATATCTATCACACTAAGCTTTTACTCATATTTTGTTATTGAAAGAACGAAGATATCTAGGTCAGCTAGATTATCAGATAATCCTAGACTTCTTCTGAAAGCACTATCAAAAATTATTCTAGGTTTTTTTCCATTAATTATCATTTCTACCAATTTCTTCCAATCCTCCTCATTAGCTGATTCCTTAAATACGAATAAATTTCTCGTGATCTCAAACGCCTTCATGGATCTTATTAACTGATCACCATTAATAAGTAGTTTAAAACCAAATATTGCGAAAACCTCCATATCGTCAACTTGATGGAGCCTGAACTCTCTATAGGATGTACGTGGTCCTAGAAAATTCACCCATAGCGTAAATCTATATTTCTTAAGGTAATCCTCGTCTTTTTCAGTAATTTTTTTGTAGAGTTCATCTATCTCACTTTTTTTAGTGCTCAATTTTGCTCACCGATCTTAACCTTATATTACTTCACTCGCTTTAGCTCTTTATAAATCATTCATTAGGTTAAAGGTTGCATGTATATTACAGGTGTATGTATGGTACTAAAATACGTCAGCCGCCATATAATGCTGAAAAGCAAGTTTATTGGCGCTATTCGGAGCGGGAAGAAGAGAGCCACTATTAGATTAGGTAAAGTCAAGATATTTTCATGAGAAATATTAATACATGCAGGTGGAAGAATCATAGCAAAGGCGCTTATAACTTCTGTTAAATACAAGAAGATAAAGGATTTGACTGACCAAGACGCAAAATTAGATGGATTGAATTCAAAAGATGAGTTGATTAGAGAGTTGAAAAAGCTTTATGGAAATTTAAATGATGATGACACAGTAACAATTATCGAATTCAAGGTTACTGAGTTATTAGATATACCCGAAAATGCTATTTGGAGCAAAATAACTCCTCATGAAATAGCTAAGTTGGCTTTAGAGCACCTTGATTTAAGTGACTCGGAAAGAAAAATATTAGATGTATTAATTAAAACTCGAAGCTTAAGAAGAACCGCGAAGAAACTGTTTGGTGATATACGTCATAGATGGAGGATAAGAAAGCTACTTAAAAGTGCCTAAACGACCTCATCGCTATGGGCTTAATAAGTGAAATAAACAATACATCGAGAAATTGAAGATTTACCTTTTTAATTCTAAAACAGTTCTAACAAATTCTAGATAGACAGGTGATGGATTCCATGGACGACTCTTAAACTCAGGATGGAATTGCACTCCTATGAAGAATGGATGCCAACTAATTTCAAATCCCGCTATATTTTTATCAGCATCCTCTGCATTTATTATGAATCCTTTCTTCTTCATTTGCATGGCATACCTTCTAATTATATGGTATCTATGCCTAAATCTCTCAACAACTTTCTCCTTCTTATATGCGTTCCACAGCTTAGTGTTCCTCTTAATTAAAACAGCTAATCCTCCTAATCTCATCGTGCCACCCTTCTCATCTATACCTCTTTGCTCCTCAAGAAGATCCACAACTGGATACGGAGTCTCCTTATCTATTTCCGTTGAATTAGCGTTTTTCCATCCCATAAATTCTCTAGCAAATGCAACAGTAGCTAGCTGTGCTCCGAAGCATATTCCTAAGAAAGGAATTTTTTTGTTAAGTGCGTATCCCGCAGCACTGATCATACCCTCAGCTGCTCTTTTACCAAACCCAGGTGTTAAAAGAATCCCATCAAATTCTTCTAGGATCGATAGATCTATCTCGGAAGCATCTATAAGTGATATATCTACTTTGGTAGACAGCTCTGCACCAGCATGTCTTAGCGACTCAATAATGCTTATGTACGAGTCAACAATCTTAGTGTACTTTCCGACAAGTGCTATTTTGACTTCGTATTTTGTGTTAAAGAATTTTAAAACTACGTTCTCCCATGCTCGTACTCTTTCCTTATATTTTTCTTCTCCTTTCCCTATAGATAAATTCAATTTCCTAATTATGTAATCCCCTAATCCTTGTTGCTCAAAAACGATTGGTAGAGCATAAACCGACTCTATGTTGGGTGCGGATATAACAGCTTCTGGCGGTAAACCACTAAATAAAGCTATTTTATCACGTTCATATTTAGTGAGAGGAAATTCGCTTCTGGCTACTACGCAATCTGGATAGAGACCATACTCCCTCAATTTTTGTACGCTATGTTGCGTGGGTTTTGTCTTCAACTGTTTTATAGTGCTTAAGTAGGGTACGTAGGTAACATGGATAAGAAAAGTATCTCCTGGAGATAATCTTGCTCTTAATTGCCTTATTGCCTCAAGATATGGCATGCTCTCTATATCTCCTATAGTTCCGCCTATCTCCGTTATAACAATATCCTTATTCTCTTTCGCAACCATAAAAATTCTATTTATTATTTCGTCTGTAACGTGGGGAATTATCTGGATAGTTTTTCCTAAATATTCCCCAACCCTCTCTCTGAGAATTACAGATAGATATATCTGCCCACTTGTTATATTATGGCTAGGGTGAACAATTTCACCAGTAAATCTTTCATAAATTCCGAAATCTTGATCTACTTCAGCTATTCTGAACAAAAAGCCTTTTGCTGGCTTAAACTCCCAAATTTTTTCGCACACAAAGTTTTCTCCATGTTCTAGGGGATTCATAGTACCTGCGTCTACATTTAGGTATGGATCACATTTAATGAGAGAAACTGAGAGCCCTCTGAATTGGAGGAGTTTGGCTATCGAGGCAGCTACCGTTCCTTTCCCTAAGCCCGAAATAACACCTCCAGTCACGAAAATAAACTTGGTCATAATTAAATACACCAAGCGTAAATCAGCGTGCAACGTTATCTTGATAACAAATCTTGTTGTTGGCAATTTCTCTAATAATGAAAGACTTATTACTCTATACAATATATTAAACTTTTAATTCAATAGTGAATATGGAGCGATAGCTAATGTCGTTATCAAAGCAGTATAGAGCAATAAAGTTAATTTTATTTCCTCGATACTCAACAATTTGGGACATTTTTCTTTTGCTTAAGGATCTATCTACGAGTTCTAGAACACCGAAGAATCTCGACTTCTTGCCTAAAGATCCTAATATTAGGTTAGCAGGATTAGCGCTATCACATATGGATCCTATAATTATTAGAACCACGGATAAAAGCATTGTAAAGGAGAAGAATATATCAGATTGGCTGGAGAGATCTAAACTAATTTTAGAAACTCTTATTGAACTGAAAGACTATACTTCCGCAAGAGCTTTCGTTATAGAATTCATATCTACATATTTTTTCTTAGTTACACTCTACGTGATGCAACAAATAGATAAAAAAAGTTTACGTGAGATGTTTGGTTCAATTAAATTCGATGATGGCGCGATAGTACAACTTATGAATTTTATTAAATCTGAATCATGGAAAAACGTCCTTGTCAAATTAGATGTCTATGATGCATTCGATGTTTTGTTGCGGTTTTACGCATTTTCTATAAAAGAAATGATAAAGAAATTGAACAAAGATGTTATAGAAGATATATCTAAAAAACTGGCTCCTCTTCTAGAACTTTTTAAGAATGAAGAAGAATTATTCGCTCTCTACGAACGGACTATTAATAAAGTGATTAGTAAACGGGATGGCTTTCTGTCGAAAATGCTTTCTTCATCAATAATCATATTGATCGAAGGATATGCCAGATGCTTTTTAACAAATGATAGAAATGTAGAGTCATTAAATCGACTTAAAAAATTTCTCATAAAATCCCGTGAATTGTATGAATTTAGTAAATCTTTTAGTAATTATAGCGATGTTGGAGTCTTGAGTTTTCATACGAGTATAGAGATACTCAGTGGCATCATAGATAATAATATTGAAAGAGCTATGGGCATCTTAAGATCTCTCGGACTCTTGTTAATTAAAGAAAAAGAAGAGATAATTGGAGTGACTGAACGGTCGATGCTTAAATTGCCCCCAGAAATTTTTTCACTTCCACCGCCTTTAACCCCCCCACCAATTAATATGGTAGATAGATTATCTCCAAGCAATTTTTTGTTGCTAGCTAATGAGATTCTAGAAGAAATAACCACTAGCGGACTTGAGAGAAAGAATATTCTAAAAACCGCCTTATTAATGAACCCTAATTATTTTAAGCAATTTCTATTTAGATCTGTTAGCGACCCAGTATCTTCGTTCGCATTACTATTTCTTATGGGTTCGCCCTCAGTTTTCTTATTTGAAACAATTATTTTCATAACAACCCAACTGACTGACTCATCTTCCGATCGTCTCTTATGCGACATTATATCTTCTCTCGACATTCTGCTTCGAGTCAAGAAAAATATTGTTCAACATCTAGATGCTAGATATAAGGAACGTTACCCCTATGTCACACAGTTAGCTTCATTTTATTTATATAGAGATAGTTTCTTGATTTCACTGATGATGACTAATGAAACTAGGCAAAAAATCGTTAAAACTACGTCTGGAAAAAGATTAATGAAAACACTTAACGAAATATACAATTACTTAGAGAAAATTTATGGGAAAACCCCATTAGTTAAAAAAGAAGATATTTCTGAATTATTTGCTTAACTCTTTTACTTTTTCTACAATCTTGCCGAAAACTACTTCAGCAGCCCTATTTTGAGCCTCTAATGTTTGGGCACCTATATGTGGCGTAAGTATTACGTTAGGGAAGCCCATTAATTTCTTTACGCGTATGTCGTTTGGTTTAAGATTAGAATCCGCCGCATAACCTCCTATTTTTCCGCTTTCTAACCCCTCTATCAAAGCGTCTAAGTCTATTAACTCCATTCTAGCAGTGTTAATAATTAATACGCTATCCCGCATTTCACTAATTTCTTTTCTACCAATCATTCCTCTAGTTGACTCTAATAATGGTACATGCAGTGAAATAATATCTGACTCTCTAAGTAAATCATTAAATTCCCTATATTCAACATTTGCTTTATCTACTTTCTCTCTTATGACATCGAAACCTATCACATTCAGTCCCATCGCTTTACAAATACTTGCAACTATACTACCTATATTTCCTAAACCTATAATACCAAGCGTTTTCCCGTACAATTCTCGCCCCAAACAATATGATTTAGTCCAAATCCCCCTTCTCATTGATTCATCTCCAAATATTATAGGTCTAGCTAAAGCGATCATTAATCCAACTGTTAACTCGGCTACAGATTGCGATGTAGCTGCTCCAGCATTTATCACTTCGATACCTCTTCTTTTAGCTTCTTTGACATCTATGTTGTCTAATCCCACACCGACTCGCGCAATTAGTTTAAGTCTCTGAGCTTTCTCTATGACTTCTCTTGTTACTTTAGTTCTTCCTCTAACAATAAGAACATCATATGTAGGAATAACTCTCAGCAACTCCTCGTGCGAAATATTTGGGATATATGTATACTCGATTTTGTTCCTATCCAATATTTCTAATCCTAATTTAGAAACTTCATCTGTGATCAAAACACGTACCAAAGTTACTCACCTCATAATATAGAGTCTCTAATACATGGACTCATTGAGATCCAATAACACCTATCTTAATCATTAGGAAATATGTCAGGCTCAGAAAAGCTATTAACACTAATACATAGCCTAGGCCAAGCCATAGACTTCTCGCTTCGCTCTCTGTTATTACCTCAACGGATCTTCTAATTAAGTATAGTCCCCCCATAGCCATCATGAACAACGAAAAAACTACTATGCCTTCCGATAGAGTTTGTCTATCCAAGTTCGGTAAAATAATAGTTGGTCTTTGAGAGATAGATATAAGTGCTGGTGGCGGATTAACAAGCATGAAAATAAATCCAGTAGCCATTAATGCAGTAAATACCAGCGTAGAAATAAAAAGTAAATCTCGGTTAGTAGGATCTGATAAGTTTATCTCCGGCATTTTAAGCTTATAATTTGGTTTGACAAAACCCGGTATCCATGGTAATCGAATATCAGTAATCTTTTTTTTCTTATCCATTTGACCCACCATTTATTTTACGGGCATTCTCAATCTTTCTTATCTCACAATCGTTTGTCTATTACTTAATTAAAATTATTCATAAAAAATATTCTTCTGATTTTTTGTAGGTGCGTTTCTAGCCTAATCAGCTACATACACTCTTTATAATTCACTCACTCATTTACCTGCTCTTTTTTGCGCTCCTCAACGCTCTTCTCTTTCAATTTCTCCAGTATTTTCTTACTTGGTTCATTTTCTCGATATTCTGGCTCTTCGGCGACTTGCTCTTTAACACTCTCCTCTTCCGCTATCATAATTTCTGATTTTTCTAGAGGCAATAATTGTAGAAACTCTTGTATAGCCTTTTCGTGTAATAAATAGATAATTAACTTATCGTCTTTCTCTAATTTGTTTGGGAAAATGATTGTACTATCTCTCTTAACTCCGAGAACTTTTATTTTGCCATTAAAATCTTCCTCCAATAATTTTGGTGCTTTGCCTATGTAATCTTCAGGAACATATGATTCTATGACGGGCGCGTGTATAAAACCAAGTGCCAATCTTCGTATAATCTCTCTTGTAATCGTTTCAAGGTCCTCTATTACCGTTATATTTTCTAGCTTCTCACCTACCAGGTCAAGTATATATGGTTTATTCCTGGAGAGAACAATTATCTCCACATTGGGGTTATTTCTTCTAACATTTAGGATTATATGCTGATTATCTTCAGAACTATCAACGAGGCTAATGACCTTTAAAGCGTTCTTAAATTTGATTTTATCGTATATTGTTGGCATTCTTAGCTCTTCTGGAGAATCTAGGATAAGCACATCTACGATTTTTCCTAACTCTTCTATCCAATAATATTTTCTATCTGCAATTAGTGCAATTAGTGGGCCGATACCTAACTTTATAAATTCATTAATTACTCGCTGTGTAAGAGTATTAGATCCAAATACATAAATCATGTTAGGCTTGGCATTCACCTTATCAGCAAATTTGTCTAGTTTTGGCTTAATAAAAACTGACAACAGGGATCCCCCAATAGCACCTAAAATCCAAAAAATATTGAATCTTCCCATTAATCCTCCGAAGTTGGGGAAGCTAATTGTCGAAAGATTCATGTTAAGGACGATATTCGCGAAAAAAACAATGTATTCATTCCAAAAATAAATTATTACGAATATTAATAATATGATAAATCCGAGCGCTACACCGATAATGATAAGTGTTTTAATAAATGCTGTTAGACGAACTAGGTAAATACCCTCGTAATATAAATGCTTGAAGAGCCGCATACCATAATTCCATCTAATTTTTAGCATCATTCGATATTTTCTGAAAAATTCGAGCTTCAGGAAGAGTATTAGAAACACGATGAATATTAGCAGAGCTAGTAGTGGAATTATATTCATTATGAATCATCCCGTATTAAGCTTTCTTGTGAGTACTTTGTAAACTATGATATAAGTTCTTTGACTTTTATAAAGACTTTTTTCTGAAACGTGTTTTCCGCATTATTTTTTATTGCTTTTAGTTATTATTAGTCTATCTATTAATTGCCTTGCTATTCGTAACCCGAGTTTTGATAGTTCTTTGATCGTGACTAGGAATCTATATTCTAAAATACCAAACAGTGATGAGTTCATTTGCACAAGAAGTTTAGCAACCCTTCTAGAGAACTCTTCTAAGCGTTTGCAGAACTTTAAAACACATTCTTCTAGTTTATTCTTCTTTATTATTTGAGTAAGCAGAGAAGCACAAGATATCAAGTTCGGATGCGGCCAGTGACTTAGGTAAATAAAGCCAGCCCATATAACGTTTTTTGCTGCTGTTAGAAATATTTCGATAGTATCTCCCCCTTGACTAGTGTTTAGCTCGATGAGCCTTTCGAACTTTACAATTGCGCTCTTAGCTAATTCAATTATGATTTTCTCTCTATTCTCGCTTGTTAGCTTGTTGTATAATGGGATAGCCTCCATCATCACTTTTTCAATAATGGCATTTAGGTTGTGCTCCTCAATAACAATAGGCTCTATCCTTGTTGTATCTTTAAATGCCAGACTAAATAAAGCCCGCAGAGTTTTTAATGAGTGCGCCGCCACAGTCTCTATTATTGCTGGCATAGCCTTATAATCCTTCTCTGATAGTTTCTCCCTTATGATAAAATTGAAAGTATCGTATGAAAAAGGTAATAATAGGTCTTTATACCTTATCAGAACCCGACTTCTTGTATTAATAAAAAAATCGTATTTAATACCCGACTCACCTGTAGGATCTAGAAAATCAAGCAGTTTTCTTACTGTACCGATTAATTCTTCCTCTGGGACCGTTTCTCTGCTATAAAAGTACTCTGTAACGATCCCAGATAGCTTATTAGCTATATCTGAATCTATACCTGCTAGAATCAATGACTCAACTAGCTTATTAATAGAAAAATAAGATATTGCACCATTTCTGTGAACAATATACATTTTGGTTTTTTCACTTAATATTCGCATATTACTAGAGATAGAGCTCGGTAGTTCTCTTATATATCCTCGTTCGATTTTAGTTATTATCTCTGCAAGTTCTCTAATGAATCTTTTAGCTTTATCCGTTATGATGACCAATTGCTCCTTCAAATCTATGAGACTGATTTGACATAGATTATGTATGATTTCTTGTAGTTTTTCTGGGCTAGAATTAAACAAGGATGCACTTACTTCAACTAAAATATCAAAAGGGATTTCATTTCCGCTTATTATTACTAAGTAGAGTATACAAATAGATAATGCATCTAAC